>JAHBYY010000021.1 GCA_019635715.1 Rhizobiaceae bacterium | reverse complement strand
TGACCGTGTCCTTCAAACCCTCGCCGGCGCCTTCGACGACGACCGTGCCGGCATTGTAGATCTTGTAGGTGTCGTTGCCGCCCAGCCCGATCAGCGTATCGGCCGCCCCCTTGCCGCCGTCGGAGAGGATGTTCCTGCCGGCATTGCCGGTCGTCGTCTGCTTCAGCGTGTTGCCGTAGAGGTTGATGGCCGCCGTGCCCTTGTCGTTCGTCGTCGACAGGATCTCGACATGCACGCCTTCGAGAAGGTCATAGGTCGATGCCGCCTTGACCCAGTCTGCGGCTCCGCCCGTCGCGCTCTCGACGACGACATCCCTCATGCTGTCGACGAGATAGATGTCGCTGTCGGCTCCGCCGGCCAGCGTGTCGTCACCGGACCCGCCGTCGAGCGTGTCTTCGCCGGCGTCTCCGTAAAGGAAATCGTTGCCGCCGAGGCCGTTCAGCGTATCGGCGCCGCCGTTTCCGTGGATCCTGTCGACCAGCGCATCGCCGCTCAACGTCTCTCCGGCGGCGTCGCCGGTCGTGACGCGGACGATCTCGTCGATCTGGATCGAGACATGCGCATCGCCGGGGTCGGTATTGCCGTCGGCCAGCGTCGGATTGGCATCCGTCCAGGCGGTGACCACCTTTCCGTTGGCCAGCATGGCGACGGAGGAATGGTCCTGCGGCAACGCCTGGGTCTCGACCGCGCCGTAGGACATCACCCGCGCCAGCGTCGCCGGATCGAAGATGGCGCTGCGGATATCCTCGGAGGCGGCGGCCTCGGTCCAGGTGACGTAGATGAAGCCGTTGGCCAGCACGCCGATCGACAGATCGCGGTCGACATTGGCGTTGCTGTCGACGCGCAGGATGCCGCGCAGATTTCCGGCGGCGTCGAAGACGCCGACGGAGGCTCCCGGCGGCCCCCAGGTGTCGTCCTCATAGGCGACCGCGAATCCCCCGTCGTTGAGGGCGACGATATCGGGCCGGCGGTTCTGCCCGGCGCTGTCGAGGACGATTGGCCCGAGCACCCTCTTACCGGCCGGGGTGAACAGCTCGACGACGATCGAGAATTCGTCGGTGTCGTTGAAGGTCTCGCGCTCATAGGCGACGGCGATGTGGCCGGCATAGGGCCCGCTCTTCAGCACGGCCGCCGAGGGTGCCTGCTCGTCTTCGCCGGCATTGTTGTTGAGCGCGGTCTCGGCGATGTTGGTACCGGCCGAATTGTAGATCAACAGGTCGGCATCCTGGTCGGTCGGGGCGACGTCGTCCTGCTTGACGAGGGCCCAGCCGCCGCCGGCGATGGCCACGACGTCGCTTGCGAGGTCGTTCTCGTCGGTCCAGTCCATCAGCCTGTCGGTGACGAGCACGAGGCCGGTCGACGGGTTGATGATGCCGTAATGGATGCCGGCATTGTCGGTGTCGGTCCACGACACGAGCAGGCGCCCGTCGGTCAGTTGCGTCATCGCGGCGTCGACCGTGCTCGAACCCGCGACCGCCTTGTTGATCAGGACGGAGGTGTCGCCGAAACGCCGGCTGCCATCGCTGTTGTAGATGTCGACCACGATGGTCTGGTCGCCAGGCTGCGGCAGCTTGGCCCACTGGAACGCCACGGCAAAGCCGCCGTCGGCCAATGGCGTGACGATCGGCCGGGTCTCGTCGGAAGTCGCATCGAATTTCGCGGAATAGGTGGTCGAAAATTCGGGAACCGAGTTTTCGACCTGGTAGGTGATTGTCGCCAAACGCTTTCCTCCCAATGCGGCCGGCCGCTCGTTCCGTTCAGGAATGGCAGCGCGACCCGCGCGGGCAGTCTAGCCTGGCGGCGTTTAAGATTTGCTTCCGGGGCCGCCGGCGTGCCGGCGGCCCCGGTGCGGGATCAATAGATGAAGATGTCGGCGCTGGTCAGGGCCGGGTTTCCGGTCAGCACCGCGAAGACGATCGCCGCGCCCGAACCGTTGCCGTCGGCGTCGTAGCGCACGATGCCCGTATCGGTTTCGTAGATGATGCGGTCGCTGGCGTCCTTCGCCGCGCCGTCGGCGTTTGCCGTGAAGGCGGCGGCAGCCAATTCCCCGACCGGGCCGGCCTGCGTGAAGATGGCCTTGGAAAGGTAGAGCGAATCGATCGACGAGAAGCCGGAGATCGTGTCGACATTGGTCGTGGCGCTGAGCGCATTGCCGAAGTAGTAGCTGTCGGCACCGGCATTGCCGGCCAGCTTGTCGTTGCCGCGCCCGCCGCTGATCTTGTCGGCGCCGTCGCCGCCGCTGATCGTGTCGTCGCCGTCGGCACCGCGCAGCGTGTTGGCGCCGCTGTTGCCGGTGATGGCGTTCTTCAGGGCGTTGCCGTCGACCGCAAGGTCTTTGGTGCCGAGAAGGACGACGTTCTCGACCTCGCCGCGGAAGTGATCGGTGTCGGCGAGGTCGATGGTGATGGTCGACCGCACCGTATCGACGCCGTTGCCGTTGTCGCGGTTCTCCTCGACGAAGTCGTTGACGCTGTCGACGACATAGGTGTCGTCGCCTTCGCCGCCCGCCATGGAATCGCCGTCGCCGCGTCCGTCGAGCCAGTCATTGCCGGCGAGGCCGCGCAGATCGTTGTAGACGTCGCTGCCGTAAAGCTTGTCGATCTGGTTGGTGCCGCGCACGCCCTCGATGTTCTTGATCGTATCCTTGCGGCCGAAGCCGTCGGTCGCGGTCTCCGCGGCAAGGTCGACCGTGACGCCCAGATCGCCGCCCCTGCGCTCGTCCCGGTCGTACCGCACGACATCGAAGCCGCCGCCGCCGTCTATGTTGTCGCGGCCACCCAGTCCCATAAAGGTCTCGGCGGCGTTGGAGCCCTTGAGGGTGTCTCCGAACTGAGTACCCCGGACCTCGTCGATCAGCGTCAGCGACTCCTTGTTGCCCCAAGGATCAATCGCCGTGTTGGAACTGAGGTCCACCGTCACGCCCTGCAGGACCGTCGCGTCGTAGTGGCTGTCGGTGAAGGAGACGATGTCGTAGCCGGTGTTGCCCTTGTAGGTGTCGACCCCCGATCCGCCGCCCATGTGCGATCCCGCGGTGCCGGCGTTGTAGGTGTTGGTGCCGTGTCCGCCGAACATGTCGGTGAAGCCGTCGTTGGAGCCGGTGAGAGTGTCGTTGCCGCTGAGCAGCCACATCGTTAGCTGCCACGCATCCGTCGCATAGAAATCCGCCTGGTCGCCAACGGCTGCGAAGGAGCGGCTGAGCCCGGTCAGGGTGTGGATAGGCGTCGTTCCATCCGGCATCAGAACCTGCAACCCGGTCAGGGTGCCGCCGATCGGTTCGGCGCCGTCAAGCGCCAGACCGGTGCCCGAGAGCTTTACGACGTAGCCATTGTCCAGCTTGTAGCGGACCGTGCTCGTCGTTGGCGTCCCGACGATGTCGGCATCTTTGAAGAAGATGAGTTCGCCGAGGCTCCATACATAGTCATCCCCCGGCAATGCGCCGCCGGTTGTTTTCAACGTAGCCATTCCGGATTCTCCCAATACTTGGAGGGAAACAAAAATCTAGAACCTATCGACACGATGGAAAAATCTCCCGGATGGAAATTCGTCGATCGGGCGAGGAAAATTTTTCCAAACGGCGGTAGTATTTACATATTCGTAGTGACCGCACAATGGAAACAACAAGGTTGCTTCCATCGAATTCAGAGGTGCGTTCAGGTCCTTCACCTTGCCCCGTCGGACAACGCATCTTGAGAAAGCCAGGTGATGGGCCCGAAGCCGCACCCGCTCACGCCACGACGAAATCCCCGGCATTCATCGATGGCAGGCCCTGCATGATGGCGAAGGCGACCGCCGCCGCCGCGCCGGTGCCGTCGGAATCGTAGCGCAGGATGCCGGTGTCGGTCTCGTAGGTGATGCGATGCGCCGCTGTGGTCGCCTTGCCGTCGGCACTGGCGGCGAAGGCCGAGGCGGCCAGCGCGCCGGCTGGGCCGGCCTGCGCAAAGATCGATGCGTTGAGCGAGATCAGGTCGATCGACGAAAAACCCTTGATCGTGTCGACATTGGTCGTGCCGTTCAGCGCATAGCTGAAGTAATAGGTGTCGGCCCCGACATTGCCGGCCAGCGTGTCGTTGCCGAGACCGCCGGAGATCTTGTCGGCGCCGTCGCCGCCGTTGATCGTATCGTCGCCGTCATAGCCGCGCAGCACATTGGCGCCCTTGTTGCCGGTGATCGTCTGGCCGAACTCGTTGCCGAACAGCGCGAGCGGCGCGGCTCCGGCCGGATCGAGCGTCGCGAGCACCTCGACGTGAACGGAGGTGCCGAGCGTGTAGTCGACCGCCGCCAGCACGGTGTCGGCCGCGCCCTGGGTGGACGATTCCTTGATCAGATCGCCGGAATTGTAGATTCGATAGGTGTCGTTGCCGCCGCGGCCGACCAGCACGTCGGCACTGCCCTTGCCGCCGTCGCTGATGATGTTGCTGCCGTCATTGCCGTGGACTTCCTGCTTGAGGGTGTTGCCGAAGAGGTTGATCGCGGTGGTCGCGCCCGGATGGGCCGCCCGCAGCAGTTCGACATGCACACCTTCCAGCAGGTCGAAGGTGACGTTGGTCAGCACGCTGTCGAGGCCCTGGTCCGCAGCCTCCACGATCACGTCGCCGCTGTTGTTGACGACATAGGTGTCGTCGCCGCCCAAACCACTGAGCGTGTCGGCCTTGCCGGCGCCGCCATCGTCGAGGACATCCTTGCCGGCGTGGCCGATCAGCTCTTGCGCGAGGGCGTTACCCTTCAACGAGCGGGCAGTCGGGATCACCAGCGCATTCGCCTCCATGCGCTCGACATGGGCGCCGGCCGACAGCGCGTAATCCACGAGGGCAACGACCCTGTCGAGCGCGCCCTTTCCGGCTTCTTCGATGACGACCATGGCGGCGTTGGTGATGTAGTAGGTGTCGTTGCCGCCGCGGCCCTCCAGTGTGTCGGCGCCGCCGTTCGGGCCATCGCCGAGCATCTGGTTCTCGCCGTCGTTGCCGACGATCGTCTGCTTGAACTGGTTGCCCACCAGCGTGATGGCCTCGATCCCCAGCGCGTTCGTCGTCTCCAGCCGCTCGATCTCGGCATTCGCCGGCAGCGCATAGCTGCCCGAGGTCCTGACGACGTCGAGCGCACCCTTGCCAGCGGCTTCGACGACAACCTCGTCCGGATCGTCGACCACATAGGTGTCGCTGCCGTCGCCGCCTTCGAGCGTGTCGACGCCGGTCCCGCCGTCGAGGTGATCGTCGCCGCCGCCGCCCTTCAGCGTGTCGGCGCCGCCGAGGCCGAGCAGCGTGTTGTTGAAGGCTCCGGTCGCGGTGATGAAATTGATGCCGTCGCTGCCCCGCACGTCCTGGGCGCCGGCCACCGTCACGTTTTGGATCTGGCTCAGCGTCGCGCGCACGGTCAGCGCCTGCTCGGCATTGCCGCTGGCGAAGATGCCTGCCTTCAGGTCGACGATCATCTGGCCGGGGAGCGCGGTGATCGAGAATGTGTTGGTGCCGCCGCCGCCCTCGATCTTGTCGATGTTGCCCGCGCCGACGCTGGCATGCGGATAGATGAAGGTGTCGTCGCCGTTGCGGCCGATCAGGCGTTCCGCGGAAGTGGAGCCGATGAGGGTCGAGCCCTCGGTGCGGGCCGTCACCTGGCCCTCGCCGGGCTCGGCGGTGATCGTGCCGCTGCGCGGGTCGAAGATCTCGAACTTGACGTCGTCGCCCGGCGTCAGCGTCTGGTAGGTCACCAGGATGCGACCGTCGGTCGTGGCGCCGAGGTTGAGGTTTCGCGGATCATCGGTCGTCTGGATGTTGATGGCGCTGCCGATCGCCGCACCGGTCGTGGCGTTGTACAGCCTGCCCTCGATGTCGCCTTCCGTCTTGTCGTCCCAGGCGATGAAGAAGGTGTTGTCCTTCAGGCCGATCACGTCCGGAAGCGCGTGGTCGCTGGTGCTGTCGACGGCGGTCAGAACGCCCGTCCTGGCTTTGCCGTCGGCATCGTAGATCCTGTAGAGGATGTTGTCGTTGCTCTCGCCTTCGGTGGTCTCCGCCTTGACCCAGACGACGACGAACCCGCCGTCCGGCAGGGCGGCGATTTTCGGCGCGAACACATGGTCGTCGATGCTCTCGCCGTCGACCTCTATCGTGTCGTCCGTCGTGCCCGCCGTCGTGCTCAGCGTCACGTCGATATTCTTGACGGATTCGAAGAAGCCCGCCGCCGCGCGCTCGTAGACGGTGACGTAGGCTCCGTTCGCCAGCACCGCGGTATCGGAGGTGAAGTTCCCGACGCCAGCGGTATCCGGATCATCATCCGCGCGAACGATCTTCTCCTCGCCGACCGTGTTGAGCGCTGCGTCGAGCTTGCGGCCGCGGATCGTCTCGTTGGTGCCGGACTTGTGCTCGTAGGTGACGAAGAACGAATTGTCGGCCGTGTTCACCGCGATCGACGGATTGCCGACGATCGCCGCGCTGTTGTCGACATAGGCGGCGCCGGCGTCGATGCTGTCGCCGTCCGCGTCGTAGCGCTCGGTCCGCACCGAACTTCCGCTCGCATTGGTGTCCAGATAGGCCATAACGAAGCCGCCGTCATTGGTGGCGGCGACGCTGGGGAGTTCCTCGGTATCGGCGAAATGTATGGTGTTGAGCTGGAACGCGGCGCGGACGATGGCGCCCGTTGCGTCGTAGATCACGCCGGAGACGTCGCGGCCGGCGGTCGGGGCGGTGGCGCTGTCGTCGGCATAGACGACGAGAATGTTGCCGTTCGACAGGCCGATGATCTTCGACTGTCCCTGGAAGCCGTTGGTCAGCGGATTGACGAGCGTCGAGCCCCGCCAAACGGTCGGTGTCTGCGGCATGTGATGGTCCCCTCAGATGATCACGGTCCGAACATGTCCGCCGTCGTGACGCCTGGTCACGTTATCGGCGCAGGAAGCCGAAGGGGGAGCAGCTAGGGAGGGGAACCCGGCCGCCGGCTGCGCGGCTCGATGAGCTGCGTCCAGCACGGACCGACGGACATTGCCACATGCGTCATATCCGTCGCCCTCGCTCCGGACCCGCATCGCACCGCGTTCGCACGAGGCCGGCGACGATCTGGCCGCCGACGCTCCTGCAGGCTGGTCCGGGCGACACGCCGGACCGCCTACGCTTTTTGCACCTGTCGCCGTCCGTTCGAGAATGTGTGCGAAAGAGGTTCAGGTGGCGACGACTTCATACCGTAAAGCAAAGCTGACGCAACGGCAAGTTCTGGCAATCGGACGGGCAAGATCAGCGCAGACGGTAAATTGCGTTCGAGTTGGGAAACGGGCGATGCCGTCAGGCACCGCGCCGCACGATCTGGCCGAGCCTCGGCGCCGCCAGCACCCCGTCGCGCACGATTTCGCGGCCGCGCAGGATGACGCGCGCCAGGCGGGACGACACCGTCCAGCCGGCGAAGGGCGTAGGGCCGGCCCGGCTCGCCTGCTCGGCATTGGCGATGGTGTGCGGCCGGCGCGGGTCGAGGATCAGCAGGTCGGCGTCGTATCCCGGTGCGAGGCGGCCCTTGGCCGTCAGGCCGAAGCGCCCGGCCGGCTGCTCGGCGCATATGCGGGCGATGTCGGGAAGACCGATCACACCCTCGTCGACGAGCTTCAGCATGGTGGGGAGCAGCGTCTGGAGTCCCGGAAGGCCACCCGGAATGTCGGCGAAGGCGGCATAGGCGGCCGATTTTTCGGCTGGGCTGTGCGGCGCGTGGTCGGTGGCGATGATGTCGACGGCGCGGTCCCTCAGGGCGGCGCGCAGTGCCTCGACATCGGCCTGGGCGCGAAGCGGCGGAGACGCCTTGAGCGCGGCACCTTTGGTCTCGTAATCGGCGGCGGTGAAAAACAGGTTCTGCGGCGTCGTCTCGACGCTCGCGTCGGCGATGCCGCGCAGGCGCCGCCAGACCTCCACGCCCGCGGCGGAATTGATCTGCCGCACATGGATGCGCGATCCGGCATCCGCCGCGGCGACCAGCGCGCGGGCGATGCCGCCGGCTTCGGCCAGCGGCGGGCGGCTCGCCAGGAATGCCGCGATCGAGCCGGAGCGGTCGCGCGCGCCGCTGCCGGCGAGGATCGACTGGTCGCCGGGCGAGATGCCGACCAGCGTCCCGCTGCCGGCGAGCCTGCCGAGTGCCTGGCCGACCGCGTCGAGCGTGTCGAACAGGAAGGCGTCGGGTACGTCGGCGGTGAAGAGTTCGACCGAAACCGGCGCGAGCTCGAGCAGGGCAGGGAGAAGCGACAGGTCGCGCGAGGCGACCGCCTGGAAGCCGACGTCGACATGCAGCCGCCCTTGCGCCATCGCCATCTTGTCGGTGAGGCGCTCGGCCGTGTCGGTCCAGGGGTCGTCGGTCGGCATGTCGAGCACGGTGGTGACGCCGCCGAGTGCGGCGGCGTGCGTGCCGGTGGAAAAATCCTCCTTGTGGGTCAGGCCGGGCTCGCGCAGATGCGCATGCGCGTCGATCAGGCCGGGCAGAAGAATGCAGCCGGCGGCGTCGAAGACGGCGCCGGCCTCCGCCGTTTCGCCCGGCGCAACGAGGGCGGCGATGCGGCCCTTGTCGATCGCCACCTCGGCGCGCCGCATCGTGCCGCGATCGACGACCGTGCCTCCGGTGACCAGCGTCTCGAACATCGGCGCCCCCGGTGTCGCGAAGCCTCAGCGCCGCTCGAAAGTGTCGTGGTTTTCCAGCCAGTAGCGCGCGATGTCCTCGCGCCGCATGAAGACGGCGCCGGGCGTCTTCTTCACGTGCTCGATGACGTCGCGCAGCCCCGAGGCCCGGTTCGGCTGGCCCATCCATCGGGCATGGATGCCGATGGTCAGCATGCGCCCGCCGGTCTCGTCGGCTTCGCCGAGCAGATAGTCGATCGACGAGCGGGCATCCTCGGCGAAGTCGCGCGGATTGCTGTAGCCGGGCGCGATCAGGTAGCGGCTGTCGTTGAGCGTCTTGGAATAGGGCAGGACGAGAACGCGCGTGCCGTGGTGGTCGAGGAAATAGGGCAGGTCGTCGTTGCAGGGGTCGGAGTGGTAGATGAAGCCGCCTTCCTCGACGAGGAGGTCGCGCGTGTTGACGCTCGGCATGGTGCGGCAGTTCCAGCCGACCGGCCGGTCGCCGGTGAGTTGCCTGAACAGCGCGATGGCGTCGTAGAGGTGCCTTTTCTCCTCCTCGCGCTCCATCATCGAATAGTCGAGCCAGCGCAGCCCGTGGCCCATGATGTCGTGGCCGCGCTCCTGGATCCACGCCACGACCTCCGGGTTCTTCTCCAGCGCCATGGCGCAGCCCGAGACGGTGATCGGCACGTCGTAGCGGTCGAACATCCGCGCCAGCCGCCACACCCCGGCGCGGCTGCCATATTCGAAATGCGTCTCCGTGCCGAGGTCGCGCACCGGCGGGCTCTCGGTCAGATTGTACTCGCCCCAATTGTCGTTGCGGCCGTCGATCTGCCACTGATACTCGGACCCCTCCTCGTAGTTCAGCACCAGGTTGATGGCGAGCTTGGCGCCGCCCGGCCAGGTCACGTAGGGCGGCCGGCGGCCATAGCCGACGAAATCGCGGGGCTGCGGGCTATGCGGGGCTGAGGACATGGCGCGTTCTCTCCGGTTCAGGTCTCGTTTGCGGCGATCCAGTCCATGTAGTCGTGGAACGCTCGGGCAGGTGGCGTCGGGCGCCAGTCGGTGTCGCGCTCGATGCGGGCGAGGTCGTATTCGCCCCACATGCCTGTCCTGAGCGCCGGATCGAGTCGGACGTTGGCGGTCTCGGACGGGCTTACCTCGACCTTCAGGCCGGGAACCCGCTGACGCGCCCAGCCGATGATGTCGCCGATCGTCGCTGTCGTGCCGCTGCCGATATTGTAGTGGCGGTAGCGCAGGCGGTCCGCATCGATCAGCGCCAGGATGGCGCGCGCCACGTCGGTCGAGCTGACGTAGTCTCCGACCGGCTCCAGGCTGTTGGGGCGTATGGTCTCGCCGGCCAGCGCCATGTGCGCGATGCGGTTGGTGGCGTGGCGGACGTTGCGGCTGCCGGTGACGCGGTCCATCGGGCCATAGACGGACGAAAGCCGCACCGAGACCGCCGGCATTCCGAACAGGTCGGCATAGCGGTTGGTGATCATCTCGGCGGCGAATTTCGAGATGCCGTAGAGGGTGAGCGGCGCGACATAGCCGTCCTCGGGCAGCGGTTCGCCGCGCCAGTCCGGCCCGTGGTGGCGGTAGACCGAGCCTGAGCTGACATAGACGAAGCGCCGAAGGGTCTGCCGGCCGCGCGCCCATTCCAGCATGCGCAGCGTGCCGCTGAGATTGACGTCGATGATTTTCGCCGGATCGAAGGATTCCGGCGGGCGCGTCGGGTCGTCGGGCCGCGAGTTCGGCGTCACCGTCGCGCCGTGCACGATGGCCGAGATGCCGAACCGATCCAGCCGCTCGGCCCAGCCGGACGGCTCGGTGACGTCGGCGGTGACGACGGTCAGCCGGTCGCGCACCGGAGCGAAGAACGTCTCCGCCATGGCGTCGAGGCCGGAGGCGTCGAGGATCACCGCGCGGGCCTGGGCGTCGCGGTCGAGCCAGGCGCGGGCGACGACGCTCATGACGAAGCCGGTGCCGCCGGTGACGAGCAGGGTCATGGCAGGAACTCCGTGCCGGGGAGCAGGTGGGAACTACCGCGTCGCATAGCCGCCATCCACGAGCAGGTCGGTGCCGGTGACGAAGGACGCGTCGTCCGAGAGCAGGAACGCGGCGGCGGCCGCGACCTCGGCCGGCTGGCCGATGCGGCCGGTGAGATGCGCGGGGCCGAGCGCCGCATTCGCGGCGTCGAGATCGGCATGACGGGCGAGCAGGCGGTTCGTGGCGATCGCGCCGGGCGACAGGCTGTTGACCCGGATGTTGTCGGGCGCATGGTCGATGGCCATCGCCTTGGCGAGATGCACCAGGCCTGCCTTCATGGCGCAGTAGACCGGCGAGCGGCCGACCGCGACATGCGCGAACTGCGAGGCGATGAAGACGATCGAGCCGCCGCTCGCCGCCATCAGCGGGATTGCATGTTTGCTGACGATGAAGGCGCCGGTCAGCCCGCAATCGAGTTCGTAGCGGAAGCGCGCCTCGTCGAATTCGACCACCGTGCCGTCGTGGGACGGCGCGGCGACGTTGTAGACGAAGCCGTCGAGCCGGCCGAAGCGGTCGCGGATATTCCGGACGAGATCCTGCGCCGAGGTGGTCGAGGTCACGTCGCAATGCCAGCCGGCTGCGTCATTTCCGATCCCGGCTGCCAAGGTCCGTGCTGCCGGCTCGTCGAGATCGGCGCAGACGACGCGCGCTGCTTCGACGGCACAGCGCCGGGCGATTGCCGCGCCGATGCCGCTCGCCGCCCCGGCGACCAGCACGACCTTGCCCGACAGGCGAGGCGAGGAGGCGGTTGGCGTGGCAGTCATGGCCTGGCCTCCTCGGCAACCGGCTGCACGGCCAGCGGCGGAAGCGCGAAGGTCTCCTTGCGCAGCAGATTGTAGCAGGCGGTCGCGGCGACCAGCACGGCGCCGGCGCCGAGGATGAGGAACATCGCCTGCGGGATTGTGTGCGCCATCAGCCCGGCCGCCAGCCCCGGCGTCGCGACGTTGCCGATCGAGTAGAGCAGCAGCAGCGTGCCGGAGGCGGCGACCATGTGGCGGGCCGGCAGGCGCGCATTGGCGAAGGCGATCGCCACCGGGTAGATGGTCAGCGCCGTCGCGCCATAGGCGAAGAACAGCATGAACAGCAGCGTCTCGGATCGGCTGCCGAGCAGCCCGATGGAGATGCACAGCGCAACGGAAACAAGGCCCTGCACGAGCAGGATGATGCGACGGTCGTAGCGGTCGGAGAGCCAGCCGACCGGCGTCTGCGCCAGCATGCCGGCGATCGACAGCGTCGTCACGAGAGCGACCGTCGTGGCGGCCGACAGGCCGATCTGCGTGCCGTAGATGGGGGTGAGTACGAAGACGTTCATATTGGTGATGCCGCCCTGGAAGATGCTCACCACCGTCACCGGCGCGATGCGGAACAACTGCAGCACGCCGAGCCGCTGCTCCGGCGCCGAGGGCAGGTCTCGGTCGGGCTGCGGTGCGGGCAGGGCTGGCCATCGCCGGCCGGACAGGCGGGGCATGAAAGCGAGCGCGACGAAGATCGCCGCGACCGTGAAGAGATGCGGGGACTGCGCGCCGACGAGGCCGACGAGCACCTGGCCGAGCAGGACGGCGACCGCCGTCGACAGCATGTAGAGGCCGAACATCGCGCCGCGGCTGCGCTCCTCGGCATAGAGGTTGATCCAGCTTTCGCAGACAACGAACATGCCGGCCATCGCCATGCCGCCGAACAGCCGGAAGCCGAACCAGAGCGGCAGATGGCTGGAGACGGTGAAGCCGAGCGTCGAGGCCAGCGCCAGCGCCAGGATCAGGCCGAACGTGTTCTCGTGTCCCAGTCGGGCGACCACCGGCCGGGTGGCGAGACAGCCGATGAGGAAGCCGACCGGATAGGCGGTGAGCACGATCTGTACGACATCCGGGTCGGTGCCGGGTTGGCCGAGATGCAGCGACACGGCGGTCATCAGCATGGCGCTGCCCGTGCAGCCGAGGCAGATGGCGGCGAGCACCGGCAGGATGGCGCGCGAACGCGCCGCGTTGTACCAGACGCGTTGCAGGGCCGCGGCGAACGGGCTCAAGGCACGGGCCGGCACGTGTCGGCGCGACGATCGGCAATGCACCTGTCGTCCGGGCGACGATCCGCGTTCGGTTCCCGAGGCGGCGCGCTCATCTGTCGATCGCTTTCCCATTGGCGCCGCCGCGGACGCACGGCTGCTGGTTGCCGACGCTACACCGGGCCCTTTCGCCTGCAAACGAAGATTGGCGAGGCTATGCCACGATTTTATTTGGCCTGTGCCGCTGTCGAAAACGCCGGTTGCCGGCCGGTCTCGTCTTTACAGGCGAGCGTCACCCTTCCTACGGTCGGGAGGGCGCGGATCATGCCTCCCGCCGATCATTCCACACGACAGGAGCCCGCAGATGAGCATCGAACGTCTTGAGAACGGTCAGCGGTTCTGCCGCGTGCTGCGCCACAACGGCACGGTCTACGTGGCCGGACTGACCGCCGACGATCTCTCCGGCGACACGACCGACCAGACCAGGCAGATCCTCGACAAGATCGACGCCATGCTGGCCAAGGCGGGCAGCGACAAGACAAAACTGCTCAGCGCCCAGATCTGGCTGCGCGACATCGCCGATTTCGATATGATGAACGCGGCATGGGACGCCTGGATCGACCGCGGCGCCATGCCGGTGCGGGCCACCGTCGAGGCACGGCTCGCCGGCGACCAGTACCGCGTCGAGATCATGGTGACGGCGGCGGTCGGCTGATCGACCGGCCCGGAGCGCGCCATGCACGATCTGGTCGTCTCAGGCGGACGCGTGGCGCTCGACGCCGGCTGGGCGGACTGTGACGTCGCCGTCGAAGCCGGTCGCATCGCCGCGATCGGGACGGGACTCGTCGGGCGCAGGACGATCCGGGCCGATGGCAGATGGGTGATGCCGGGCGGCATCGACGCGCATTGCCATCTCGACCAGCCGGTCTGGGGCGGAGCCGGAAACGCCGACGATTTCGCGTCCGGCACGATCTCGGCGGCTTTCGGCGGCACCACCTGCATCGTCCCCTTCGGCATGCCCGGTCCCGGTCTGACCACGGTGGGCGCGCTCGACCGGGCGCTGGATCGCGCCGCCGGCCGGGCGGTGATCGATTTCGGCCTGCATGCGGTGGTCACGATGGGCACCGGCGCCGACGTGGCCGCGCAACTCGAGGCGTTGGCGCCGCTCGGCATCGCGTCGGTAAAGCTGTTCATGACCTATGAGGGTTTCGCGGTCGACGACGACCTGTTCCTGACGACGCTGGAAGCGGCGCGGCGGCTCGGCTGGATCGTCATGGTCCATGCCGAGAACGACGCGATGATCCGGCGGACCCGCAAGCGGCTGCTGGACCTCGGCCGCACCGACATCCGCTACCACAATGTGGTGCACAGCGAGATCATGGAGCGCGAGGCGACGCACCGCGCACTGACGCTCGCCGAGATGACCGGCGCGCGGATGACCATCGTCCACGTGTCGTCGTGGCAGTCTGCGCAGGAGATCGAGCGGGCGCGGGCGCGCGGCGTCGACGTGGTCGCCGAGACCTGTCCGCAATACGTCTTCGTCGGCGCCTCCGACCTGACCCGGCCCGGACCGGACGCGGCGCGCTTCGTCTTCTCGCCGCCGGCGCGCTCGCCGAAGAGCCATGCGCATCTGTGGAAGGAACTGGCGGAAGGCGGGATCGACCTCTGGTCGTCCGACCATTCGCCCTACTGGTTCGCCGACAAGGTCGGCAAGGCGGAGGTGCCGGGTTTCCACACGACGCTGAGCGGCATTCCCGGGTTGGAGACGCGGCTGCCGCTGCTGTTCTGCGAGGGCCTGCTGACCGGCCGCCTCAGCCTCGACCGCTATCTCGACCTGACCTCGCGCAATGCGGCCAGGACTTACGGCTTCGCCGATCGCAAGGGGCGTATCTCCGTCGGGCTGGACGCCGACCTGGCGGTATGGGATCCGTCCCTCAAATGGACGCTCGGCCATCGGGTGCTGCATTCGCGCTGCGATTTCACGCCCTATGAGGGGCGCGAGGTGACCGGCAAGCCTGTGACCGTGCTGGTGCGCGGCGAACCCGTCATCGAAGACGGCGAATTGCGCGCAGCGCCAGGCTTCGGGCAGTTCCTGCCGCGCAGCGCCGATCCGACGCGCGTCGGCAAACGAATCGAGGACACGACCCCATGGCTCGATGCCTGAGCATCGCGGTCTGCCAGACCGGACCCATCCAGCGCGCCGCGCCGCGGGCCGAGACGGTCGGGCGGCTCGTCCATCTCCTGGAGCGCGCGGCGGCGGCGGGCGCGGAGCTGGCGGTGTTCCCGGAGATGGCGCTGACCACCTTCTTCCCGCGCTGGCGCATGGACGACCAGGCCGAGATCGACGCCTTCTTCGAAACGGCGATGCCGGGGCCGCATACTCAATCACTTTATGATGCCGCGGCCAAATTGAAGATCGGCTTCGCGCTGGGCTATTCGGAACTGGTGTACGAAGACGGCGTCCGCCACGGCTTCAACACGATGGATCTGGTCGGTCCCGATGGAGCCTTCATCGGCCGCTACCGCAAGATGCACGTGCCGGGCGCCAGCGACGTGCAGGAAGGCGTGACGACACATCTGGAACGCCGCTACTTCGAGCCGGGCAATCTCGGCTTCCCGGTGTTCGACTATCGCGGAGTCAAGGTCGGCATGGCGATCTGCAACGATCGCCGCTGGCCGGAAACCTACCGCATGCTCTGCCTGAACGGGGCGGAGGTGGCCCTGATCGGCTACAACACGCCGCTGCGGCTCGACGAGGCGCCGGCGCTGGCGCATCTCAGGATGTTCCACAACCATCTGCCGATGCAGGCCGGCGCCTACCAGAACACGCTGTGGGTCGCCGCGGCGGCCAAGGCGGGGCTGGAGGACGGTCAGGCGCTGATCGGCGGCTCCTGCATCATCGCGCCGACCGGCGAGATCGCCGCCCAGGCGATGTCGCTCGACGACGAGGTGATCGTGCACCGCGCCGACCTCGACCTGATCGGCGTCTGCCGCAAGGTGAATTTCGACTTCGATCTCTACCGGCGCCCCGACCAGTATCGCCGCATCGCCGGAATGGCGTGACGGGATGTCCGCGGGGAGCGCCTGACGATGGTCGAGACGGACGTCATCCTGGTCGGCGGCGGCATTGCCGGCGCCGGCGCCGCCTATGAGATCTCGGCCAGCCATCGGGTCGTCGTGCTGGAGCGCGAAGCCCAGTGCGGCTACCACAGCACCGGCCGCTCGGCGGCGAGCTTTACCGAGAACTACGGCACGGCGACGATCCGCCGGCTGGCTCTGGCGAGCCGCGGCTTCCTCGCCGAGCCGCCCAAAGGGTTCTGCGACCATCCGCTGCTGGGCCGGCGCGGCATGATCACCATCGCCCGCGCCGACCAGCGCGAGCGCCTGGCCAAGGCACTCGACACGGCGAGAAGCCTGGTGCCGTCGATCGTGCCGCTCGACCCCGCCGAGGCGATCGCGCGTGTGCCGGTGCTGCGGCCGGACTATCTCGCGGCGTGTTTCTTCGAGCCGAACTCCATGGACCTCGACGTCGACGGGCTGCATCAGGGCTTTCTGCGCGGCGCGCGGGCGCGGGGGGCGACGATCCGCACCAACGCCGAGGTTCGCGAAATCCGCCGCGCCGGCGATCTCTGGACGGTCGAGACGACGGCCGGGATTTTCACCGCGCCACGCATTGTCAACGCCGCCGGCGCGTGGGGCGACGTGGTGGCGGCGATGGCCGGCGTGGCGCCGATCGGCCTGCAGCCGAAGCGGCGCACCGCCTTCAACATTCCGGCACCTGACGGCATGTCGATCTCCGGCTGGCCGCTGATCGACGATGTCGGGGCGGAGTTCTACTTCAAGCCGGACGCCGGCCAGTTGCTGGTCTCACCGGCCGATGCGACGCCTTCCGAGCCGATGGATGCCTGGCCGGACGACATGGACGTCGCCATCGGCGCGGACCGGCTCGGGCAGGCGACGACCATCGAAGTGCAGCGCGTCTCCCGCTCATGGGCCGGCCTGCGCACCTTTGCCCCGGACGGCTCGCCCGTGGTCGGGCCGGACGGTTCGGCACCGGGTTTCATCTGGCTGGTCGGGCAGGGCGGCTACGGCATCAAGACCGCGTCGGCGATGTCGCGCATCTGCGCCGCCTTCGTGCGGGGCGAGGGCATTCCCGGCGACATCCTCGATCGCGGCGTGACGGAAGCCGACCTCGGGCCGGCGCGGCTGCGGCCGGCCTCGCAGGCGCCGCATGTCTGAGCCGTCCGACAGCCGGCCGATCCTGATCGACGGAACGCGGCTCGCCGCGCGCCTGCTCGAGGTGCTGGCGCGCCAAACCGCCGACCCGCCGGGCGTCACGCGAGCGGCCTATGGACCGGGCGAGCGCTTCGCCCATGAACTCGTGCGGCAGGAGGCCGAAGCGCTGGGCGCGACGGCGCGTACCGACGCGGCCGGCAACCTCTACCTGACATTGGCAGGAACCGACCCCACGCTTCCGGCGATCGTCGTCGGTTCGCATCTCGACAGTGTGCCGCATGGCGGCAATTTCGACGGCGCGGCCGGCGTCGCCGCCGGCCTGGCCGTGATGGCGGAACTCGTCCGCCAGGGTGTCCCGCTGAAGCGCGATCTCGTCGTGATGGCGACGCGTGCGGAGGAAGCGGCATGGTTCCCGCTCTCCTATCCGGGCAGCGAGGCCGCGCTCGGCCGCCTGCCGCCGGAGGCGCTCGACGCGCGCCGCTCCGACAGCGGGCGCACGCTGGCCGACCACATGCGCGAGGAGGGTTTCCACCCCGAGGCCGTGGCGCGTGGCGTCGCGGGCATCGCCGCGGGGCGCATCGCGGCGTTCCTCGAAGTCCACATCGAGCAGGGCCCGCGACTGATCGCGCTCGGTGCGCCGGTCGGCGTGGTCACCGGCATTGCCGGCGGCTTTCGCCACGTCAAGGCGCGCTGTCTCGGCGCCTACGGCCACTCCGGCGCGGAGCCGCGCTTTGCGCGCCGCGACGCGGTGCTCGGCTTCGCCGACCTGGTCGCCGGACTGGAGAAAGAATGGGACGCGCTGGAGCGCGACGGCCGCGAGGCGACGATCACCTTCGGCCGGGTCGAGTCCGATCCGACGCAGCACGGCGGCAGCCGCATCCTCGGCGAACTCGGTTTCACGCTGGACGTCCGCAGCGCCGAGCAGGCGGTGCTCGACCGCATCGAGGCGCGGCTGCGGGAGATGATCGGCGAGATTGCCGCCCGCCGTGGCGTCCGGTTCGAACTCGGGCCGCTCTTCGCCTGGGAGTGCGCGGCCATGGCGCCCGATCTCGCTGCCCGGCTTGAAGCGGCGGCGGCGGAAACGGGCATATCGGCTCCGCGCGTGCCGAGCGGCGCCGGCCATGATGCCGCGGCCTTCGCCGGCGCAGGCGTGCCGAGCGCCATGCTGTTCGTGCGCAACCGCAACGGCAGCCACAATCCGCAGGAGAGCATGGAGATCGCCGATCTCGATCAGGCGATCCGGGTTCTCCTGCGGTTCGTCGTCAGCTTCGATGGAAAGGGCAACAACCATGGACCTCGCCAGGACCGCGATCCTGCCGATCGACCTGCAGAATGAGTACAGGCCCGGAGCGGCATGGCCGATCGTGGACTATGACGACGTGCTCGCCAACACGCGGGCGGTCCTCGACGCGGCACGAGCGGCGGGCGTTCAGGCATTCCACGTGCAGGCCTGGGTCGAGCCGGACAAGCGGTCGAACTATGCCCGCCTGGACGCCGACGTTGGCGACGAATTCCGCTACGCCGTGGCCGGAACCGCGGAGTCTGACATTTGCGAGGAGGTCGCCCCGGTGCCGGGCGAGATCGTCGTGCGCAAGACATGGCCGACGGCGTTCCGCGATACGAACCTGCAGAAGGATCTGACCGAGCTCGGCATCGAGAACCTGATCGTCACCGGCATCCTGACCGATAGCTGCGTGCGCGCCACGGTGTTCGATGCCGTCTACGCCGGCTTCCGGGTATGGCTGGTCAAGGACGCGATGGGCAGCATGTCGAAGGCGATGCACCGCACGGCGACGCTGGACATGGCCAACCGCCTCTACGGAGGTGGCGTCGTGACGACCGGCGAGGCGGTCAAGGCGCTGCGCGGCGAGGCCTACCAGGCCTGGCGTTGCACGCGGCCGGTTGAGTTCGTCTATGAGGCGGACACGATCGACCGCCTCTACGAGGCGCTGTAACGGGCTTCGGCAGTCGACCTTCTGTGCGTCCTTCGAGGCTCGCTGCGCTCGCGCCTCAGGATGAGGGGCGTTCGTGCCCACCTCTCCGGAGAAGCAGCGCTCCACCATCCTCATCCTGAGGCGCGAGCGCAGCGAGCCTCGAAGGACGCACCGCGACGGCCAGACCCGTCAAACGTTGCGACCTTCAGGGCGGCGGGTCAGCCGCAAACGGCGCAGCCGCAGCCGGTGAGCCGGACGCCGGCGGAGCCGCGGGTCGGCTTGAGCACGCCGCCCGGCCGCGCGCCGGTGGCCCGCCCCGCCTGCCAGACCGGCACGCCATTGACGATGACGTGGTCGATGCCGGCGGAAGCCTGCCTGGGCTCCTCGAAGGTGGCGCGGTCGTTGACCGTATCGGGATCGAAGACGACGAGGTCGGCAAAGTGACCGACCCGCAGTTCGCCACGCCGCTCCATGCCGTATTCGCGCGCCGCCAGCCCAGTCATGCGGAACACCGCCTCCTCCAGGCTGAACAGGCCGACATCCCGGACATAATGGCCGAGCACGCGCGGAAAGGTGCCCCACAGGCGTGGATGCGGGTGCACATCGTGCGGCAGGCCGTCCGAGCCGATCAAGGTGCGCGGATGCGCCATGATGGTGCGCACGTCGGTCTCGTCGAGCTGGAAGTAGACGGCACCTGCCGGCAGCAGGCGCTGTCCGGCCTCGCGTTCGCTGCACTTCCACTCCCGCGCGATGTCGGCGATCTCGCGGCGCGCCATTTCGGGGTGCGGGTCGGACCAGGTGACGAGGATCTTCACGCCGGTGTCGCAGCGCTCCAGCCGCAGCACGGTCGAACTCGCGGCATAGGGATAGACGTCCATGCCGATGTCGATCTCGGCGCGCGCCGCGTCGATGCGCTTCATGGTCGGCACGCTCTTGCCGAAATTCGGCCTGCCCGTGACCTGGTGATGCGAGATGATCAGCTTGGCGTCGGCATCGCGGGCGATGTCGATCGCTTCCTCGATGGCTTCTTCCAGCCGCTCGAAATAGTTGCGCGTATGCGTGACATAGGGTCCGCCGAGCCGGGCGGCGACCGCGGCGAGCGCCTTGACTTCCTCCGTGGACGAGTTGACGGCCGGCGGATAGTCGAGCCCGGTGCTGAGGCCGAAGGCGCCCTCCGCCATCGCCTGCGCCACGGCCGCGCACATCGCCTCGGTCTCCGCCGGATCGGCGGGACGGTCGGTCGCCGACATCAGCCGCTGGCGCAGCGTCGTGTGTCCGACGAGCAGGGCCGCGTTGGTGGCGATGCCGAGCCGTTCGAGTTCTGCGACGTAGTCGGCGAAGCGGTCGAAGCGGAAATTCTCCTTCGGCCCGACCAGCGTGAACGGCGGAGGCGGCGTCGTGCCGAGCAGCAGCGGCGCCAGGCTGACGCCGCACAGCCCGGCGATCACCGTGGTGACGCCCTGGCTGATCTTGGGATCCATGCCCTGCGGCGAGAGTAGCGCCCCGTCGTCATGGGTGTGCACGTCGATGAAGCCGGGCGCGACGATGCGCCCGCTGGCGTCGATCTCCTGCCGCCCCCGCGGTCCGGCGAGATCGCCGATGGCCGCGATGGCGTCGCCGTCGACCGCGATGTCGGCGCGGAACCGAGCCGACCCGTCGCCCGAGATCAGCGTGCCGTTGCGAATGACGAGATCGTGCCGCATGTCGGTCTAGATGCCCGAGCCGATGAGTTCCTTGCGCCGCCGCGCCATGTAGGCGTCGAGTTCCTCGCGGATCGCCGGGTCCATTGCTGGCTCCTCGTAGTCGCGCAGCGCCTGCTGCCAGAGCTCGGTGCAGCGCTCCAGCGCGTCCTTGCCGCCGGCTTCCTGCCAGGCGCCGTAATTCTGCCAGTTCGACAGCATCGGCTGGTAGAAGGCGGTCGTGTAGCGCGACATTGTGTGCTCGGAGCCGAAGAAATGGCCGCCGGCCGGCACCGACTTGATCGCCTCGAAGCCGAGATCGTCTTCCTGGAAAGGCAGGGGCCGCAGGAACTCCATCATGTTCTGCAGGATCTCCACGTCGAGCACCAGCTTTTCGTAGGACGCGGTCAGCCCGCCTTCGAGCCAGCCGGCGGCGTGATAGATCAGATTGGCGCCGCCGAGCACGGCGCCCCAGGTCGCCATCTCCGTCTCGTAGGCGGCCTGCAGGTCGACGACGTTGGAAGCGTTGGCGTTCGATGTTCGGTAGGGCAGGCTGTAGCGGCGCGCCAACTGGCCGGCGATGATGTTCGCCTTGGCGTTCTCCGGCGTGCCGAAGGCCGGCGCCCCCGACTTCATGTCGACATTCGAGGTGAAGGCGCCGTACATCACCGGCGTCCCCGGATTGACCAGTTGCGTCAGCACGACGCCGAACAGCGCCTCGGCGTTCTGCTGGCAGAGCGCCGCCGCCAGCGTCACCGGCGTCATGGCGCCCATCAGCGTGAAGGGCGTCACGGTCACCGGCTGGCCGAACTCGGCCATCGCCATCAGCCCCTCCGCCATCGCGTCGTCGAACAGGCGCGGCGAGTTGACCGAGATGATGGTGGTGACGCCGGGTGCCGCCCGCATCTCGTCGACGCTGATGCCGCGGGCGATCGCCGCCATGTTGATCGCGTCCATGGCGCGGTCGCGGCCGATGGCGCTGCAGTGGAAGCAGAGGTCGCTGAGCGAGATGTTGGCGTTGTAGGTGTCGAGGTGGCGGGACTCTGCCGGCAGCTCGATCGGCGCGACGACCTGGTTGCCGAGCATGTGGATGGCGTTGAAGTGGTGGGCCAGCCGGACGAAGTTCTGGTAGTCGGGCAAATTGCCGGCGCGGCGGCCGTTGATCCTGTCATGGACGTTGGGCGGACCGGCGACGAGGCCGAAGACCAGCGAATTGTCGCCGAAATGCAGTTGCTTGGCCGGATTGCGGCTGTTGAGGTTGAAGCTCGAAGGCACCGTCCTGAGCGCTTCGGCGACGAGGCTCTCGTCGATGCGGATCGTCTTCTCCTGCCGGTCGACGATGGCGCCGGCGCTTTCGAACAGATCGAGGACGCGGTCGCTCATCACCCGCATGCCGAGCTCGGAGAGGATGCGCATCGAGGTGCGGTGCAGCGTCTCCATCCGTTCCTCGTCGAGCATCTGCATGGGCGGGTAGGGATTGCGCACATGCTCCCACGGCAGTTGGGCGATGCCGCCGCCGCCGCGCGCCACCTTCGACTTGCGTCCGCCGCCGCGCCTGTCCTGACTCATGGCAAAGGTCTCCTTGTCGGTCTCAATAGCCGCGCTGCGGATCGACGATGTTGGCGAGCTGTTTTCCGGCGCGATAGCGCGACAGGTTCTCGGCGAACATGCGCACCGCCTTGACGTCCCAGCCGTCATAGACGGAGGAGCAGTGCGGAGTGATGATGACGTTGTCGTAGCCCCACAGCGGATCGTCTTCAGGCAGCGGTTCGGTCGTGAAGACGTCCAGCGCCGCACCCTTCAGCCGGCGCTCGTCGAGTGCCGAGAGAAGGGCCGACTGCTCGACCACGCCGCCGCGCGACACGTCGATCAGCACGGCCGACGGCTTCATGGCGGCGAACGCGGCATGGTCGATCAGGCCGCGCGTCGTCGGCAGCAGTGGAACGGCGCAGACGATGAAGTCGGCGCGGCCCCACAGCCGGGGCAGGTCCTCCATGCCGTAGACGTTGTCGACATTCGGCGTGGCTCTTGGCCGGGCCCGGACCCCGAGCACCGTCAGCCCCATGGCCTTGGCGCGCCGGGCCACCGCCTCGCCCGTCTTGCCGAGGCCGACGATCAGCAGGGTGCGGCCCTCGATCGGCTCGACGTTGCCGGCCAGATCCCACTGCCGCGCCTGCTGCTTGCGCCGAAAGCCCCGAAGGTCCAGCGAGAAGGACAGCATGGCGCCGATGGCGTATTCGGCCATCACGTCCGCCGCGACCCCCGCAGCATTGGTGACGGTCACATGGTCCGGCATCCAGGGCCGCAGATGATCGGTGCCCGAGCCGCCGACCGACACCCATTTGACGATCGGGCTCTCGACGATCGCGGCGCGCGGAAAGGGCACGCCGCCGCCGAACCTGATGGTGAAGATCACGTCGGCTCGCGTCTCTGCGATGAGGCCGGGCAGGGCGGTGTAGCTGTCGCAGCCATGAATCGTCAGGTCGGGATGAAGCTGCGCCAGCGCGGCGACCAGCGGCGCGGGCGCTTCCCAACTCACAATGACGGTCGGCGCGCGCGACATGGAATCGTCAGCCGCCGAACCTGATGTGGTCCGCAAGCGGGCCGAGGTCGGTGAGCAGTGCCTCGCCGGCGGCGAGCGTCGGGTTCTCGTGCGGCGCGCGCATGTTGAGCCAGCGCCGGTCGCCGGAACGCACGGCGAGCGCCGCCTTCATCGAACCGATCAGGCCGGCCTTCTGGACGGTCAGCCGGAACGCCTTGACCGCCGCATCGGGCTCGGCAAGGTCCGCGCCTGCCTTCGCCGCCTCATAGAGCTGTCGGATCGCCGCCGCGTTGAGGTTGACGGTCGCCGAGATGCAGCCCGCGCCGCCGCCGGCGAGGCCCATCACGAGCTGGCCTTCGGAACTCGGGAATACCGCGACGTTCGGCGCCGCGGCGATCACCGCGGCGGTGTTGGCGAAATCGCCGGCGCTGTCCTTGTAGGCGACGACCGTGCCGGGAAACGCCTCGCTCAGGCGGCGGGTCAGGGCCGGGCTGACCGGGACGCCGGAATTCTGCGGAATATGGTAGAGGATCATACGCAGCGCCGGGCTGGCGATGCGTTCGACGAGTTCGCTGTAGTAGCGATACTGCCCGTTGTCGCCGGCGGCGGTGTAGAAGAACGATGGCAGCACCATCACGCCGGCGCAGCCCAGCCCGACCGCATGCGACGACAGTTCGGCGGTCTCCGGCAGTGCCGTCAGTCCCGTGCCCGGCATCATCACCGACGGCGGGATGCCGGCGTCGACCAGCCATTGCAGCGCTTCCATCCGTTCGCGCAGGGAAACGGACAGCGCCTCCCCGGTGGTGCCGAACGGCGAGAGATAGTGCGCACCCTGCGCCAGCACCCACTTGGCGTGGGCAATCCAGAGGTCGCGCGCGATGCGCCCGTCATTCTCGAACGGCGTCAGGATCGGCGCGACGATGCCCTGCGGTCGGTCCATTTCCAGTCTCCACTTCCTACGAATTGGCGCAGTGTTTCTCGACGGCCGCCACCGCACGAGCGACGAAAGCCGACGCTGTGACGTCGAAGAACACGTCGAAGGCGTGGCCGGTGCGAAGCAGCACAGCCTCGACCCCGGCAAAGCGTGTCTGGGCGATCTCGTCGGTGGCGAAGCGCGTCGGGCGCAGGTCGAGCGCGCAGAGGCGGGCGAGCGCCGGCTGCAGCGCCGGGCCGGACAGGCGCATCCACGCCCAGCCTTCCTCGCGCCATGACGAATAGCCCTTCGCGGACGTTTCCGCAGTCCAGGCTCCTTGCAGATCCGCAAGCGCCGGCGCGGCATTCTCTGCCGTCAGCAGCATGTCCTCGCCGCCGAGCCGCAGGACCCGCATGCCCTGGTGAACGGCCACACGGTTGACCGGCGGCAGCGCCACGCCGTGCGCTTCGAGCCAGGCGCTGCTGCCCGGCCCCTTCAGGCCGAATCGTGGCTGTGCCGTGAGGTCGGCAAGCGCCACGCTGCCGGTTGGCAGCACGGTGCCGTTCGCTGCGCCGCCATGGTCGAATGGGAAGGTGCGAATGCCCGGCGCCATGCTCACAACTCCTGGCGCGCGTTCGAGGGGTCGACGAAGGCGTGTCCGGCAACCGGCACCCGCAGGCGCTGCCCGCTGCGGCACTTCACCGTGACCATGCTGCCTTCGGCGGCGTCGTCGATATGGACATAGGCCAGCGCGATCGAGCAGCCGAGCGTCGGCGAGAAGCCGACGGAGGTGATCTGCCCGGCCGGCGCGCCATCCTTGAGCACGAGGCAGCTTTCTCCGGGGATTTCGCTCGCATCGGCAGGGAAACGCAGCCCGACCAGCTTACGGGTCTGGCCGAGCCGCGCCCGCATCTCGATCGAGCGCTTGCCGACGAAGAACGGCTTCTTCTTCGACACGGCCCAGCCGAAGCCGAGCTCGTCCGGCGTGGTGATGGCGTCGGTGTCCTGGCCGATCAGGATGTGGCCCTTCTCCAGCCGCAGGATGCGCGATGCCTCAAGCCCGTAGGGACGCAGGCCGTGCCGCCCGCCGGCCACCAGCACCGCATCCCAGAGTGCCGGTGCGAAGCTGGACGGGCAATGGAGCTCGAAGCTGAGCTCTCCGGTGAAGCCGATGCGCATGACGCGGACCGGAATGCCGGCCACCACACCCTCGCGGCCATGCAGATAGGGGAAGGCGTCCCGGCCGAAATCGATGTCGCTGGCGAGATGCTGAAGGACCGTCCGGGCGTTCGGTCCGGTGACGTTGAGGCCGGAGAAGGCGCCGGTGAGGTTCAGCACATCGACTTTCAGCCGCCACTGCGCGTTCCAGAACAGCATGTCGGCATAGACGCGCGCCACCGCGCCGGTCGTCGCGGTCACATAGAAGCGGTCGTCGGCAAGCCGGTAGGCGACGCCGTCGTCGACGACCGAGCCCATCTCGTTGAGCATCAGGCAGTAGCGGACGCGTCCGACCGGCTGGCTGGCGTGCGCCATGGTGTAGAGGCGGTCGAGGAACTGGCCGGCGTCGGGGCCGCGCACCTCCAGCTTGCCGAGGGTCGAGACGTCGAGCAGGCCGACGCCTTCGCGCACCGCCAGGATCTCCTCGCGCACCGCCGTATCCCCCGCCCCGTAGGAATAGGGACGCCACCAGGCGCCGACCGGCTTCATCACCGCCCCGAGCGCGAGGTGGCGCGCATGAAGCGCGGTGCGGCGCTCCGGCGGCTCGTGATGGCCGGCAAGCACGCCGAGGATTTCGGGGCCAACCGGCGGTCGCGCCGTCGTCACGCCGACGGCCGCGACCGTGCGGCTGGTCGCTTCGGCGACGATGCGGGCGGTGGCCAGCGCCGAATGCCGCCCCTGGCTCGGACCCATGCCGACGGTGGTGAAGCGCTTGACGAGTTCGATCTCGCGATAGCCCTCCTTGACCGCGTTCTGCAGATCCTTGACCTGCAGATCCTCGTCGAAGTCGACGAAATCGCGGCCCTTCTTATTGGCAACGATGGGTTGCGCGTATTGCGGGGCGTCGAGCCCGGCCACGCCGCCGGCCAGCCTGACCGGCGCATCGGGCATGGTCAGCGTCATCGCGGCGCTTGCTGTGTCGTAGCCGACCTTGCCGCCGGCCTGACATGGCAGTTGCCAGGCCGGAACCTCGCCGGCGGAGACCGCCAGCAGGTCGCAATCGATCCAGCTCCGGCCGACACGGACGCGCGCCAGATGCCGGTTGCCGCCTGTGCCCTCCGCCTCGGCAACGCCTGCGCCGCGTTCCACTTGAACGCCACGCTCGTGCAATTCGCGTTCGAACGGGCCGGCTTCGGCGGTGGGGCGCGGATCGGCGACCAGCGCCAGCCTGACGCCTGCGTCGAGAAGATCGAGCGCGACGGCATAGCCCTCGTCGCTTGCGGCCTGGACGACGGCGGTGGCGCCCGGCCGCACGCCGTAGTGGCGGATCAGCCGCTGCGCGGCGCTGCCGAGCATGATGCCGGGCAGGTCGTTGTTGCGGAAGATCGCCGGCTGCCGGATCGTGCCGGTGGCGATCACCACTTCGCGCGCGCGTGTCCGATAAAGACGGTTGCCCTGGATCAGCGGCAGCCAGTTGTCCTCGTACCAGCCGTTGCACACAGTGTCGGTGAGCACCTTGACGTTGGACAGCGCGGCGAGGCGCCCCGCCAGACCGGCGAGGATGTTCGGGTCGTGGCGGCCCCAGGTCAGCGAGCCGCCGATCTCCGGATTCTCGTCGCAGAGCACCACGTCCGCGCCGCCTTCCGCGGCGTCGATCGCCGCGGCCAAACCGGCCGGACCGGCGCCGACCACCAGCACGTCGCAATGCAGATGGGCCTTGTCGAAGTCGCGATGTTCGGCTGCCGTGTCGACGATGCCGAGGCCCGCCTTGCGGCGGATCATCGGCTCCCAGAGCCGATACCAGCCATTGCTGCCCGGTCCCATGAAGGTGCGGTAGTAGAAGCCGACCGGCAGGAAGCGACCGAAGCGATCGATGATCGCGTCGCGGTCGTGCTCCAGCGAGCCGTTGACGTTCTGGGCGGTGACCCGCATGCCTTCCCGAAGCCGGGTCAGCTCGGCCGGCGCGTTCGGATCGGCGGGGAGCTGGACGAGCGCGTTGGCGTCGGCGCCGGTCATGCTCATGACGCCGCGCCGCCGATGATATTTGAACGAGCGCGACAGAACCCATTGGCCGGACGCGGCGAGCGCGCTGGCGATGCAGTCGCCCTCGAAGCCCTCGAAGGATTTGCCTTCGAAGGTGAAGCGGACGGGCCGGCTCCGGTCGATCCGGCTGCCGAAGGGTGCGGGCAGGCGGTTCATGGCTTCCCGTCGCGTGCAGGCGGCGCGTAGGTACGCAGGACGACGTTGCTGACGATGTCGCGCTCGGCCAGGAAGAAATAGTTGCTGGGCACGTGCCGCCACCATTCGACGACGACGCCTCTGCGGTTCTCGGCGCGGAACAGGCTGCGCGACCAGTCCGCATCCGGCGTGGCGTCCGGATCGATCAGATCGCGCACCGGGCCGAACGACTGGAACTCGTCGATGTTGCGCGGGCCGTTCATCGGGCAGGTGAGCAGCTTCATGGCTGGAGCCTGTTATGGACTTCGGATGGGGCCGCGCCGCAGCCGATTTTCGTGCGCCCGGCAGGAGCCGGTCGCAGACCGGTATCGGGAATACCGGCAAGATCGGCGACGCCCCGGCCGCCGAAAAGCGGCGCGGCCCTGCGGGTTGATGAGCGAAGGCCGCCTGCGGCGTCGGGCCACTCACCGATACCATTTGGTATCGGCCTCGCGCCCCTCCTGGCATTCGGCTCTTCGCTCATCAACGCAGCCTCCATCCCAAGTCCATAGCAGGCTCTAGTGGCTCGCCGCCGTGGCACCCATCTCGTTGAGCAGCCGGAACGTCGTGAAGCGTTCCAGCGAGAATGGTTTCAGGATGTCGGGCACGCGGCCGGTCGCGATGGTCTCGGCCATGCGCTTGCCGGCCACGCCGGTCGCCTTGAAGCCCCAGGTGCCCCAGCCGCAGTCGAGCCACAGATTGTCGACCGGGCTGGCGCCCATGATCGGGCTGTAGTCGGGCGTCATGTCGGTGATGCCGGCCCATTGGCGCAGCAGCCGCACGCCTTGCAGGAAGGGGAAGAGATGCACCGCGCCCTCGGCCAGATGTTCCTTCATGTCGAGCGTCGAGCGCGTCGAATAGAGCTGATAGGGGTCGGAGCCGCCGCCGATGACGATCTCGCCGCGCGACGACTGCACCAGATAGGTGTGCAGCGAAACCGAGGACACCAGCGTGTTCAGCCAAGGTTTCAGCGGCTGCGTCACCATCGCCTGCAAGGGATAGCTGCGGATCGGCAGCTCGACGCCGGCCATCAGCGCGACATCGTAGTTCATGCCGCCGGTGGCGATCAGCACCTGGCCGCAGCGAACCGTGCCGCGATCGGTCTTGACGGCGGTGACGCGATTTCCCGAAAGCTCGAACCCCAGAACTTCCGTGCGCTGGTGGATCTCGACGCCGCGTCTGCCGGCCTGGGCCGCATAGCCCCAGGCGACCGCATCATGGCGGGCGGTGCCGCCATCGGCGTGCCAGAGCCCTCCGAGGATTTCCAGCGCGCCGCCATAGTCCATGTTGAGCTGCGGAACGAGGTCCTCGACGCCCTTCTGGTCGACGACCTCGGTGCGCGTGCCCATGTGCTTGCCGACCTCGGCGCGCAAATGGAAGCTGCGCAGGGTCGCCTCGGTGTGCGCCAGCGTGAGCTGGCCGCGCTGCGAGAACATCACGTTGAAGTCGAGCTCGTCGGACATGCGCTCGAAAAGCTCGACCGCCTCCTTGTAGAAGGCGACGCCCTCCGGCGTGATGTAGTTCGACCGGATCGTGGTGGTGTTGCGGGCGGTGTTGCCGCCGGCGAGATAGCCCTTCTCCAGCACGGCGACGCTGCTGATGCCGTGATACTTCGCCAGATGGTGGGCGCAGGACAGCCCATGCCCGCCGCCGCCGACGATCACCACGTCGTAGGACGGACGCAGCTCCGGCGTTTCCGGAATGTCGCCGCTGACCGGATAGTCCCGGCTGAAGCCGTATTTCAGCAGACGCAGCGGCATGTCAGCCGCCGGCCGCTGGCGGGTCGTAGAGCAGGGCGGCAAGATCGGCGAAGCGGCTTCGCGGCGCGGTCAGCGACAGGATGGCATCCCTGATCGCGGCGGCGCGCGGCTCGCCCAGCACCGGAACCGCGAACTCCATGTATTTTGCCTCGACATCGGAGCGCGACAGCGGCGATTCCGGGCCGCCGCGTGCATGCACGTCGCCGGATAGAAGCGTCCGGCCGTCTGTCGTGGTGATCGCCACATCGGCCCAGCGGCCGACCGGAAAGCGGGCATTGTGGCGGTCGGACTGCGCGACGCTGATGCGCTCCAGCATCGCCGCGACGGCCTCGTTCCGCAGCCCGGCGCCGGAAATATGCTCCAGCCCGATCCGCCCGTTGAGGATGTAGGTGGCGACGGAAAAGCGCAGGCTGTACTGCGCCTTCGAGGTCGTGTCGGGCATGCCCGGATAGAGCGCCACGGCCTGGTCGAAGCTGTTGACGTGGACCTTCCCGATGTCCTCTGCCGACAGGCCATGCGCCATGATCAGCGAGCGGGTGCCGTCGATGGCGGCGTGGGCCCAGCGGCAAATCGGATAGGGCTTCACATATTGGTGGAGCGACTGCCAGAACGTGCCGAGATCGGCCCAGTGGCGGGCGACATCCGGCGCCTCCACGGTGATCGCCGGAGCCCCGGTGAAGCCCATCTGCGCCAGCACCGCGGCCGACAGGCCGACCAGCGCTCCCATTCCCGAGCCGTCGTGCAGCATGGTCGGCGTGGCGATCTCGCGCATCATCTGGCTGCGCGGCCCATGATACTCGGCGATGCCGAGCGCCTCGCGCAGCAGGACATCGTCGAAGCCGCGCAGGCGCGCCGCCACCGCCGCGACGCCGACCGCATTCCAGGCGCCCGAGGTATGGTAGTCCGACACGGTGGCATGCAGCGCGATGCCGGCCCGCCCGGCGACCTCGTAGCCGGTGACCAGCGCGGCGAGCGCCTGCGGGCCGGTCAGTTCGGGCAGGGCCTCCGCCAGCGCGGCCAGCGCCGGGATGACGGCGACGCCGATATGTCCCTTGGTCGGACTGTAGCCGTCGTGCCCGTCGAGATTGTCGGTCTGCGTTGCCGCCGCGAAGGCGGCGCCGGCCATGCTGACCCGGCGGCCGTCGAACAGCATGCGCGCGCTGTTGTCGGGATCCGACGAACCGTAGAGCGCGGCGGCGGCGTCGCGGGCGATGCGTCCGGCCTGCATGGGGCCGGCGGCGATGGCGATGCCGAGCGTGTCGAGGAAGAGATAGGCGGCCTGCCGCAGGACGTCGGACGGAAATGCTGAAATCGGCCGCCGCAGCACGAAGTCGGCAACGCACCCTGCCGCATCGAATTCCGTTTCGGCCGCTTCGCGCGGCTGGGGCGATACCGCCACGACACACCTCCCAGGAGCCCGACGCCATCATTAAATTAGGTCCATCGTGCAATCACGCGATTAGTTCGGTGGCAATGGCCAAAAATAGCTATGCCACGTCGCCATCCGGTTGGATGGCCTGCGCGCCTTGCTCTAGGACCACCTTGAATACCACCCGTCGCGAATCCAGGAGCCCAGGCATGAAGCCTCCCGCCCCCTTGAACTACATCCGCTCCTTCGAATGTTCGGCGCGACATCTGAGCTTCACCGCGGCGGCCAAGGAACTCGGCTACACCCAGGCTGCGGTGAGCACCCATGTGCGCGCCCTCGAGCACCACATCGGCCGGCAGCTCTTCATCCGCTATCCGCGAAGCCTGAAGCTGACCGAGATGGGCGAGGCCTTCCTGCCGACATTGCGCCAGGCGCTCGACCAGATCGACCAGGCGACAGAGGCGATCGTCACCTCGGCGCGCAAGCGCACGGTGGTGGTCTCCTGCCCGATGAGCCTGGCGGAAAACTGGCTCGCCGGCTGCATGGCGGAGTTCCGCAGGAACCACCCCGATATCGAGATCGTGCTCCACGGCACCATCTGGGAGGATCTGAGCGAGCAGATCGCCGACCTGACCATCGTCACCCGCCGTTTCGACGACCGTCCGCCGGGCGCGACGGCGCTGTGGGCCGAGGAACTGGTGCTGCTGTGCGCGCCCTCGCTGATGGAGGGAGACAGGGCGCTCCGCGACCCGGCCGATATCTTTGCGGTCGACTGGATCTTCGTCCATGGACGGCAGGAATACTGGCAGTGCATTGCGGATGCGCTGGGCGTCGACATGATCGATTCCGACAAGGGCATGACGACGAACGCTTCCAACATCGCGCTCGAACTGGCGGCGATGGGTGCCGGTCTGGTGGCGACCCAGCGCTCGCTGGCCCACACCTACATGCGTCGCGGCCTCTTGGCCGAGCCGTTCGGCGTGCGCTGCTCGAGCCCCTGGAACTACTACATCACCGAGCAGCCGCTCTCGAAGGGCAAGATCGCCCGGACCGTCAAGGACTGGATTCTCGAGAAGGCCGCCGCGGACGGTGTCTGAGCGGATGCGTCTGCGCACCCGCCGAGCACTCGGCTTTTCGAGCCCTACAGCACCGGGGAACCGGGCTTTCCGAAAGAATCGGCGCGGCAGTGACACAGTTTTTTTAGGGCATGGGGCGGCTCGCGACGGCCCATGGACCCTTCCGAGATTTCGACTCCCCTGTACTATGTGCGTTGCAGCATCCGCTACGACAATGGGCGCAAAGCCCCAATGGGAGTGTCACGATGACGATTTTCAGAAGCAATGGTGATCGCGTCCCGGCGGTCATCGAGGCATATGCCGAAGAGGCGAAAAGCGGTCGCATGGACCGGCGCGAGTTCCTTGCCATGGCCAGCGCGATGGGCGCCTCGACGGCGCTCGCCTACTCGATGCTCGGCCTGGCGGCGCCGACCAAGGCGATCGCCCAGGAGACGCCCAAGAAGGGCGGCATCCTCAAGATGCAGATGATCATCAAGGACATGAAGGATCCGCGTGCCTGGGACTGGAACGAGATCTCCAACGTCAGCCGGCAGGCCAACGACTACCTGATCCGCTACGCGCTCGATTTCACCTTCGAACCGCAGCTCCTGGAAAGCTGGGACGTCAACGACGACGCGACCGAGTACACGCTGCACCTGCGCAAGGGCGTGAAATGGTCGAACGGCGACGATTTCATCGCCGAGGACGTCATGTACAACATCGAGCGCTGGTGCGACAAAGCGGTCGACGGCAACTCGATGGCCGGCCGCATGGGCGCGCTGATCGACCCTGCGACCAACAAGGCGGCGGCCGGCGCCATCACCAAGGTCGACGACCATACGGTGAAGCTGAAGTGCAACCAGTCGGACATCACCATCGTTCCCGGCTTCGCCGACTATCCGGCGATCATCGTGCACCGCGATTTCGAGAAGAACGGCGCCGACATGCTGAACACGCCCGGCACCGGCCCCTTTGAGATCACCTCCTACCAGACCGGCGTCTCGGCGTCGGTGCGCCGCCGCAAGGATTTCACCTGGTTTGGCGGCGAGCCCTATCTCGACGGCGTCGACTTCACCGACTACGGCGCGGAAGCCGCCGGCAATGCCATCATCTCGGCCTTCGAATCCGGCGAGATCGACGCCAACTACCAGACGACGGGCCAGGCGGTTCAGTTGCTGGAAAGCATGGGCCTGGTGACCGAGGACGTCGTGACCGCCGGCACGATCACCATCCGCACCAACATCAACAACAAGCCCTACGAGGACAAGCGCATCCGCAACGCCATCCAGATCGGCTGCGACAATGCGACGATCCTCAAGCTGGGCTACAACGATGCCGGCACGGTCGGCGAGAACCACCACGTCTGCCCGATCCATCCGGAATATTACGAACTGCCGAAGGTGCCGCGCGACGTCGAGAAGGCCAAGGCGCTGCTGGCCGAGTCGGGGATGCAGGACCACGAGTTCGAACTGATCTCCTACGAGGCCGAGTATGTGAAGGATCCGGCCGACGTCATCGCGGCGCAACTGCGCGAATGCGGCTTCAAGATCAAGCGCACGATCGTCCCCGGCTCGTCCTTCTGGAACGACTGGACGAAGTACCCGTGGTCGACGACGGAGTGGGGCATGCGCCCGCTCGGCGTGCAGGTGCTGGTGCTGGCCTACAAGAGCGGCGAGGCCTGGAACGAGAGCGCCTACTCGAACCCGGAGTTCGACGCCAAGCTCGCCCAGGCGCTGGCCATCGCCGACGTCGAGAAGCGCCGCGAGATCATGAAGGACCTCGAGACGATCCTGCAGGACTCCGGCGTGATCATCCAGCCGTTCTGGCGCTCGCTCTACCGCCACCACGCGCCCTATGTGAAGAACCTCAGGATGCACCAGACCTTCGAGCTGCACATGGAGAAGGTCTGGCTCGACAAGTAAGGCGCGGCGCGATCGCCCTGCGGCCTCCCGGCGACATCGGGGGCCGCAGGGTGCCTGCACGCAGCGACCCGGCTGCACGGCTCCGCGCCGGCTCGTCATTGGCACCGAATTATTTGGCCTCGCAAGGCCGGCTTGAGGGTGGCCGGCAGCGCCCGCCGCCTTCCCTGGAGCAGCCGGCCCCAATATGATCGGCAGACGACGGAACAGCCGCCCGCGGGCTCCGGGAGGAACGGAGCACTGACAGGGATCTTTTCCGCCGACCGGCGACCGAATGCTGCCGACAGGTTCGTCGGCAGCCGTTGACGACCCTACGAACGCGTGACGCAGAGCATCGGCCGGGCATGGACGCATGGCCGCGCCCGTCGTCGCGGGACGACGCGAAGACAGAAAGAGAAGCCGACATATGCGTACCCATGCACAGGCAGTAGTGATCGGCGGCGGTCTGATCGGCTGCTCGATCCTCTACCATCTCGCCAAACTTGGCTGGACGGAGTCCGTCCTGCTGGAGCGCGACGAGCTGACCTCCGGCTCGACCTGGCACGCAGCCGCCAACATCCACGGCCTGCACGACGTCACCAACATCAGCCGGCTGCAGCACTACACGATGGGGCTCTACAAGGAGCTGGAGAAGGAGACCGGCCAGAGCTGCGGCATCTTCCAGCCCGGCTCGCTCTATCTCGCGCAGACCGAGGCGCGTGAGCACCAGCTTCGCCTGCAGGAGGCCAAGGCGCGCCGCTACAGGATGAATTTCTACGAGATCGGCCGCGACGAGGCGGAGCGCCTGCATCCGCTGGTCGATTTCGACGGCATACGCTGCATCATGTACGAGCCGGAGGGCGGCAATGTCGACCCGTCCGGCGTCACCATGGCCTATGCCGCCGGCGCCCGGCAGCGCGGCGCGGAGATCCACCGGTTCACGCCGGCGATCGCCACGGAGGCGCAAGCCGACGGCAGTTGGATCGTGCGCACGCCGAACGACGACATCCACACGAAATGGGTGGTCAATGCCGGCGGCCTGTGGGGCCGCGAGGTGGCGAGGATGGCCGGCCTCGAACTGCCCCTCATCCCAACCGAGCACCAGTATTTCGTCACCGAGACGATTCCCGAGATCGCCGCGCTCGGGCGCCGTCTGCCGTCCGTCGCCGACCGCGACGGCGAATATTACTGCCGTCAGGAAGGGCTCGGCCTGCTGATCGGCGCCTATGAGCGCAACATGAAGTTCTGGGCCGAGGACGGAACGCCGCAGGACTTCGGCCACGAACTCTTTCCCGACGACCTCGAGCGCATCGAGGAGAACATGCTGCGCGCCATCGCCCGCGTGCCGGCGGTCGGCACGGCGGGCGTCAAGCGGGTCATCAACGGCCCGATGATCTGGTCGCCCGACAGCGCCGTGCTGTTCGGCCCGGTGCCGGAGCTCTCCAACTACTTCTGCTGCAACGGCATCATCCCCGGCTTCTCGCAGTCCGGCGGAATGGGCAAGCTGGCGGCCGAGTGGATGATCGAGGGCGAGCCGACGCTCGACATGTTCGGCTGGGACATGGCCCGCTTCGGCCATTGGGCCGGCAAGGCCTTCACCAAGGCGCGCGTCCACGACCAGTACAGCCACCGTTTCAAGATCCATTTCCCCAATGAGGAGCGCGCCGCCGGCCGGCCGGTGCGCACGCGTCCCGCCTATGCGATGCAGAAGGAGATGGGCGGCGTGTTCGGCCTCAATTTCGGCTGGGAGCACCCGCTGTGGTTCGCGGCCGAGGGAGAGCCGCGCGAGGAGACGATCGGCTTCAAGCGGCAGAACTGGTGGGAGCCGGTCGGGCGCGAGGCCAGGATGCTGCGCGAGCGCGCCGGCATCATCGACATCTCCAACTACGCGAAATACGAGGTGAAGGGTCCGGGCGCCGAGGCCTGGCTGAACGCGCTGCTCGCCAACCGCATGCCGACCGAGGTCGGCCGCTCCTGCCTGACGCCGCTGATCGGCAAGCGCGGCGGCATCGCCGGCGATTTCACGGTGACGAAGCTCGCGGACGACGCGTTCATGGTGATCGGCTCCGGTATGGCCGAGCGCTTCCACCAGCGCTTCTTCAAGGCGGTGCCGCTGCCGCAGGGCACGACGTTCCGCTCCGTGACGGAGGCGATGTGTGGCTTCAACGTCGCCGGCCCGCAATCTCGCGAACTGCTGCAACGGCTGACCAACGCCGACCTGTCGACCGAGGCGTTTCCGTTCATGCGCTCGCGCCGCGTCACGGTCGGTGGAGTGGAGGCGGTGGCCCTGCGCGTGTCGTTCACCGGCGATCTCGGCTGGGAGCTGCACTGCGCCGCCGAGGATCAGGTCGCGCTCTACGCGGCGCTTCTCGAAGCCGGCAAGGATTTGGGGGCAGGGCCCGTCGGCTCGCGCGCCCTGATGTCGCTGCGCGTCGAGAAGGGCTATGGCAGTTGGAGCCGCGAATATTCGCCGGAATACTGGCCGCAGGAGGTGCATCTCGACCGGCTGGTCAAGATGGACAAGGGCGACTTCCTCAATCGCGACGCCTATGCCGGCATCGCCGGCAAGCCGGCGCGCGACGAGTTCATCATGCTCTCGGTCGAGGCGGTGGACGCCGATGCGACCGGCGGCGAGCCGATCTTCCTCCCCGACGGCACGCCGATCGGCCAGGTTTCGTCAGGCGCCTATGGCTATTTCGTCGGCAAGTCGCTGGCGCTGGGCTACATCAAGGCGGGCATGGCCAAGCCCGGCGATACGGTGTCCGTGGCGATCCTCGGCCGCCCGCACGAAGCCGTGCTGCTCAGGGAGCCGCCCTTCGACCCGGAAGGAAAGCGCCTGCGCGCCTGATTCGGCTGGCCTGCGGCGGTCGTACCTCGACCGGTTGGCTTTGATCGGACTTACGCGCCCCCTCCACCGCCTTCGGCGGTCCCCCTCTCCCCGTAAACGGGGGAGGATTGAGGGCGTGCATGCGGCACCGCCAATCCTCCCCTGCGAAGCGGGGGGTCCGAAGGACGACCATGAAATGGTGGAGGGGGCGCAAGTCCGACGCGACGGTCCGACGATCCGATCACTTGCGCGCTATGCAGCAAAGCTGCCGACAAGCAGACCGAGGACACGGCTCATCACCTCCTCCGGCCCGATTGTGATACGCAGGCAGTCTGCCAGCCCGTAGCCGCCGACGCCGCGCACGATGACGCCCGCCTCGCGCAGCGACCGTTCGGTAGCCCGGGCGGCCTCCGGGTCCGAGAGGCGTACCAGCAAGAAGTTTGTGCTGCCCGGGATCACCTCAAGGCCCGCCTGACGCAGCCCAGCGGCGAAGCGATCCCGGATCGCCGCTGTTTGCGAGACGATACGGCGCATATAGCCCTGGTCGTCGACCGCCGCGACCGCCATCGCAAGGCTTACGGTGGTCACGCCGTTCGAATTCTGCATCTTCCGCACCTCGGCCGCGATGGCAGGCGGAAAAAGGCCCCAGCCGACGCGTGCGCCGGCCAGCCCGTAGGCCTTCGACAGGGTGCGCAGCACCACCGTGTCGCCGCGCGCCACGAGGTCGAAGATCGGCCGCGGATCCTGGTCGTCGAACTCGCCATAGGCCTGGTCGACGACCAGCAGGATGTCGGGGTGCAGGCCTGCCCTCAGCCGGACGATCTCGGAATTGGCGATGCGGGTGCCGGTCGGGTTGCCGGGATTGCAGACGAAGGCCACGCGCGTGGCGGGTGTGACGGCGCCGAGCATCGCGTCGACCGAGACGATGAAGTCCGCTTCCCTGGCCTTGACGAAGACCGCGCCGGCCTGGGCGGTCGCCGCGGCGGAGAAATTGTAGGCATAGTCGGTCGCCAGCACCTCGCTGCCCGCATGGGCGAAAGCGCGGATCGTGCAGGCGATCAGGTCCATCGAGCCGTTGCCGCACAGGATGAGATCGCGGTCGACCGAATAGGCGCGCGCCAGCGCGTCGCGCAGCAGCGTCCAGTCCGGATCGGGATAGAGATGGCTGCGCGCCGCCGCCGCGCAACCCGCCGCGATCGCAAGCGGACTCGGCGGAAAGGCGCTCTCGTTCTGCGCCAGCGTGACGCGGTCGTGCCCGCCGAGGTCGGCCAGCGCGAAGGCCGACATGGCTCCGACATAGGGGGCAGGTTCCGGCGTCATCTCGCTCCAGGCTCACGGCGGCGCGTTGCCGGCGTCTTCAACCAGCAGGCTACGGAGGACAAGCCCGGTCGCAAGCAAAATGTCGGCCGACAATGACCCGGCAATTCCGGCCCTTCGATGCAAACACGGAGCCGTTCATCACCCGCAGGCAGGGCGACGGCAGGCGCGCGTCCAGCGGGTTGCGCGACCTACAGCCTGTAGATGCGCTGCGCATTGGCCCGCAGCACGGCCACGCGTTCGTCTTCGGACAGGTCCGCGACGGCAGCTCGAATGACCGACACGATGCGCGACGGCGGCGCAAAGATGAGGTCGACCGGCATGTTGGTCCCGACCATCGTGCGGGCCGGTCCAAAGACGTCGATCGCATGGCGAAGCAGCGGCAGCACGGAATCGGCCGTCCAGGCGGGATCACCCAGTCCAAAGCCCGAGAGCTTGACGCTGACATTGGCTGACCCGGCCAGGCGCTTCATCGCCGCCCGCCATGACGCCAGGCCTTCAGGGCTGCGGTCTGCGACCATGCCGAAATGTTCGAGCACGATCGCGGTCTCCGGAAAGGCACGCGCCAGCGCCAGCGCCATGTCGAATTGCGGCCAGTAGAGCTGCAGGTCGAAGCTCAGGCCGAGCGGCGCAAGCCGCGCAAAACCGGCGCGCCAGTTCGCGTTCTCCATGAGGTCAGGGGCGGGGGCGCTGCGCAGGCGCGGATCGTCGTGCCAGTTGAGAATCTGGCGGATGCCGCGCACCCGCGGGAAGGCGGCATGGGCTTCCAGAAGGCGCCCGACCTCCGGCATGGCCAGGTCGGCATGGGCGACGATGGCGTCGGGCATGCCTTCGCGCTCGGCAAGGGCACTCAGCCAGCGCGTCTCGTCGAGCGGGTCGTGCGGGTTGCGTCCGTTCTGCACATGCACCGTCTTGACGATGCCGAGCCCTTCCATGTCGCGGCGGTAGTCGGCGGGAAGATAGTCGCGGCGGATCGGCGAAAGGTCGCCTTCCAGCGGCTCCGGTCTTTCGGGGTCAAGCCACGGATAGGCGGCGTCGGAAAGGCTCTGGAAATGCTGGTGCGTGTCGACGATCGCCCAGTCTTCATCGAACGTCTTCATCCGCGCTTGCGTGTCCACTGGTCGGCGAAGACGGCGAGGATGACGACGGTGCCCGAAGCGACATACTGCCAGAAGGACGGGACGTTCATCAGTGTGAGGCCGTTCTGCAAGCCGCCGAGCGTCAGCGCGCCGACCAGCGACCCCAGCGGATTGCCGACGCCGCCGAACAGGCTCGCTCCGCCGATGACCGCGGAGCCGATCGCCTGCAGTTCAAAACCGTTGCCGCCGATCGGCTCGGCGGCGCCGATGCGGGCGATCAGCACGAAGCCGGCGAGGCTCGAAAGCGCGCCCGAAATCGTATAGACGGTGATCTTCACCCTTTCGATGTTGACGCCGGACAGCCTGGCCGCTTCCTCGTTGCCGCCGATGGCGACGATCTGCTCGCCCAGCGCAGTGTAGCGAACCAGCAGGTAGGCGAGAGCGGCCACCGCCAAGGCAAGCAGCACAGGCGTCGGGATGTCGAACAGGCGACCGGCGAATATGGCGCGGAACTCCTTCGGCAGCCCGTAGATCGGCTGGCCGTCGGTGTAGATCAGCGCCGCGCCCCGGAAGATGCTGAGCGTGCCCAGCGTCACGATGAAGTCGGGCAGCTTCAGCCTGGCGATCAGCACGCCGTTGAGCAGGCCGCAGACCAGCCCGACCAGCAGGCCGGCGCCGATCCCGGCCAGCAGCCCGTGCGACAGCATGTCGGCCGCCACCATGCTGGACAGGCCGACGATCGAGCCGACCGACAGATCGATGCCCTTGGTCATGATGACCAGCGTCATGCCCACGGCGATCACCGCGTTGATCGACGACTGCAGCATGATGTCGATCAGGTTGGACGGCTGGTAGAAGGTGCTGGTCAGCACGGAGAATACAAGGAACAGCGCCACGCAGCCGATCGCCACGCTTGCCTTGCGCAGAACATCGCCGCGCCTCGGCGTGGCGGCTGGCTTTTGGTCGGGCGCGTCCGTCTGCGGCGGGGAGGTGAGATCGGTCACGGATTGTCCTCTCTGGCAGCGAGCGCGATGAGCCGCTCCTCGGTCAGGCCGGCGTCGTTGTCGACGATCGTGCGCAGGCGTCCGCCGCTGATGATGCCGATGCGGTGGCAGATCAGCAGGAGTTCCGGCAGTTCCGACGACACGACGAGCAGTGCCGCGCCGTCGGCGGCAAGCCTGCGCAGCAGCGCATAGATCTCCGCCTTGGCGCCCACGTCGATGCCGCGCGTCGGCTCGTCGAACAGGAAGACGCGCGCGCCCGTCGCCAGCCAGCGGGCGATGACCACCTTTTGCTGGTTGCCGCCGGAAAGGTTGCGCATCTCGGTGCCGATTGCCGGTGGCCGTATGTGCAGCTCATCGACATAGCGCCTGGCGGCGCGCCGCCGTTCAGCGCCCTTGATCACGCCGAACGACGCGAAGCGATCATGGTTGCCCAGACCGAAATTGCGCTCGACATCCGTCATCGGAACGATGGCATGACCCCGGCGGTCTTCGGGAATGAGGGCGATCCCCGCCCGCATCGCGTCGGCCGGTTTGCCGAGCGCGACGCCGGCGCCGCCGACGGTGATCTCGCCGGAGAGCAGCGGGTCGATGCCGAAACAGGCCCGCAGGATCGCCGAACGGCCGGAGCCGACAAGGCCGGAAAGGCCGAAGATCTCGCCGGCCCCGACCGCGAGGCTGACATTCCTGATGCGCGCGGTCGAAATGTTGCGCAGCTCGAGCACGGGGATCGCCCGAAGCGGGGCAGGCTTCTCCGTGCTCATCTCGCGCGACAGTTCGCGGCCGGCGATCAGCTCGTTGAGCCGGGCTTCGGAATAGTCGCCGATCGGCCCGGAGGCGACGACTTCGCCGTCGCGCAGGATGGTCACGCGATCGGCAATGGCGCGGATCTCGTTCATCCGGTGCGAAATGTAGACGATGGCCTTGCCTGCCGCCTTGAGGCGCCGGATGACTGCGAACAGGCTTTCCTGCTCCGCCGGGGTCAGGCTGGAGGTCGGCTCGTCGAAGGCGATGATGCGGCCGCCGCGCGCCAGCGTGCGGCTGATCTCGACCAGTTGCCGGTCGGCCATGCCGAGCGCCGACACCGGCGTGTCGATTTGAAGATGCGGTGCGAGGTCGTCGAGGATTTCTCGTGCCTGGCGGCGGAAGTCGCGGCGCGGCACCAGCTTCAGCCCGCGGGTGCGGCCGAGAAAGATGTTCTGGGCGACGTCGAGCTGCGGCACCAGGCTGAGTTCCTGGCTGACCAGGCCGATGCCGATCGCCAGCGCATCGCGGGGTCCGTCGATGCGCACGGCGCCGATCGGATCGAGCGAGATCCGGCCCTCGTCCGGCTGCACGATGCCGAACATCACCTTCATCAGGGTGGACTTGCCGGCGCCGTTCTCACCGAGAAGCGCGTGAACTTCGCCGCCGCGCAGGCTGAGATCGACGCCCTTCAGCGCATGGACGCCGGCAAAACGCTTGGCGATGCCGGTCATCTGAAGTGCCGGAGGACGGCGAGCGCCGTCCTCCGCAGTCACTTGGGTCTGCATGGGAGGCTAGACTTTCGGATCGGGAAAATCCTTGACGTTGTCCTTTGTGATAACCGCCTGCGGCGAGACGATCCACTGCGGGATGGCCTGGCAGCCGAGCAGCCGGAGCGCCATCTGGACGCCGAGCTGGCCTTCCTCGAAGGGGAATTCGGCGACGGTTGCCCGCATCTCGCCTGCGCCGACCGATTTCTTCGCCTCGCGGATGCCGTCCGTGCCGACGACGGCGACCTTCTCCAGGCTGCTGCCGCTGGTGACGGCTTCGACCACGCCGAGCGCCATGCCGTCATTGTTGGCATAGATGCCGACGAGATCGGGCGTCTGGCGCAGGATGTTGGCGGTGGCGTTCAGCGCCGTCAGGCGATCCCAGTTGCCGGGCTGGCTGGCGACCAGTTCGAGATTCGAATATTTGGCGAGCTCTTCCTTGAACCCCTGGATGCGCAGGCGCGCATTGGGCGAGCCGGCCGCGCCCTCGATCTGCGCGACCTTGCCGCCGTCCGGATAGGTCTCGTGCAGGAACGCCGCGGCCTTGGCGCCGATCGAGACCTGGTCGGTGCCGACATAGGTGCTGGCGCCTTCGGTGCGCGCATCGTCGATGATGATGGTCGGGATGTTGGCGGCCCGCGCCGCCTCGATGACCGGCACCAGGTTGGAATCGGACTGCGGCGACAACAGCAGCGCGTCGGGCTTCTGCGACAACACCGTCTGGGCAAGGTTGAGCTGCTCGATCATCGAGCTCTCATCCTTGGCGGCCTGGACATCGACGGTGATTTTGTACTTGCCCGCTTCATCCTTTACGCCGGCCGCGACATCCTGCCAGAACTCGTTGATCAGCGTTTTGGTGACGTAGGCGAAGCGCAGCTCCTTCGCGGGCGCCGGCACCGCGCCGAATTCCGCCTCGACCGCCGTCGATTCGATCTTGTCCATCTTGGCCGTGGGGTAGGCGGAGCAGCTATCCTGCGCCGACGCGGCGGCACCGCTGAAAAGGACAAGCGCCGTCGAAGCGGCGAAAAGGCCGCGCAATCTGTGTGTCATCGAAAACTCCTCCCGTTGGATGCCGGACCAAGCCCGGTATGTCCTCTTCTCTGCCGACCCGAGCCCGGGTCTCGTTGTCGCCCCTCCGAGCGCTCTGCACACACACGACTTCACTGTGCTGCAGCAAGTTGGAAACTAGATCAACCGATCTGTTAGGCACAAATTAGAACATCTGCTCGAATTGTTAGCTCGGCTTAATGAAAAGTGATATGGTCGGATCCGGTGAGGGCCCGGGGAGCGACACATGCAGATACCGGTCAAGGCAATCTGGGTCTTCCATGCCGCTGCCCGCGCCGGCAGCATTTCCCGGGCCGCCGAGGCGTTCGGCGTGACGCCGTCGGCGGTGACCCAGCAGATCCAGGCGCTGGAGGTCCAGCTCGGCGTCAGCCTGCTCACCAAGATGGGACGCCGCGTCGTGCTGACCGAGGCGGGCGAGCGCTATTTCGCCACCATCACCGACGAGATCGAGCGCATATCCGAGGCCACCAGCACGATCCGCGGCTATCGCTCGGTGACGATGCTGACGGTACGGGCGACGCCGACGCTCTCCAACAAATGGCTGCTGCCGCGCCTTTCGTCGTTCCTCGACAGGAATCCGGGGCTGGAAATCCGCCTTGATGGGACCAACGAGCCGACCGATTTCAACCGCGAAATCGTCGACGTGGAAATCCGCCATGGCGACGGGCGCTGGCCCGGCCTGTTTGTCGAAGGCCTGGCCGAGGAAACCTTCATTCCCGCCTGCGCGCCGTCCCTGGCGGCGGCGGGCAGCGTCGAGGCCGAGGAACTGACGCGGTTCCGGCTGATCCATTCCGTCAAGTCGCAGGCGCAGTGGCCGGCATGGTTCAAGCTGGCCGGCACGCAGCCGGCGGAGCGCTGGCGCCGCATCCTGTTCGACCGCAGCCACATGGCGATCGACGCCGCCGCGGACGGGATGGGGATCGCTCTGGAAAGCAGCATGATGATGGAGCGCGAACTGCGCGACGGCCGCCTCGTCTGCCCGGTCGCAGATCCTCCCTCGCTGCGCATCGTCACGCAATGGATCGTGTGTCCGCGCGATCATCTCAGGCAGAAGAAGGTGCGGCTGTTCCTGGATTGGCTGCGGACCGAGCGCGACGGGATTGGGGAGCAGTCGCAAATGCGCTAGGGGGAGTGGACAGCGGTGGATCGGGCGCCAAGGCGAAAACGGCAGGGCCGCGACGACGCCCTCTGCAAACTTCAGGACTTCACGGTTTTCCGCGCCGATGTGAAAAACTCCGGCCCGGAAACGTCTTGTGCCGTCGCTGTTCGCCACCCGGCCGGACGCCTTCGTGCCGGCGTTCCGGCTCCGGTGGCCCGACGCCGGCAAGGCCCGCGGGACCGCCGGCTTCGATGTCCGGGGGCTGTGGCACAGCAGCCGCCAAGCGGCGTCGCGCAATCCGTCACCGCGCCGTCATTCCGGCCGGGGAAGCCGTCGCCATTCACGACTCCGTCTGGTGTGCCGTACATCTTTAAGTCTGACTAAATGATCGAGCTCGCCTTCTAAATTGCACTAACAACTTTCTGGCCATACGAATGGGCGGGCCCGGAAGACAGTGGTCGGGCCAACGGCGGCGCAGCCGGCCGGGGAGGTTGACAACGTCATTGCAGGAGGCGCTCGCGCCTTCGTCGCGTGTCCTGGCCGGAGCAGGGTGCGTGAGCCCTTGTACGCCTCGCCGAAGCTGACGCCGCGCCAATTGCGCTTGTGCGAAGGATTTTGGACATGAATCTGTATTCCCTGCTGGCAGCGCGTGCGGAAGGTGGACGCCCGGTGCGGGTCGGTCTGATCGGCGCCGGAAAATTCGGCTCGATGGTGCTGTCGCAGGCACAGCGCATCGCCGGATACCACATGGTCGCGGTCGCGGACCTGAACGTCGCCAAGGCGCGGGAATCGCTGCAGCGCGTCGGCTGGCCCAGCGAGCGCTACCAGGCAAGGGACGCCGGCGCCGCGGTGAAGGACGGCACGACCTTCGTCACCGACGACGTGGCGGCGCTGCTCGCCTGCGAGGAAATCGAATGCGTGATCGAGGCGACCGGCCATCCGATCGCCGGGACGCGTCACGCGCTGGCGGCGATCGAGGCCGGCAAGCATGTCGTCATGGTCAATGTCGAGGCCGACGTCATGGTCGGGCCGATCCTCGCCGAGAGGGCGCGGCAGAAGGGCGTGATCTATTCGATGGCCTATGGCGATCAGCCGGCGCTGATCTGCGAACTTGTCGACTGGGCGCGGGCCACCGGCTTCGAGGTGACCGCCGCGGGCAAGGGCATGAATTTCGAGCCCCGCTACCGCTATTCCACGCCGGACACGGTGTGGGGCTTCTTCGGATGGTCCGAGGAGGAGGTCGCAAAGGGCGACTTCAATCCCAAGATGTACAATTCCTTCACGGACGGCACCAAGGCCGCCATCGAGATGGCGGCCGTCGCGAACGGTACCGGCCTCGACTGCCCCGACGCCGGTCTGGCCTTTCCGCCGGCCGGCCTGCACGACCTGGCCAAAGTCTTCCGTCCGGCGGCGGACGGCGGCCGCATGGCCCGCTCCGGCCTCGTCGACATCGCGGCCAGCCAGGAGCCGGACGGCCGCGAGGTCTTCAACAACATCCGCTACGGCGTCTTCGTCACCTTCAAGGCGCACAACGAATATGCGCGCGCTTGTTTCAAGCAGTACGGGCTGCTGACCGATCCGTCGGGCTGGTATGCGTCGATGTGGCGGCCGTTCCACATCATCGGCCTGGAGACCTCGGTCAGCGTTCTCGCGGCGGCGCTCCGCAACGAGCCGACGGGCTCGTCGAAGGAGTTTCGCGGCGATGCCGTGGCGACGGCCAAGAAGGACATGCAGCCGGGCGAGATGCTGGACGGCGAGGGCGGCTATGCGGTCTGGGCGAACGCCATCCCCGCCTCGATCAGCCTGGAGCGCGCCGCGCTGCCCATCGGTCTCGCACACAACGTCAAGCTCAAACGCCCGATCAAGAAGGACCAGATCGTCAGCTTCGACGACGTGGAACTGGTCAACGACCTCGATGTCGTGAAGATCCGCCGCGAGATGGAAGAGCGGTTTCGGCCGACCGCCAGCGCGGCCGCCTGAACGGCATGGAGCCCAACGGATCGACGCCCGGGCCGCGGCCCGCCTTGATGGGGCCCTGCCGATGAGCGGCCGGATCCGGGAGGCGCGCGCGGCGCGGGCTGCGCCCGGCATTCCTGACTTTCTTGTCGTGATGGGCATCGCCGGAACGGGCAAGACCGAGATTGGCCGGCGTCTGGCCGAGGCGCTCGACGCTTCCTTCGTCGAGGCCGACACCTTCCACAGCGCGGCCAATGTCGAGCGCATGCGCAACGGCATCGGGCTCACCGACGACGACCGCTGGCCATGGCTCAACGCCGTCTGCGACGCGGCCCTTGCCGAGCGCCGCCCGGTCGTCATCGCCTGCTCGGTGCTCAAGCGGCGCTATCGCGACCTGTTCCGGCTGCGGCTTGGGCGGCTGCGCATCCTTTTCCTGCACGGCTCGACCGACCTTATCGCGGAGAGGCTGGGCGAGCGTCGCAACCACTTCGCATCCGCGTCGCTTCTGGAGAGCCAGATTGAGGCTCTGGAGCCGCCGCAGCCCGACGAAAGCCCGATCGTCCTCGACATAGCCGAGCCTCCCGACGCGATCGTCGCGCATATCCTGGCGGCGCTCGAAGCTTGAACCAGGGCGCGCCGCCAGCCGAGGCTGCCACGCGCCAGGGGCATGCGGCACGCCCACACGGACATTCGCGTCCGGAGTCCGATGGCCTCCGCGGGGAGGACCGGCGGGACGTCGACTTGTAAGCGCCCCGCTGCCGAAAGGTGCGGGCTCTTCGAGCGTTCTGGGATGCAAGCAGTGCGCAAACAGTGCGCCGGCGAGTCGGCACTGTCTTGGATTTGCGGGAAATTGTTGATTTTTCTGGTCGGAGTGGCAGGATTTGAACCTGCGACCCCATCGTCCCGAACGATGTGCGCTACCAGGCTGCGCTACACTCCGTGACCAGACGGCGGGCTTATAGCCGCCGGTTCGGTGACCCGCAAGCGGGAAATGACCTTTTGTCCAGTTCGCATGTCGAAATGCCGGGAACCCGAAATCGGCGAGCTAAACCGCTGAAACGCGGTCGCTATTTTCGCGCGCCATGCCGTGCTCGGCCCGAGCGGGCCGGCGTGCCGGTGCGAAGGTTTGCTAGCGATCGCTCTCGCGCCACCGGGGATTGACCCACGGCTCCTGGTTGGACGGCGCGAGCATCGGCTTGCCGAGAATATGGTCGGCGGCCTTCTCGCCGGTCATGATCGACGGTGCGTTGAGGTTGCCGTTGGTGACGCGCGGGAAGATCGACGAATCGGCGACGCGCAGCCCCTCGACGCCGATGACGCGGCACTGCGCGTCGACGACCGCGTGCAGGTCGTCGGCACGGCCCATCCGGCAGGTGCCGCAGGGATGATAGGCGCTCTCGGCGTGGTCGCGGATGAACGCATCCAGCTCGGCGTCGGACTGCACCTGCGCGCCCGGCGAGATCTCGGCGCCCCGATAGGCATCGAACGCCTGCTGGCCGAAGATTTCGCGCGTCAGCCGGATGCAGTGACGGAAATCCGCCCAGTCGTCGGCGTGCGACATGTAGTTGAAGCGGATGACCGGCTTGTCGGAGGGATCGGGCGAGCGCAGCGTCACCGTGCCGCGCGACTTGGAGCGCATCGGCCCGACATGCGCCTGGAAGCCGTGCGACTTCGCCGCCGCCTTGCCGTCGTAGCGCACCGCGGCCGGCAGGAAGTGGTACTGGATGTCGGGATAGTCGACGCCGGCCTTCGATCGCACGAAGGCCGCTGCCTCGAAGTGATTGGTGGCGCCGAGCCCGGTCTTGAAGAACAGCCACTGCGCGCCGATCATCGCCTTCGAGACGGGATTGAGCACCGAATAGAGCGTAATCGGCTGCGTCGCTTCCTGCTGGATGTAGAGTTCCAGATGGTCCTGCAGGTTGGCGCCGACGCCCGGGCGGTTCGCGACGACGTCGATGCCGTGGCGGCGCAGCTCGTCCGCCGGCCCGATGCCGGAGAGCAGGAGCAGCTTCGGCGAGTTGATCGACGAAGCGGCGACGATCACCTCGCGCCTGGCCTTGACCACCTGGATCTGCCTGCGGGCCTCGATCTCGACGCCGGTCGCGCGTTGGTTCTCGATCACCACCCGGCGGGCGAAGCCCCTGACCACGCTCACATTCTTTCGCTTCAGGGCAGGCCGCAGATAGGCGTTGGCGGCCGACCAGCGGCGACCGCCATGGATCGTCTGCTCCATCGGCCCGAAACCTTCCTGCTTGGCGCCGTTGTAGTCGGGCGTCAGCTCGAAGCCGGCCTGTGCGCCGGCCTCGATGAAGGCGGCGTAGAGCGGATTGGTGCGCGGGCCGCGCTGCACATGCAGCGGGCCGGACGTGCCGCGCCATCCCTCCTCGCCGCCGTGGCTATGCTCCATCCGCTTGAAGTAGGGGAGCACGTCGGCATAGGACCAGCCGGTCGCGCCCTGTTCGGCCCAATGGTCGAAATCGCCGGCGTGGCCGCGGACATAGACCATGCCGTTGATCGACGACGAGCCGCCGAGCACCTTTCCGCGCGGCGTGGCTAGCACGCGGCCGCCGAGATGCGGCTCGGGTTCGCTGGAAAAGCCCCAGTCGTAATGCGCCATGTTCATCGGGATGGACAGCGCCGAGGGCATCTGGATCAGCGGCCCCATATCGGTGCCGCCATATTCGATGACGATGACCGAATGCCCGCCGTCCTCCGACAGGCGGTAGGCGAGGGCGGATCCGGCCGAACCCGACCCGACGATGACGTAATCCGCCTCAAGCATCGGCGACACGCCTGGTGTAAGGGATCTTCGCTGAATCACCCCCCTCTGGCCTGCCGGCCATCTCCCCCTCAAGGGGGGAGATCGGCAGTGCCTGCGGGAGAGGTCGCTTGTCACCTTCGACGGCGGGCGAAGGCCGGCGAGAAAGCCGATCTCCCCCCTTGAGGGGGAGATGGCCGGCAGGCCAGAGGGGGGTGAAGGCGCGTTCAAACATCGCCGACATGCCGCATGAAATCCGCGAGCGCGACGTTGCCGCCCGAGGCGATGACGACGACGGTCTTGCCGGAAAGGTCGAAACCGCCCTCCAGCACCGCGGCCAGCGCCGCGGCGCCCGAAGGCTCGAGATAGAGCTTGGCGCGCTCGGCGGCCTGCTTCATGGCGCGGCGCACCGCGGCATCCTCGACGGTTGCCGCCGCGACGCCGTCCCTGCCGATCGCGGCGAACGGCGCGTCGCCCGGCCGTCGCGCCATCAGCCCGTCGCAGATCGTGCCCGACGCATGCGGCTTGGTGACCGGCTCCCCGGCGCGGACCGAGCTTCCCATGCCGTCATAGCCGGCCGGCTCGACGGCGACGATGCGGGTCGCCGGCGACAGATGGCGGAAGGCCAGCGTGATGCCGGCGATCAGCCCGCCGCCGCCGACCGGGCAGAACAGGAGGTCGGCATGGCACTCCCTGGCCGCAAGCTGCTCCAGCGTCTCCAGCCCGACGCCCGCCTGGCCGGCGACGATTTCCGGATCGTCGAAGGGATGCAGCAGGGTCAGGCCCTGCTCGCCAGCGATGTCGCGCGCCCGCGCCGACGCCACCTCCTCGCGTGGCCGGTCGCCGTGATCGGTCAGCACCACCGTCGCGCCATAGCCGGCGGTCGCCTCGCGCTTGGCTGCCGGAGCATCGACCGGCATGACGATGGTGACCGGGATGCCGAGCGCCTGGCCGGCCGCCGCCAGCCCCTGCGCGAAGTTGCCGGAGGAATAGGCGACGACGCCCTTGCGGGCCGCATCCGGCGAAAGTTGCGTCAGCCGCCAATAGGCGCCGCGCGCCTTGAACGATCCCGCCCATTGCAGCGATTCCGCCTTGAGGAACAGCCGCGCGGCACCGGACTGACGCGCCAGCGCAGGCGAATCCAGCAGCGGCGTGAGCTGCGTGGCCCTGACGGTGACGGCGTAGGCGCGCCGCAGATGGTCGAGATCGGGAACCATCATTCGCCCCGCGGATAACGCTTGCTCTCTTCGAGCACGTTCAAGTCCATGTGGTTGCGCATGTAGCGCTCCGACGCCTTCTGCAACGGCTGGAAATCCCACGGGAAATAGGCGCCGTTGCGCAGCGCCGGATAGACCACCCAGCGGCGCGCCTGGCTCTCGCGCACGGCGGCGTCGAAGCCGGCCATGTCCCAGCGGGCGCGAACCCTGGCCATGAACTCGGCGACCAGCGGCGCATGCGCGGGATTCTCCGCGAGGTTCACGCGCTCCAGCGGATCCGACTCCAGATCAAAGAGTTGCGGCGGATCGATCTCGCAGTGGACGAACTTGTATTTTCCGTCCCGGATGCCGACCAGCGGCGCCTGCGAGCCTTCGGCGGCATACTCCATCAGCACCGGCGCGGTACGCCTCTCTCCCTGCATGAGCGGCAGCAGCGACTGGCCGTCGGTCCACGGCGCGATGGCCGACATGTCGATGCCGGCCAGGTCGCAGAGCGTCGGATTGATGTCGAGATTGGAGACCGGCGCGTCGATCAGGCCGGACGCCACGCCGGGTCCGGCGATCATCAGCGGCACGCGGGCCGAGCCCTCGTAGAAGCACATCTTGAACCACAGCCCGCGCTCGCCCAGCATGTCGCCGTGGTCCGAGCAGAACAGCACCAGCGTGTCGTCGAGCATGCGCGTGCGCTCCAGCACCGAAAGGAGCTCGGCGACCTTGTCGTCGATGTAGGAGATGTTGGCGAAATAGCCGCGCCGCGAATGGCGGACCTGCTCCGGCGTTATGTCGAAGCTGGCATAGTCGCTGGCGTCGTAGAGGCGCTGCGAATGCGGATCCTGGCTTTCGCGCGGGATGAAGCCGATTTCGGGGTCGAGCGCCGGGCAGTTCTCGTAAAGGTCCCAATACCGCCGGCGCGCCACGAACGGGTCGTGCGGATGGCTGAACGAGACGGTGAGACACCAGGGGCGGCGTTCGGCGTCGTCGCGCTCGCGGGCGAGCTGAAAGAGCTTCTGGCAGGCGAGGAAGCCGACCTCGTCGTCATATTCGAGCTGGTTGGTGGTCTCGGCGACGCCGGCGCCGGTGACCGAGCCGAGATTGTGATACCACCAGTCGATGCGCTCGCCGGGCTTGCGGTAGTCCGGCGTCCAGCCGAAATCGGCGGGGTAGATGTCGGTCGTCAGCCGCTCCTCGAAGCCGTGGAGCTGGTCCGGACCGACGAAGTGCATCTTGCCGGACAGGCAGGTACGATAGCCGGCGGCGCGCAGGTGATGCGCGAAGGTCGGGATCGACGAGGCGAACTCGGCCGCATTGTCGTAGACGCCGGTGCGCGACGGCAACTGGCCGCTCATGAACGAGGCGCGGGCGGGGGCGCACAGCGGCGAGGCGGTATAGTTGTTGCGGAAGCGCGCCGACCGCGCCGCGAGCGCCTTCAGGGTGGGCGCATGCAGGAACCCGGCGGGCCCGTCCGGAAACAGCGTCCCGTTGAGCTGGTCGACCATGACGACCAGGATGTTGGGGCGGCGCGTCATGCTTCAGCCGGCAGCCTGGCGCAGCTTGGTCTCGACATAGTCCTCGACCAGCGCCGTGGCGCTGCCGGGATGCGGAAGCCCGTCGCGCAGCGCGCGCCGGATGTAGAGCCCGTCGATCATCGCGGCGATGCCCTCGGCCATGCGCTCGGCCTCGGTACGCGGCATCAGCGGCGTCAGGCCGCTCATCAGGTTGGAGTAGAGCCGGTAGCCGTAGATGCGCAGCAGCCGGCGCAGCGGGGCCGACCGCTGCGCTTCGAGGTAGAAGGCGAGCCAGGCATGCACCGTCTCCTGCCGGAACTGGCTGACGGAGAAGTTGACGGCGATGACCGCCGAGATGCGGGCGCGCGGCGTCTGCGCCCGCCGGAGCGCCAGCACCGTGTCGCGCGACAGGTCGGCCAGCAGGGCGCGCATCGTCGCTTCCAGCAGGTCGCCCTTGCCGCCGAAATAGTGGTGGGCGAGCGCCGACGACACGCCGGCGCGGCCGGCGATGTCCGACATCGTCACGTCGAGCGAGCGGCGCTCGCCGATGGCTGCGATCGTCGCATCGATCAGAGCCCGCCTGCGTTCCGTTTCAACGCCGATCTTTGCCATGGATTTCACTCCCGTAGGATGAACTGTGTATGACTGATTGATCAATCAATCAATCATATTCGAACCGGTCGGCTGCTGAAATCCGCGGCTTTACGCCGACCGCGCGGTCGGCCATCCTGCCCGCGGCGTCGACCCCCGGAAGGCGGGCGCCAAACGGAGGACCGCATGACCGCCTGTATCGTCGGCTGGGCGCATTCACGCTTCGGCAAGCTCGAAGGGGAAAGCCTCGAAGGCCTGATCACCCAGGTTGCAGGCGAAGCGCTGGCTCATGCCGGCATTGGGCCGGAGGATGTCGGCGAGATCGTGCTGGGCCATTTCAACGCCGGCTTCTCGGCGCAGGATTTCACCGCCAGCCTGGTCCTGCAGACCGACGACCGGCTGCGCTTCAAGCCGGCGACGCGGGTCGAGAACGCCTGCGCGACCGGATCGGCCGCCGTCCGCCAGGGCATCCGCGCCGTTGGTGCCGGCGCGGCGAAGTTCGTGCTGGTGGTCGGTGCCGAGCAGATGACGACGACGCCGGCAGCCGAGATCGGCAGGAACCTCCTCAAGGCCTCCTACCTGCCGGAAGAGGGAGACACGCCGGCGGGCTTCGCCGGCGTCTTCGGCAAGATCGCTTCGGCCTATTTCCAGCGGTATGGCGACCAGTCCGACGCGCTGGCGACCATCGCGGCGAAGAACCACCGCAACGGCGTCGACAACCCCTATGCCCAGATGCGGCGCGACTTCGGCTATGAATTCTGCCGGCAGGAAAGCGAGAAGAATCCTTTCGTCGCGGGGCCGCTGAAGCGCACCGACTGCTCGCTGGTTTCCGACGGCGCGGCGGCGCTGGTGCTGACCGACGCGACGACGGCGCTGTCGATGCGCCGCGCCATCGCCTTCCGGGCCAACGAGCATGTGCAGGATTTCCTGCCGATGTCGAAGCGCGACATCTTGGCTTTCGAGGGCTGCGAGCAAGCCTGGGCGCGGGCGCTGAAGTCGGCGGGCGTTGCTCTGGACGATCTGTCCTTCGTCGAGACGCATGACTGCTTCACCATTGCCGAACTGATCGAATACGAGGCGATGGGGCTGGCGCCGCGCGGGCAGGGCGGCAGGATTGCCTTGGAGGGGCAGACGCAGAAAGGCGGCAGGCTGCCGGTCAATCCGTCCGGCGGGCTGAAGGCCAAGGGCCACCCGATCGGCGCCACCGGCGTCTCCATGCATGTGCTGACCGCCATGCAGCTCGCGGGCGAGGCCGGCGGCATCCAGGTTCCGGGCGCCAGCCTCGGCGGCATCTTCAACATGGGCGGCGCCGCCGTCGCCAACTATGTCTCGATCCTCGACCGCATCAGATGAGCAGGGCCGGTCTGTTCTGGACCTTTGTGTTTTCGGCGGTCGGTATGCTCGCGAGCCCTGGCCCGGCGCTGGCCGCGGACCGCGCGGCGACAGAATTGGCGCAGGGCTTCTGCCAGGCGCGGCTCGCCGCCGACGAGACAGCCACGCAGGCGCTGCTGTCGCCGACGCTGCGCGAGGCGATCAAGGTGGCGCAGGACCGCAACCAGGTGATCGCCGAGGCCGCTCCGGACGAAAAGCCGCCCTTCGGCGATGGAATTCCCTACCAGCGGTTTCCCGACAGGGCGGATAGCTGTGTGCCGGGGGAGCCGGTCGAAAAGGCGTCGGCCGTCGAGGTTCCGGTGAGCTATGCCTTCAAGGATGCGCCGGCCGCCGGATGGACCGACAGGCTGATGCTGGTGCGGGCCGGCATGGACTATCTGGTCGATGACATCCTCTTCGACGGTCCGCCGGACGGCGGCGAGCCGACCAGCCTGACCACCATTCTGCTCAACGCCTTCGATCAGTGATGGTCAGTTCGAGGCGACCGCCGGCGCCGTGAGCGACAGCGTGCCGAACGCCGGGATCTTGAGGCCGGGCTCGGCGAAGTCGATGCCGGCGACAAGCCCGAGCAGGTGAAGCTCCAGCCCGCTGGTCGCTCCGGCCGAAATCCCCACATAGCCGCCGAGCGTCGCGTGCAGGTCGCGCGTTCCCGGCGACCAGACCAGCGAGGCGAGCCCGGGCGCGAAATCCCGGCCGGTCGCATGCGGGGGCAGCACGGCGTTGAGCTCCGGCACCGAGGCCAGCACGTGCGAAACGAAGCTGTTGGAGTTCGGCCCCGGCCAGATGTGGTAGTCGCCGGGCCGGGCAAACGGATAGGCGCGGATCGCCGCTTCCACCGCCGGGATCAGCCGCTCGGCCTCGGCGCCGTGGATGCCGCGCACGACCCATGGCTCGTTGGAATACCAGCGCGCATCGGCGGGATAGCCGTTGTGGCGGATCGGCGCGCCCCAGCCGACCTTGTCGTAGCGGTCGTAGCGGTCTGCCCCGGCAGCCTTGGTGACGATCCAGCTATGCACCGAAAACGCCCCCTTGAAGCCGCCGGTCCGGGCGGCCATGACGTAGATCGCGGCGTCAGGGGAGGCCGCCGCCCGCGGCAGCAGCCCGCTCGACGACCAGTCGGCCTCGCTCCAGCGGCGCGGCCGCTCCTGCAACTCCCACCATCCGGCGGCCGCCAAAGCGGGCACGACGAACACGGCGACGACGAACAGCAGCACATGGCCGATCAGCCGCATCTGGCGGAACTCCGACAATTCGGGCATGAAATGGGCGCGCCCGGTCGGACGCCCGGCGAATCAGTCTCAACAAGATGGTGATATCGTGACCGACCCCATCCTGGTCGAGGTGCTGCGCGGAGACATCGTCGAAAGCCGCCATCGCGGCGCGGTGGCGGTCTGCGATGCCGATGGCGGCCTGAGGCTGGCGATCGGCGATCCCCTGCAGCCGGTTTTCCCGCGCTCGGCGGTCAAGGCGATCCAGGCGCTGCCGCTGGTGGAAAGCGGCGCCGCCGACGCCTATGGCTTCGGCGACAGGGAACTCGCATTGGCCTGCGCGTCCCACAATGGCGAGGAGGCGCATGTCGCGCTGGCGGCCGCCATGCTGGCCAAGGCAGGGCTCGGCGGCGACGCGCTCGAATGCGGCACGCACTGGCCGAGCCACCAGCCGGCGGCGATCGCGCTCGCGCGCGCCGGCGGAACCCCGAACGACCTCCACAACAACTGCTCCGGCAAGCATTCGGGCTTCCTTTGCACCTGCCGGCATCTGGGGATCGCCCACCAGGGCTATGTCGGCGCCGGTCACGCGTCGCAGCAGATGGTCTGCGAGGCGATGGCCTCGGTGACCGGCACCGGCCACGGCAAGGACAATCGCGGCATCGATGGATGCTCCATCCCGACCTATGCCGTGCCGCTGGAGACCCTGGCGGGCGGCTTCGCACGCATGGCGACCGGCATCGGCCTGTCGCCGGCGCGCGGCAGGGCGGCGCGACGGCTGCTGACGGCCTGCATGGAGGAGCCGTTCTACGTCGCCGGATCGGAGCGGGCCGACACGCGGCTGATGCAGGCCGGCGCCGGGCGCATCTTCGTCAAGATCGGCGCCGAGGGCGTGTTCTGCGCAGCCCTTCCGGAACTCGGCCTCGGCATCGCGCTGAAATGCGACGACGGCGGCGAGCGCGCCGCCGAGGTGATCGTCGCCGCCGTTCTGGCCCGCCTGCTGAGGTCGGACGAGCAGCTTGCGGCGGGCCTGGACGACATGGCACGCCCTGTATTGAAGAACCGTAGGGGCCTTGTGGTGGGCGGGCTTCGCCCGACGCAGGCGATCGCCGGCGCGGCCTGATCCGCGCGCCGTTCAACCGACCTGGTTGCGTTCCACCGTCAGGTTAGGGACCGCCGTCGCGCCGGGACGCGTCAGATCGTCGGTTGCGCGCTGCGTCCAGCGATAGCCGACCACCCCGCCGTTCGGCGCGTCCTCGATGACGTTGTCGGCGATCACCGCGGCGCCCGAGCCCTCGACGACGGTGACGGCAAATCCCGTGCCGGCCTTGCGCACCACGTTGCCGGTGGCCGAGACGTTGCGCATGAACGGCCCCCAGCCGATATGGACGCCGTAGAGCGGTGCGTCCTCCACGACATTGCCGGTGACCGTCGTGTCGGCCTCCACCGAGATGCCGACGCCGAACCCCGGCGGATCCGCCTGGTAGGGACCTTTCGTCGAAAGGTTGCGCACGACGTTGCCGCTGACCACCGCCATGCGGCCGCCCTCGTTGTAGTTGACCACGGAGATGCCGTTGGCGGCGCCGTCGACGACGTTGGCGTTGATCACCGCCCCCTGGAAGGCGAACTCGGCATAGATCGCCGTCTCGCCGCTGCGCGCGCAATTGTTGCCCATGATCTGGATGTCGCCCGAACTGTTGGCGCGGATCGCCGAGAAGGCGCAGTCGGCGATCGAATTGTTGGCGATCATCACATGGTCGGCGCGGAAGGCGTTGATGCCGTTGCCGAACGGGCCGGTGCCGCCGCTGCGCGCCGCGATCCGCTCGACGCGGTTGCCGATGACCATCGTGTGGTCGTCGGCCTGCTTCCAGCGGTGCACCAGGATGCCGCCATTGGCGCAGTCGGTGACGCTGTTGCCGGTGATCTGCAGGCGGCCGGCCTCGACGGAATAGATGCCGGAATCCGCCGCGCCTGATATCGCGGAGCGCTCGACGCGGCCGGAGACTTTTTCGAGGACGAGGCCGTTGGCGCCGCTGCCGATCACCTGGCAGTTGTCGACCGTCAGATTTGCCACCCGGCGGAACACGCCGAGCCCCGGTGCGTAATCGGCCAGCCAGCGGTTGCCGCCGTCCAGCACCAGGCCGGTGAGCTCGATATGCTCGGCATTCTCCGCCATCAGCAGATGACCGTCGCCGCCATAGAGGATGCGGGTGGCTCCCGGCACGCCGGTCAGCCGCAGGCGAGGCGGCAGCTTGATGTTGGAAACGACATAGGTGCCCGGCGGCAGGAAGACCGGCGCGTCGCTTTCGGCGGATTTCTCGATCAGCCGGGCGAAGGCGCGGCTCTGGTCATCGAGCGTGCCCGCCACGATGCCGGCGTCGGCGGCGGTGATCGAGCCGCGCAGCGAGGCCGTCTCGATGCCGGGCAGTTTTGTCGCGCGCGCGGCGACAGGGACAGCGAGCGCCGCGCCGGCCAGGCCGGCGGCGCCAGTCAGAAAGCGGCGCCTGTGCGGATTCGGTACAAATGTCTTCATGTCGGGGAGGGTGAGCATAAATCGTGCCGACGAGTGCACGGGGCTCGTTGGCGAAATCTACCCCCACCCCTACCCCTCCCCACAAGGGGGAGGGGGTTCTGAGGCGCCGGCGTCGACGACTCCCTCCCCCTTGGGGGGAGGGGTAGGTTGGGGGTATCCGCCGCACCGACCATCCGGCCTTGAGCGCCAGTTGCAGGACGCCTATCCTCGGGCCATGAGCAGGGCCTTCACCAAGGAAGACGACGACACCGAGGCGATCGCCATGATCGGCGACCGGCCGGTCAGCGCCGAGCGCAACCTCGTGACCGCCGAGGGGCTGCGGCAGATCGAGGCCGAGATGGCGCGGCTGCGCGACGAGCTGACGCGGGCCGAGAAGCGGCAGGAGAGGGTCGCGGTGGCCACCATCCTGCGCGACCTGCGCTACTGGACGGCGCGCCGCGAGACGGCCGAGCTCTCGGTTCCCGAGCCCGGCTCGGACGTCGTGCGCTTCGGCATGACGGTGACGCTGGAAGGCGAGGACGGCAAGCGCAAGACCTGGAGGATCGTCGGCGAGGACGAGGCTGATGCGGCGAAGGGCTCCGTCAGCCACGTCTCGCCGCTGGCCCGCGCGCTGTTCGGCAAGGGCGTGGGCGACGTGGCGACGGTCGCGGGGAGGGAGTGGGAGATTGTGGGCCTATTCTAAACGGATTTGCCCGACTTCACTCTATACCTCTGCAATCGTTTCTTTGCTTCGGTCAATTTGGACCTGAAGTCCTCGGTCATGTGCGGGGAAGCCTCACCCCTTCCCAGCACAGACAACGCCACCTCGTAAATGGTCATTCGATCGCGTGCCACGGCAACAATCTTTTCGAACTGACGGTCATTTTCCATAGAGATCATCCGTTCTCACGTTGCTTGTAGCCGCATCTGAGGCAATGTTCAATTCGGCGGAAGTATCTGGATACACTCTGACCCACCGCTGGACAAAACCAGCCTCCAGCGGA
>JAHBYY010000020.1 GCA_019635715.1 Rhizobiaceae bacterium | reverse complement strand
ACGACGATGATCTACGTCACCCACGACCAGGTCGAGGCGATGACGCTGGCCGACCGCATCGTCGTGCTCAAGGACGGCCGCATCGAGCAGGTCGGGTCGCCGATGGAGCTCTACAAGCGTCCCGGCAATCTGTTCGTCGCGCAGTTCATCGGCTCGCCGGCCATGAACATCCTGCCGGCGACCATCGAGAAGCCGGCCATGCCGACGACCATCGATCTGCTCGGTCGCAAGATCGGCGTGCCGATCTCGACGCCGGTCAACGCCACCAGCAGCAAGATCAGTTTCGGGGTCAGGCCGGAAGACCTTGTGGTGGCGACGGGCGACGATTTCCTGTTCGAGGGCGTGGTCGACTATGTCGAGCAGCTCGGCGAGGTCCAGTTGGTCTATCTCGACATCGGCCGCGCCAACGAACCGGTGGTCGCCAAGATGCCCGGTTTCGCGGAGGTGAAGCGCGGTGCGACGATGCGCTTCACCGCCGAGCCCGCGAACCTGCACATCTTCGACGCCAACGGGCTGTCCTTCCTGCGGCCGCGCATCGAGAGCCAGGCAGCCTGAGCCGGAACCCGCGCCGCCGCCAATCCCCGCCGGGAGAGCTCCGGCCGGACCGTGTCGGTCAGGCCGCGTCGCTTCCGTGCGTGGCGGCGCGTTCGTCCATCTCGACGTCGCCGACCAGGAACACCTCGATCGCCTCGCCGCGGCCGCGCAGCCTGTGCTTGCCCGCCGGGATGGTCTCGAATCGTTCGTCGAGCCGCGACGCCGTCTCCCCCGAGATGGCGATCGCCGTCGCATCGTCGGGTGCCAGCAGCTTGCCGATCTCCTGCAGGCGCTGGCTGACATTCACCGTGTCGCCGACGATCGTGTAGTTGACGCGGTCGGCGGCGCCGATATTGCCGACGATCGCCGGGCCGGTATGGATGCCGATGCGGATGCGCAGGGCCGGGCGGCCTTCGCGGCCGGCAAGGCGGTTGTCCTCGTCGAGGCTCTGGCGGATCAGCGCGGCGGCGCGCACCGCCGCGGCCGCGTGGCCCTTGAGCCTGTCGGGCGCGCCGAAGAACGCCATCATCCCGTCGCCCATGAACTTGTCCACCGTGCCGCCCTGCGCGTCGATGGCGCGGCACAGGATCTCGAAATGATGGTTGAGCAACCTGGCGCCGCTGGCCGCATCCAGCGATTCCGACAGGGTCGTGAAGCCGGCAATGTCGGTGAACATCACGGTGACGATCGCCTCGCGCGGCTGCGCCACGTCGATCTCGCCGCTGCGCACCAGCTTCGCCACCAGCGCGCGCGGAATGTAGGTCGAGAAGGCGCGCAGCCCGACCAGCATGGCGTTGAACGCCGATGCCTGGTCGTCGAGCTCGCGCACCCGGCTGGGCGGCAGCGGCGCGACGCCGTCGAGTTCGAATGCGGCGACGCGCTGCGCCTGGCCGGCGATCGTCTGGATCGGCAGGGAGAGCCGCCGGCCGAGCAGGATGGCCGCGATGAGGGCGCAGGCCAGGCCGATGATGCCCAGCACCGCCGAAACCCAGGCCCGCAGCACCTCGTCGCCGAGTTCGCCGCGCGTATAATAGGCGCCGATGGTCCAGGGCTGGTCGCCATAGCCCTCGATCCGCCGGGTGATCGAAATGTAGACGGTGTCGCCGAGCCAGCGTTTCCAGCCGCTCTCGGTGGTGGTCGTGCGGATTTCGGCCACTTCGACGTTCAACGGCTTGCCGGTCTGGAATTCGGTAAGTTGCTTGCGGGTCGCGAAGCGCGCCAGCACCGGATCGCCGATGCTGGTCAGCGCCATGAGCGGCTGGAGGCCGTTCTCGCGCGCCGCCGGATCGGCGAGCCTCTCGATCGCCAGGATGCGGTTGTCGCCGTCGAGCAGGAAGGCATGGGTGCCGAAGCGGGTCGAGAGATCGAGCGCCACCTTCGACAGCGTCTGAAGCTCGACCGGCACCACCACCAGCCCGCGCCGCACGCCGTCGCGCACCAGCGGAAGCGAGACATTCGCATAGAGTCCGCCCTCGTTCACCACGAAGGAGCCCCAGCGAAGTCCGTCGACTGTCCGCCGCGCTTCGAGCAGGGTGAGGATCTGGGCGGAGGTGACGGGCTCGGGCGGCAGGATCCGGAACGCGCCATCGGGCCGGTCGCCGCCGCTTGTCCGCACGACGCCGCGGGAGACCGTGTCGTCGGTGAAGACGAGGACGCCGCTCGCTTCCGGCACGGCGGCCAGCGCGCCGGCGAGGGCGGCATCCATCGATTTTCCGTCGTCGATCTCGAACCCGCCGGCCGCGTAGAGCTTGGCGAGGCCTTCCACCGCATCTTCGGGATGGCTCATGTGGCCGCGTAGCGAATCCTCCATCGCGTCGATCAGGAGGTTGGCCTGCGATCGCAGCAGTTCGAACGTGTTGCGATAGTTGGCGGTCACCGACAGCGCCAGCACGCCGCCCACCGACAGGAATACCAGCGTTCCGAAGCTCAGCGCCATGATGGCGGAGACGGGGATGCGCCGGCGCTGGTCCTGGCGGCGGACGAGGCGGACCGGCTGATCGCTCGACAGGGTCATGGCGCCAATGTCGTTACCTTCGGGCGAATTGCAAGCGCGACTTTGCTGCGCGACGGTCGGAGGCGCGCCGGTTGACGAAGGTCCGGCGCAAGGCCAAAACAGCCGCTCAGCCCGCCCCTTCGCGGCGGGAGTAACCACGGGATGGAAGCGGAAAGATGGCTAAAGCCGAAATCGGATTGATCGGCCTCGGGGTGATGGGGTCGAATCTCGCGCTCAACATCGCCGAGAAGGGCCACAGGATCGCGGTGTTCAACCGCACCACCGCGCGCACCCATGAATTCGCCGCCGAGGCCGGCCCGCTCAGGGACATGGTTGTCCCATGCGACACGATCGAGGATCTCGTCGCCGCGATCGAGGCGCCGCGCCCGATCATCATCATGACGATGGCCGGCAAGCCGGTGGACGAGCAGATCGCCGCGCTTCGCCCGGTGCTCGCCGCCAACGACATCATCATCGATGCCGGCAATGCCAATTTCCGCGACACGATGCGCCGCTTCAGCGAGCTCGACGGCTCGGGCCTCACCTTCATCGGCATGGGCGTCTCCGGCGGCGAGGAGGGTGCGCGCCACGGCCCGTCGATCATGGTCGGCGGCACCGAAGCCTCCTGGAAGCGCATCGAGAGCGTGCTCGTCGACATTTCCGCCAAGTACAAGGGCGAACCCTGCGCCGCCTGGCTCGGCCCCAACGGCGCGGGCCACTTCGTCAAGACCATCCACAACGGCATCGAATATGCCGACATGCAGATGATCGCCGAGATCTATGGCATTCTTCGCGACGGGCTCGGCTTCTCCGCCGCCGAATGCAGCGAGATCTTCAACACCTGGAACAAGGGCCGGCTGGAATCCTACCTGATCGAGATTTCCGGCATCGTGCTCGGCGCGACCGATCCCATCTCGGGCAAGCCGATGGTCGACATGATCGTCGACAAGGCCGGCCAGAAGGGAACCGGCAAATGGTCGGCGATCGAGGCGCAGAACATGGGCGTGCCGGCGACCGGCATCGAGGCGGCGGTCGCTGCCCGCAGCCTGTCCTCGTTCAAGGCGCAGCGCGAGACGGCCGAGACGATTCTCGGCCTGCCCGCCGCCGGCCAGATCAAGTCGCTGGACCGCGGGCAACTGATCGCCGATCTCGAACTTGCGCTGCTCGCCGGCAAGATCGGCGCCTATGCCCAGGGGTTCGCCGTGTTGGCGGAGGCTTCGAAGGAGTTCGGTTGGAACCTGCCGATGCCGACGATCGCCCGGATCTGGCGCGCCGGCTGCATCATCCGCTCGCAATTCCTCGACGACATCACCTCCGCTTTCCGGGCCGCACCCGATGCCGCCAATCTGGTGATCACGCCGGCCTTCGCGGCGCTGGTCAAGGAGACCGACGGCGCGCTGCGCCGCACCGTCTCGGTCGCCGCGCTCAATGGTCTGGCGGTCCCGGCGCTCGCCTCGGCGCTCGGCTATTTCGACAGCTATCGCCGCGGCCGCGGCACGGCCAATCTCATCCAGGCGCAGCGTGATTTCTTCGGCGCGCATGGGTTCGATCGCGTCGATGGTTTGGACAAGCATCATGGGCCATGGGGCAGCGGGCTGGCGGAATTTTCCTGATCGCGCAGCGCCCTCGTCCCCGAATTTCAGCCGATGACGGGACAGGATGAAATGACCGCCTCGCCCGCCTTTCTCGGCTTTCCCGATCGCCTCGACGCCGGCGCCGCACCCTGCGCGGTGATCTTCGGAGCCGGCCACGGCAGCACCTATGCCGGCCGCGACAGCAGCGGCCACGCCTTGGCCCCCGGCGCCATCCGCGCGGCCAGCCAGGACGATGCCGCACTTGTCGGCCACTGGGATTTCGATCTCGGCGGCCCGCTGTTCGGCGGCGGGCCGGTATCCTGCGTCGACACCGGCGACATCGCCACCGCCATGCACGACAATGCCGGCAACCGGGCGAGGATCGAGGCAAGGACGCGCGAGGTGCTGGCATTGTCGGCCGTGCCGATCCTGCTCGGCGGCGACGATTCCGTGGTCATCCCGTTCCTCGCCGGCTTCGCCGATCACGGGCCGGTCTGGATCCTGCAGATCGACGCCCATATCGACTGGCGCGACGCGGCGCATGGTGACCGCCACGGCTATTCCAGCCCGATGCGCCGGGCGAGCGAGATGGTGCATGTCGCCGGCATGGTGCAGGTCGGGCTGCGCAGCGTCGGCAGCGCGCGCCTCGGGGAAATCGAGGCGGCGCGCCGCTACGGCAGCCGTTTCGTCACCGCCCGCGAGGTCCATGCCGCGGGCGTCGAAGCGGCCCTGCGGCATATTCCGGAGGGTGCGCGGGTCGTCGTCACGCTGGACTGCGACGGCCTTGATCCCGGCATCATGCCGGGCGTGGCGGCGCGCACGCCGGGCGGCCTCACCTATACGCAGGCGATCGACCTGATCGCCGGCGTCGGCAAGCGGGCCCGTATCGCCGGATTCGACCTCGTCGAACTCCTTCCTCCCGCCGACATGGATGGGCTGTCGGCGCTGACGGCCGCGCGCCTCGTCGTCAATGCCGTCGGCGCCATCGTTCGCCAGGCTTGAGGCGTCTCGCTCCCGCCACCTCGCGGGCTCGGCGCCGGATTCGCCCCCCACGGCGACCGGCTTCCCGGCAGGGCAACAGGCTCGACGGCACCGCTTGGGATTCGGGCCTACCGCGCCTCGACCGTGGTTGGCACGGCCAGCGTCTGCAGCGATCCGGGGGCGGCGCCGCCGATCCAGCCGAGGACGGAGCGGGCGAGCTCCGCGCCGGCCATGCGGAAATTCTCGTTGACCACCAGCAGTTGCGGCCGGAACAGGTGCAGCAGGTCGGACGACTGCTTCGACACGACGTCGACGTCGCGGCCGAGCGTCAAGCCGGCATCCTCGATGCCGGCGACGATCGCCAGCGTCGCGGCCGCGGCGCTGCTCACGAAACCGTCCGGCCGGTCGCCCCGCCGCATGATCTGAGCGGTCCGGTTCCTGATCTGCTCCAGGGTGTTGTCGATCGACACCGTGTTGAACGGCACTTCCGTGGCCCCGAACTCGTTCACGGCGTCGACGAAGCCGTTCACGGTGTGGCGGTGATAGGTCAGGCCGGGGGGCGGCGCCAGCAGCGCCAGCCGGCGACGGCCGTTGGCGGCCAGCCGGCGCACGGCGATCGTCGCGAAGGCGTGGTTGTCGAAATCATGATACGGGTGCACCAGCCCCATATCGGTGCGGCCATGCGTGGCGAACGGCATGCCGTGCTCGAGCAGATAGCGGGCGCGCGTGTCGTTGGGTTCGGTGCGCGAGATGATGAGCCCGTCGGCGGACCCGGTCTCCACCACGTAGCGCACTGGCTCCAGCGAATCGTTGCTGCGTGAATAGGGCGTGACGATCAGGTGGTAGGGCGTGTCGGCGATCACTTCGGAAATGCCGTAGATGATGTCCGACACGAAACTCATGATCTGCTGGTCGGTGTCGAGCACGAGGCTGATCACGTTGGTCTTGCCGGTGCGCAGGCGCACGCCGGCGCGGTTCGGCCGGTAGCCGACCTGACGCGCCACCAGGCGCACGCGCTTCTTGGTTTCCTCGCCGATCTCGGGCGCGTCCTTGAGTGCGCGCGACACGGTCGTGACGCCCAGCCCTGTCATGAAGGCGATCGTCTTGAGCGTCGGGCGCTCCTGCCCGTGAATGTCGGGTGCCGTGGAGGAATCGTCGTCGTCCATCTCTACCGCCTATCAACGGCGCCGCCCGGCAGCAATCCCGGAAACGGCCCGCCGCGCCACGAAATCGGGGCCTAAAGCGAGAATATCTGAAACGTTACAGGTCGCAATGCGAGATCTGCCGGTTCGGGATCCATGGCCCGCTGACGCCGTCGCGGCGCGGCATCCTCGGGACAGTTGCGGACCTGATAGGTCAGTATCGATGTCGTATCCTCCGAAAATCGGGCAGTTTTGCGCTGCAACATGCGATCTGGCAGTGCAGCGAGCGGCAGCACGGGCTGCGTCGCACGAAAAGTCGCCCGGGTTCGGATTTGCTGTTGCGCCGGCCCGGCAAATCCAATATCCAAAAATCTGTAACGTTTCAGATTCAGGGAGGAATGGATGCGTGATCGGTTTTCGATTGCCGCGCTGTCGGCCGGCGTCGCGCTTGGTCTGGCCGCGCCGGCCATGGCGACGGATCTCGAAGTGACTCACTGGTGGACGTCGGGCGGCGAGGCCGCGGCCGTCGCCGAATTTGCCAAGGCTTTCGACGCCACCGGCAACAAATGGGTCGACGGTGCGATCGCCGGCGGCGGCAACACCGCCCGCCCCGTCATGGTCAGCCGCATCACCGGCGGTTCGCCGATGGGTGCGTTCCAGTTCAACACCGGCCGTCAGGCCGAGGAACTGATCGAGGCCGGGCTGCTGCGCGACCTGACCGACGTGGCCACCAAGGAGAAGTGGGCGGAGGTCATCCGTCCGAAGAGCCTGCTCGACGGCTGCACGGTCGACGGCAAGGTCTATTGCGTGGTCGTCAACATCCACTCCTGGCAGTGGCTCTGGCTGTCCAACAAGGCGTTCGCCGATGCCGGCGTGCCGGTTCCGAAGAACTGGGACGAGTTCGTCGCCGCGGCTCCGGCGCTCGAGGCCAAGGGCATCATCCCGCTCGCCGTCGGCGGCCAGCCCTGGCAGACCACGGGCGCCTTCAACGTGCTGATCCCGGCGATCGCCGGCAAGGACATCTTCCTGAAGGTCTACCAGGACAAGGACGCCAGCGTGGCGGCCGGGCCGGAGATCGCCAAGGTGTTCAAGGCCGCCGACGATGCCCGCCGGATGTCCAAGGGCAGCAACGTCCAGGACTGGAACCAGGCCACCAATCTGGTGATCACCGGCAAGGCCGGCGGCCAGATCATGGGCGACTGGGCGCAGGGCGAGTTCCAGGTGGCCGGCCAGGTCGCCGGCAAGGACTACACCTGCCTGCCCGGCCTCGGCGTCAACGAGCTGATCTCGACGGGCGGCGATTCCTTCTACTTCCCCAAGCTCGAAGATGCCGAGAAGTCGGCGGCACAGGAGGTGCTGGCCTCCACCATGCTCAGCCCGGCCACCCAGGTCGCCTTCAATCTCAAGAAGGGCTCCGTGCCGGTGCGCGGCGACGTCGACCTAGCGGCGGCCAACGACTGCATGAAGAAGGGCCTGGAAATCCTCGCTGCCGGCAACATCATCCCCGACACCAACCAGTTGATGACCGAGGACAGCAACAACCAGTTGAACGATCTGTTCGTGCAGTTCTTCTCGACGCCGTCGATGACCCCGGAAGACGCGCAGAAGCGCTACGCCGAGATCATAGCCAACGCCGACTGACAAGGGTCGCGACTGGAGCCCCGGGCGCCGGCATGAGTTCCGGCGCCTGGTTCGTCTGCTCGAAACCCGGTTTGGAGCGTCCATGAACGAAGGCCGGACGACGCCGCCCCGCCGCGTCTTGCGCAATCTCAGCGCCAAGATCGCGTCGATCCCGATGATCCTGACCGCCACCGTGGTCTTCGCCGGCGGCACGGTGTGGACGGTCGTCCATTCCTTCACCAATTCGCGGCTGCTGCCGCGGCTGAACTTCATCGGGCTCGACCAGTACGAGCGGCTGTGGTCGACGCCGCGCTGGCTGACCTCGATCGAGAACCTGCTGGTCTATGGCGGTCTGTCGCTCGTCCTGCAATTGGTCATCGGCTTCGTGCTCGCCGCCCTGCTCGACCAGAAGATCCGCTTCGAGGACGCGTTCCGCACCATCTTCCTCTATCCCTTCGCGCTGTCCTTCGTGGTCACCGGCCTGGTCTGGCAGTGGCTGCTCAATCCGGATTTCGGGGTGCAGCACGTGGTGCGCGGGCTCGGCTGGGAGAGCTTCACCTTCAATCCGCTCTACGACCAGAGCATCGTCATCTACGGCATCCTGATCGCCGCCCTGTGGCAGGGGACGGGGCTGGTCATGTGCCTGATGCTGGCCGGCCTGCGCGGCATCGACGAGGACATCTGGAAGGCGGCGCGCGTCGACGGCATCCCGATGTGGAAGACCTACCTGTTCATCGTCATCCCGATGATGCGGCCGGTCTTCGTCACCACGCTGGTGATCATCGCCAGCGGCATCGTCCGGGTCTACGACCTGGTGGTCGCGCAGACCAGCGGCGGCCCCGGACAGGCGTCGGAGGTGCCGGCGAAATACGTCTACGACTACATGTTCGCCGCGCAGAATCTCGGCCAGGGGTTCGCGGCGTCGACCATGATGCTGCTGTCGGTCGCGATCATCGTCGTGCCCTGGGCCTATCTCGAGTTCGGCAGGAGGCGGTCTTGACTGACGCCGCCATCCTGCCGGCGGCGGGCACGTCCTCCCGGCCCGCCGCGCTTTCCGGTCCGCAGGGTCCGCGGCCGCGCCGCGCGCTTTCCGTCCGCAACGTCGTCATCTACGGCACGCTGACCGTGGTGGCCGTCTACTATCTGCTTCCGCTCTACGTGATGGTCGTCACCTCGCTGAAGGGCCTGCCCGAAATCCGCATGGGCAACATCTTCTCGCCGCCCGTCGAGATCACCTTCGAGCCCTGGGTCAAGGCCTGGGCCACCGCCTGCACCGGCCTGAACTGCGACGGGCTCTCCCGCGGCTTCTGGAATTCGGTGCGCATCACCGTGCCCTCGGTGGTGTTTTCCATCGTCGTCGCCTCGGTCAACGGCTACGCGCTCGCCAACTGGCGCTTCAGGGGCGCCGAGCTGTTCTTCACCATCCTGATCGTCGGCGCCTTCATTCCCTATCAGGTGATGCTCTATCCGATCGTCATCATCCTGCGCGAGATCGGGCTCTACGGCAGTCTCTGGGGTCTGGTGATCGTCCACTCCATCTTCGGCATGCCGATCCTCACCCTGCTGTTCCGCAATTACTTCGCGTCGGTGCCCGAGGAACTGTTCAAGGCCGCGCGCGTCGACGGAGCGGGCTTCTGGCAGATCTACTTCAAGATCATGCTGCCCATGGCACTGCCGATCTTCGTGGTCGCGATCATCCTGCAGGTCACCGGCATCTGGAACGACTTCCTGTTCGGCGTCGTCTACACGCGTCCCGACACTTATCCGATGACCGTCCAGCTCAACAACATCGTCAATTCGGTGCAGGGCGTGAAGGAGTACAACGTCAACATGGCCGCCACGATCCTCACCGGCCTGGTGCCGCTGATCGTCTACTTCATATCCGGCAAGCTGTTCGTGCGCGGCATCGCCGCCGGCGCGGTGAAGGGGTGAGGATGCTTTCTCTGGAAGGCCCGTCGGACAAGCATGGAATGCCAGGCGCGGCGCTGGTGCCCCCCTCCCCCTTGTGGGGAGGGATAGAGGGTGGGGGTAGTTTCAGAGCAAATTGGTTTCAGAATGCAATCGCGATGCTGCAGGCTGGCACACACTCGATCGTACCCCCACCCCTTACCCCTCCCCACAAGGGGGAGGGAGGCACCCGCGTGGTGACCATCTTCGACGCGTTCGTCACCGTCCGGAGATCAAAATGACCAGCGTTCTCGTCAAGGACGTCTCGCTGAACTACGGCGCCGTCGAAGTCCTGAAAAACCTGAACATCGACGTCGCCGAGGGCGAATTCATCGTGCTGCTCGGTCCCTCCGGCTGCGGCAAGTCGACCCTGCTGAACTGCATCGCCGGTCTGCTCGACGTCTCGTCCGGCCAGATCTTCATCAAGGATAGGAACGTCACCTGGGAAGAGCCGAAGGACCGCGGCATCGGCATGGTGTTCCAGTCCTACGCGCTCTATCCGCAGATGAGCGTCGAGGGCAATCTGTCCTTCGGCCTCAGGAACGCCGGCGTGCCGAAGGACGAGATCGCCCGGCGCGTGGCGCGCGCCGCCTCGATCCTGCAGATCGAGCCGCTGCTCAAGCGTCGCCCGGCAGCGCTTTCCGGCGGCCAGCGCCAGCGCGTGGCGATCGGCCGCGCCCTGGTGCGCGACGTCGACGTGTTTCTCTTCGACGAACCGCTGTCGAACCTCGACGCCAAGCTGCGCTCGGAACTGCGCGTCGAAATCAAGCGGCTGCACCAGACGCTCGGCAACACGATGATCTACGTCACCCACGACCAGATCGAGGCGATGACGCTGGCCGACCGCATCGCGGTGATGAAGGGCGGGCTGATCCAGCAGCTCGATCGCCCCCAGGCGATCTATTCGCGGCCGATCAACCGCTTCGTCGCCGGCTTCATCGGCTCGCCGGGCATGAATTTCCTGGAAGGGCGGCTGGAGCTGCGCGACGGAGTGCCGCATTTCGCCGCCGACGGGCTCGACATCCCGCTGTCCACCTACCCCTTCGACGCCAAGGGTTTCGCGCCGGGACCCGTCTCCTTCGGCATGCGGCCGGAGCATGTCGGGCTCAACACCGGCAGCGGCTGGCCGTTCTCGCGACAGGTCGAGGTGGAAGTCGTCGAGCCGATGGGCTCCGACACCCTTGTGTGGACGCGGCTGGGCGATCAGAACTTCACGGTGCGCGTCTCGTCCGAGCGCGCACCGTCGATCGGCGAAGCGGTTTCGATCGGTTTCGATCCGCTGCGCGCCTCCCTCTTCGATTCCCTCTCCGGCGTCAGGCTCTGACGCCGTCTCCCAGACTGACAGGAAGATTAGATGAACTGGTCCATGCAACTCTACAGCGCCCGCAACTTCCAGCCGTGGACGGGCGTGCTGAAAACCCTCTCCGAGGCCGGCTATACGGAGGTGGAAGGCTATGGCGGCGTCTATGCGGATCCGGCGGCCTTCCGCGCCGAGCTCGACGCAAACGGCCTCGCCATGCCGAGCGGCCATTTCCCGATCGAGATGCTGGAAGGCGAATTCGGCAAGGCCGAGGGAATCGCAAGGGCCCTCGGCATGACGCTTATCGCATGCCCCTATGTCGGCGCCGACCAGCGGCCGACGGACACCGCCGGCTGGCGGCGGTTCGCGGCGCGGCTGGAGGCGATCGGCAGGAGATGCCGCGATGCGGGCTACGGCTTCGCCTGGCACAACCACGATTTCGAGTTCAAGGCGCTGTCCGACGGCTCCGTGCCGATGGTCCACATCCTCGAAGGTGCGCCGAGCCTCGGCTGGGAGATCGACGTCGCCTGGCTGATTCGCGGCGGCAGCGACCCGCGGACCTGGATCGGCGGTCATGCCGACCGGATCGTCGTCGTCCACGTCAAGGACATCGCCGCGGCGGGGCAGGGGCTCGACGAGGACGGCTGGTCGGATGTCGGCCACGGCACCGTCGACTGGAGGGGGCTGATCGGTCTTCTGCGGTCGCGCACCAAGGCCCGGCACTACGTGATGGAACAGGACAATCCGAACGACTTCGCCCGCTTCGCGCGGCGCTCGATCGCTTCGGTCAAGGCATACTGAGGACGTTTCGATGGCACGCAATCTGGGGGTCGGCATCGTCGGCTGCGGCAACATTTCCGCAGCCTATTTCTCGCTCGCGCCGCTGTTTCGCGGCATCACGGTGAACGCCTGTGCCGACATCAGCATGGACGCGGCCAGGGCGCGCGCCAAGGAGTTCGGCGTGCGCGCCGAGACCGTCGAGGACCTGCTCAAGGCCGACGACGTCGACATCGTCGTCAACCTGACGATTCCCGCCGTGCACCACGCGGTTTCGGGGCAGGCGCTGGACGCCGGCAAGCATGTCTATTCCGAGAAGCCGTTCGTCCTGTCCCTGGAGGATGGCCTCGACCTCAAGATGCGGGCCGAGAAGCGGAACCTGCGCATCGGTTCCGCGCCCGACACGTTCCTCGGCGGCGCCCACCAGTTCGTCCGCCACCTGATCGACGGCGGCAAGGTCGGCAGGATCACCAGCGGCACGGCCCATGTCATGAGCCACGGCATGGAGCACTGGCATCCCAACCCGGACTTCTTCTTCAAGCCGGGCGCCGGTCCGGTGCTCGACATCGGACCCTACTACGTCACCAACCTGATCCAGTTGATCGGCCCGGTGAAACGGGTCGCCGCGCTGGCCTCGACGCCGGCACACGAGCGCACCATCACCTCCAAGCCGCGCTACGGCGAGAAGCTGAAGGTCGACACGCCGACGACGATCCACGCCCTGCTCGAATTCGCCAGCGGCGCCGTCGTGACGCTCAATTCGAGCTGGGACGTCTGGACGCACGGCCATTCGCCGATGGAACTCTACGGCGAGGAAGGCACGATCCACGTCCCGGACCCCAACTTCTTCGGCGGTGCCGTCGCCTATACGAAGCGCGGCTCGCCGGTGCAGAAGCCGCCGAAATGGGACCACCCGCTAGGCATTCCCAACCAGAAGCACTCGCACGGCATGATGGCCAATTATCGCACTGCCGGCCTCTCCGACATGGCGCTCGCCATTCTGCAGGGGCGTCCGCACCGCTGCTCGATGGAGCTGGCGCTGCATGCGGTGGAGGTGATGACCGGCGCGCTGAGATCCGGCGAGACGGGCCGCTTCGTCGAGATGACGACGAGCTGCGAGCGCCCGGCGGCGCTGGGGCCGAAGGAGGCAAGGGCGCTGCTGGCGAAGACGTAGAGGAGAATTTCGGAGGCGCCCCCTCCGCCTCGCTGCGCTCGGATCCTCCCCCGTTTACGGGGGAGGGGGACCATGCGAAGCATGGTGGAGGGGGCGCCGCATGCTGCCGCAAGCGTCCGCATCCAATCACACGAGGTTCACAATGCCCTATGTCCCCGCCGCCGACCGCTACACATCCATGCGCTACAACCGCTGCGGCAAGTCCGGACTGAAGCTGCCGGCGATCTCGCTCGGCCTCTGGCACAATTTCGGCGACGACACGCCGATGAAGACCAAGCGGGCGATCTGCCACAAGGCGTTCGACCTGGGCATCACCCATTTCGACCTGGCCAACAATTACGGCCCGCCGCCCGGCTCCGCGGAGGTCGCCTTCGGCGAGATCCTGCGCAGCGACTTCGCCGGCCTGCGCGACCAGATGATCATCTCCTCCAAGGCCGGCTACGACATGTGGCCGGGGCCCTACGGCGAATGGGGCAGCCGCAAATATGTGATCGCCTCCTGCGACCAGAGCCTGAAGCGCATGGGCCTCGACTATGTCGACATCTTCTATTCCCACCGCTTCGACCCGGAGACGCCGCTGGAGGAGACGATGATGGCGCTCGACCAGATCGTGCGCTCCGGCAAGGCGCTCTATGCCGGCATCTCGTCCTACAATTCGCAGCGCACCCGCGAGGCGGCCGCCATCCTGCGCGAACTGGGCACGCCGCTGCTCATCCACCAGCCGAGCTATTCCATGCTCAACCGCTGGGTCGAGGAGGACGGGCTGCTCGATACGCTCGGCGGCCTCGGCGTCGGCTCGATCGTCTTCTCGCCGCTGGCGCAGGGCATGCTGACGACGAAATATCTGAACGGCATCCCCGAGGATTCGCGCGCCGCGCAGGGCAAGTCGCTGCGGCCTGCCTTCATCAACGACCAGACGGTTCACAACATCAACGCGCTGAACGGCATCGCCGGGAAGCGCGGCCAGACCCTGGCGCAGATGGCGCTGGCCTGGGTGCTGCGCGGCGGCCGCGTCACCACCGCGCTGATCGGCGCCAGTAGGCCGGAGCAGGTGGAAGACTGCGTCGGCGCGTTGAACAATCTCGACTTCACCGCCGCCGAACTCGCCGAGATCGATACCTACGCGCGCGAGGCCGACATCAACCTCTGGGCGGCGAGCGCCGAACGCAAAGGGCCGCCGAGGAAGTGACGAGTCTGATGCGACAGGTCGCCGGCACCCCCCTCTGGCCTGCCGGCCATCTCCCCCTCAAGGGGGGAGATTGGTCCCTGTGCCGCCTTTCGCCCATTTGCGACGTTGCAGGATGGCCGGCGAGCGAAAAGCCGCCGATCTCCCCCCTTGAGGGGGAGATGGCCGGCAGGCCAGAGGGGGGTGCTCCGGCTCCCTCGGTTGGAGACTGTGGCTCATGATCCGCAACCCCATCCTGCCCGGCTTCAACCCCGACCCGTCGATCTGCCGGGTCGGGCCGGACTATTACATCGCCACCTCTACTTTCGAATGGTACCCGGGCGTGCAGATCCATCATTCGACGGATCTGGTCAACTGGCGGCTTGTGAAGCGGCCGCTGGAGCGCGCCAGTCAGCTCGACATGCGCGGCAATCCCGACTCCGGCGGCATCTGGGCGCCGTGCCTGTCTTATGCCGACGGCCTGTTCTGGCTGGTCTACACCGATGTGAAGCGCCTCGACGGCAACTTCAAGGACGCCCACAACTACATCGTCACCGCGCCGGCGGTCGAGGGCCCCTGGTCGGATCCCGTTCACGTCAATTCCAGTGGCTTCGACCCGTCGCTGTTCCATGACGACGACGGGAGAAAATGGTTCCTCAACATGGTCTGGAACCATGTCAGCCACGGCATCGGCGGCCAGCCGAAGCATCCCTCCTTCGCCGGCATCCTTTGCCAGGAGTGGGACGCGGCGGCAGGTCGCCTCGTCGGCCCGTTGACCAACATCTTCCCCGGCAGCGCGCACGGGCTGGTCGAAGCGCCGCATCTCTACAAGCGTGAAGGCTGGTACTATCTGACCACGGCCGAGGGTGGCACCGGCTACGATCACGCCGTCACCATGGCGCGCTCGCGCAGCATCCTGGGTCCCTACGAGCTGCATCCGGACATTCATCCGATCACGTCGAAGGATTCAGGCCAGGCGCCGCTGCAGCGCGCCGGCCACGGCCAGATCGTCGAGACGCCGTCGGGCGAGGTCTATCACACGCATCTCTGCGCGCGGCCGCTGCCCGGTCTGCGCCGCTCGCCGCTCGGCCGCGAAACGGCGATCCAGAAATGCGAATGGCGCGAAGACGGCTGGCTCTACCTGGCCGACGGCGCCACCGTGCCGCTGGTCGACGTGCCGAGCCCGCGCGACGCGATACCGATGCCGCCGGCCGAACCGCCAGCCCGACGCGATTTCGACCAGGCCGACCTGCCGCCGGAATTCCAGTGGCTGCGCACGCCCTATCCCGAACGGCTGTTCTCGCTGACGGCGCGTCCGGGGCACCTGCGCCTGTTTGGCCGCGAATCGATCGGCAGTTGGTTCGAGCAGGCGCTGGTGGCGCGCCGCCAGCAGCACTTCGTCTTCACGGCCGAAACGATCGTCGACTTCACGCCGCAGAGCTTCCAGCAGGCGGCCGGCCTGGCGCTCTACTACAACCGCCACAAGTTCCATTTTTTGGCGGTGACGCATACGCCGAAGCTCGGCCGCTGCCTGACGGCGATGAGCTGCCCCGGCGACTGGCCGGACGGACGGATGATCTTCCCGCTCGCGGCACCCGTCGCCCTGCCCGACGGTCCGGTGCGGCTCTCGGCCAAGGTCGACCATGCCGGCCTGCGCTTCGCCTACGATGCCGGCGACGGTTTGCGCGCGCTCGACCCCGAGCTCGACGCCAGCATCGTCTCCGACGAGGCGGGCCGCGGCGAGCACGGCTCCTTCACCGGCGCCTTCGTCGGCATGATGGCCTTCGACACCAGCGGCGGCGGTCGGCCGGCCGACTTCGAGTGGTTCGACTATCGGCCCGGCTGAACGGCTTCCGAAAGGCCGGTCGCCGCGACGTCGGTCGCGGCGATGGCGGATGATCGAACTACGGCTTCGCCGGCTTGGTCAGCGTGCCGGAGCCGGCGCCATTGTCGGCCGGAGCCTTGGCCGGCGGCGCCTCGGCCATCTTCGCGGCGATCCAGTCGCGATAGTTTCCGAGCCGCGTATAGACGCCATAAGCGTTCTTGTGGCCGCAGGCGGCATTGGCGTCGAACGGGCCCTCGCCCCACGAGACGACGCCGATCTGTTCCGGTCCGTCCTTGCCCATGACGAAGAGCGGTCCGCCGCTGTCGCCGTTGCAGGCGTCGCGCTGGCCGGTGATGGTGCCGGCGCAGATCATGTTGGCGGTCAGCGGGTCCTTCATGAACTTGGCGATCGCCGCCGTGCCCTCGTTGACGCCGTCCTCGGAGTAGCGCATGCGGGTCGATAGCTGGCGCAGCGCCACGCCGAGATCGCGTGCGTAGATCTCCTTGATGCCGGAATTGCAGGCCGAGTTCGGCTGCAGGTCGAGCTCCGCCTCCATGAGGTCGTTGGGGAAGGTGCCGTTGTCCATCATGCCCCAGCCGATGACGGTGGTCTTGCCGGACTCGGCCGCCGCGGCCTCCGCCACCTTGATGGTCTTTGCAGCGGCCGGCGCCTCCAGCCTGAGCAGGCCGATGTCGTTGTCGAGCGTCACCTCGCTGTAGCCGTCGTTGACGAACACCTGGACGACCTTGAAGCGCTTGCCCTCGGCGAGGTTGGTGGCCTCGGTCAGCACCGTGATCGTATCGGCGGCGACCGGCGCGCCCTCGTTGACCAGGCAGTGGGCGGCGGTCAGCACCCATTCCGGAGCGATCAGGCTGCCGCCGCAGAATTGCGCGTTCGGCTGCGACCCGACCGAATTGTCGAGCTTGCCGGAGGACAGCAGCGCCACCTGGAAGGGCCACTCGCCCTTGTCGGCCTCCTGGCCGCCGAAGACGCGGTCGCCTTCCTCGCCGGCCGCCGCCGCGGCCTTGGCACGGGCCTCGGGCACGCGCTCCATCGGCCGGAGTTCGGGATGCGCCGCGTCCTGGGCGATCGCCGGGGCAAGCGTCGCCAGCGCGGTCCCGGCCGCCAGCAGGGCGGCAGCGGCGCTTCGGGCGAGACGGTAAGTATCGGTCAAGATGTCCTCCTGAGATATTGGATCGTCAGGGCGCGGTGCACCGCCGGATCGACGGCGGACCTTGCGCCTACACCTCAAATCCGTAAGCCCCCCATGGGCAAAGCGGAAGGCATTTCTGCATCCAGAAGTTGGACTATTTTATGCACGATCGCAGCACCCTGCGGCGGGGCGGATCGGGATCGGATCAGCGATCACACAATTTTTCCGCACTGCAACATTCTTTTATCCCGACCACGATCTGGACAATATTCTTGGTATTTGTTCCAGTCCTCTGGGCTTTGGGAGACTTCATATGAAACTGCTGACAACAAATACCCTTATCGCGGCCGCCCTCGTTTCGACGGCGCTGTGGGCCGCGCCTGCCTTTGCGCAGCAGGCCGGCGGCGCCAGCGAAGGCGACGGCGCGTCGCCGCGCGCCGCGCCGATGGATGGCGAATACAGCTTCGGCCGTGCCAAGCCGATCGCCCCGCCGAAGCTGGAGGCCGGCGAGGAAAGCCGCGCCGCGCCGGCGGACGAGAACAAGGCGGTCGAGTCGGTCACCGTCCTGTCGAAGTCGCGCGACGGCAAGGTCACCCGCACCGCGCCGAGCGAGGCGCTCAAGGCGAAGGTCATCGAGATCCTCAACGAGGAATCCGGGGCCAAGAAGGGCGACAAGGCGCAGATGGCGACCGACCCGGCCTTCGCCGAGGAGGACGCCAGCCGCCAGGTGTTCGGCGACGACGATCGTGTGCAGATCAAGAACACCAAGGTCTATCCCTTCACCGCCATCGGCTACATCGAGGGCAAGTCGAAGGCCGGCTATGGCAGTTGCTCCGGCACGCTGATCGGGCCGCGCACCGTGCTGACCGCCGCGCACTGCCTCTACAATCACGACGACAAGGACTGGCTCGAGGAGATCGTCTTCATCCCCGGCCTGAACGGCCCGGAGGACATCCCCTTCGGCGCCTACCAGTATGAGTCCCTGTCGATCCTCGAGGGCTATGTCACCAACTACCAGGGATATTACGGCTCCGTGGTGCCGTGGGACCTGGGCATCATCACGCTGGCCCAGCCGATCGGCGACAATCTCGGCTGGCTCGGCTACGCCAACTACGACAATCTCGGCGATTTCGATGCGACGATCGTCGGCTTCCCGGGCGACAAGCCGGCCGGCACCATGTGGCGGGCCACTTGCGGCGTCATGGCCGAGAACATCGGCGACGTCTATTTCCAGTATGACTGCGACACCTATCCCGGCTCGTCGGGCAGCTCGGTCTACGCCTATGACAACGGCTCCAAGCAGCGTGTGGTGGTCGGCGTGAACGTCGCCGAGAGCCCGGACGCCAACACGGCCGTGCGCCTCAATGCCGCCTATGTCGAATGGGTCAACGGCCTGTGGAAGTAGCCGCTGCCGGGGTCTTTTGAGACCTTGATGCCGATCGAAGGCCGGCGCCTCGCCATGCGGGCGGCGGCCATCGCGTTTTGCCGGCTTGCTTCGCTTGCTTCGCTTCCGCTTCGCGGCTTAGTCTTCCGGCATGAAGGACTTGCCGGGGGATTGGTAATGAGGCGATGGGGAGCGGCCGTGTGCGTGGCCGCGGCTGTGAGCGCGACCGGCGCACGGGCCGGCGATTATCTCCATCCTTCCGGCGCGGCCACCTGGTCCGAACGGGTCCAGATCCTCTACGACGCCGAGACCCGTTCGGTCGCGCGCCGGGCCGTGCGTGTCTGGAATCCCAGCCCCGGGCTCGACCTCGACTTCACCTGGGAGCCGGAGGCCGGAGAACAGGCGGGCGGCGTCGGTCCCGACGGCGCGGTTGCCGGCAAGGGCAAGATCGTCTGGCGCATCAAGGGTTCGGCCAGCTACGACCCGAAGACGGTCTTCTCGGCCTATGCCGGCAGGCTGCGCGACGGCCGTCCGGACGGCCGGGGACGGCTCGAACTGCGCAGCGGCGAGGTCGTCGACGGCGATTGGCGCGCCGGCCGCGTCGAGGGGGCCGCGGTCTGGATCGACGCGGCGGGCAATCGCTACGAAGGCGAGTTCCGCAACGGCCTGCCCAACGGCAAGGGAGTCTATCGCACCACCACCGGCGAGATCTTCACCGGCAGCTTCGTCGACGGCCGCCGCGACGGCGAAGGCGTGACCCGGCTTCCGGGCGGCACCGTCTACGGGTCGAAATGGAAGGACGGCCGCGAGATCGGCGGCAATCGTCCGGACGTGCTGGCCGATGCGCGGGTCGGCGGACTTCTCAAGGCGGCCGGCGGCGACGCCGACAGAACCGAGATCGCCGTCGCCGTCGAGGAGCGGATGAACCAGCAGTCGGAGATGCGCTACCAGCATCTGGTGCGCGACGAGGACATCGCCATCTATCCCGTTTCCGAGGAACTCAACGGACTGTGGAACGGCGGCCAGATCTATGGCGGCTCCTACATGATCGACGGCGTCGACTGGGAGACCTCGCGGGCCTTTGTCCAGGTCGATCTCGCCACCACAGACGGGTCGCGCGTCAAGCTGAAGGATCTGAAGCTTCAGGTCGGCTTCAGCGAAGCCTATCGCAAGCCGATGCTGACCCTGAGGGAGAACTACGGCTGCGTCGGATTCCGGCCGAACTTCGTGCTGGTCAATCATGGCTGGGGCGATGTGCGCGACGCCAGGCTGAACGTCCAGTTCACCGGCGAGGAAGCGGGAGGCCCGGCCAGCCGCACCTTCTCCATGCCGGTCGAGGGCTTCGATACCGGCGCGGATATCGATGTGCGCGGCCTGCTCGACCAGGCCGGCGTCGACACGGCGAAGCTGGAGAACAACCGCTACACCTGCCCGTCGATGGACAGCATGAACGTCTGCCGCAGCAAGGTGTTCAATGATGTCGGCTTCGGCGAGGTCGCCGATTTCGTCTCCGGCGAGGACAAGCTGCAGACCACGCTGGCCGGCACGCTGAACTATAGCTGGGCCGACGATGCCGGCACGGTCTACCAGCAGAGCGAGACATTCCGCGCGGCGATCTCGCTCGCCGTCATCGAGGTGCCCGCGGACCTGGCCGAATGCGGCGACGGCTTCGGCGGATCGCCGGAAGCGCTGCGCTACCAGGACATCTACCTGCCGGTGGGCAGGCAGAACTATGACATCGACATGCCGGTGCGCGGCAACAAGTCGATCTCCAGCTACAAGGCGCGGCTGAAGATGCACGCCGACCAGTCGTCCTTCCACCAGATGCGCGTCGTCGCCGACTTCGCCGACGGCAGCACGCGCGAGAGCAAGCCGGTCAGCCTGTTCTACTTCCGCCCGCGTCCCGCGACGTTCAGAAGCAGCGCGCAACCCGCCCAGTGCTACCTGAAGGACGAGGGCGGCGGCTGCTGATCAATTCTTGGCCAGGTCGAACAGGTTGTGCAGCGGCACGCGGCGCGCAAACACGGTGCCCTGCCTGAAGGCACGCACCTCCAGCAGCTTGCCGCTGGATTTGTCGGCGTTCTGGTCGAACAGGAAATTGCCCAGCGAATAGGCCATCAGCGTCTCGCCGCCGGCGAGCGCCGTCAGGCCGGGGCTCGCGACATGCGGATGCGCGCCGGCGATCAGCGCGACGCCGCGCTGCCGCATCTGGCCGGCGAGCTGCGTTTCGCGGGATGAAGGCGAGGTGACGTATTCCCGTCCCCAATGGACGAAGGAAACCACGGCGCGCTGTGCGTCGGGCCTGACGAGTCGGTCGAGCAGCTCGGGTGTGAGCAGATCGACCTGGCGGGACGCATTGGTGTCGAGATCGCTCAGGCCGACGATGTCGAGATTGCCGAGCGACAGCGCCTCGCCCTGCCCGAAGGAGGCAATGCCGGCGGCCTTCAGGGCGGCGAGGGTCTCCGCATAGCCGCTTTCGCCGAGGTCCATCGCGTGATTGTTGGCGAGGCCGACCGCTGCGACGTTCAGCCGCTTCAGCCAGCCGATCGTCAGGTCCTCCGGCATGGCCAGCGTCATGTTGTCGAGCGCTTCCGGCACGTTTGGCAGGATCACGCCTTCGAGGTTGACCACCAGCGGCCGGCCGCCGGTGATGGCCAGCACAGCCTCCGCGACGCGCTCCGCCGCGCCGTCGGCGATCAGCGCCATCTTCATGGCGCGGCCGAAATTGGTGTCGCCCCCGAGATAGACGACGTCATCGCCGCGCCGCACGGGAACGCTGGCGCCCGGCCCGAAGCGGCCATAGAGGATCACCATGTAGCTCGTCGTCTCGGCGACATGGTCGTCCGAATAGGACTGGCTGTTGTCGTTGGCGATGACCAGCGGCGAGGCCGAGAAGACCTGCCGCTGCAGCTTGGTCTGGATGTAGAGCGCGCTGACCGAATCCGCGTGGCTGGGCTGGCGCAGCGCGGCGATCTGGTCGAGATCGCCGCCGGCCAGCACGTTCAGCGTCTGCTGGTCGAAGGCCCGCGCCTCGTGCTGCGGCAGGTAATGCGAAAAATCGGTCGACTCCACCACCAGCGTGTCGGCGTCGAGGATCGGTTCGAGCGCAGCGGCCAGCCGGTCCCAGTCGGCCCGTCCGGAGCGGATCGAGATGGCGACCGGCACGATGGAGGCCCGCGGGAAGGTTCTCTGAATGAAGGGAAGCAGCGCCTGTACGCCGTGTTCCTTGCCGAACAGGCAGGACGTCTCGACCAGGTTCCCTTTGCCCGTCAGCGTCTCGACCGCGTCGCGGTCGACTCCGACCTTGCCGAAGACCGTCTCGAAATCGCGCGTCGTGGTGGCGAACAGCCGGTCGGCGGCGCGGAAATGGTCCGGCGCCAGAATCACGATGCGCTTGTAGTCGAAGCCGGACGCGGCACGGAAGCCGAGCGCCACCAGTTCGTCGGCGAGCAGATGGTGGGGCACGACGATGCCGCTGGGCCGCTCATTGGCCGGCTCGACATCCGCGACCTTCTGCATTGCACGCTCGAACAGTGCGCCGTCCTGGTAGAAGCGTGGGTAAGGCGCGTCGCCGGGCGGGCAGGCGGGTGAGGCGAGGGCCGGCAGCGCTATCCACAGCAGGAGGCATGTCGCGATACAGGCACTTACCCAGCTCAACTTCGTCCGATGTAGAAGATGGATAGCGGTACCCCCCTCTGGCCTGCCGGCCATCTCCCCCTCAAGGGGGGAGATTGGCAGCTTCGGCGACGCGCGAAATCTCCCCCCTTGAGGGGGAGATGGCCGGCAGGCCAGAGGGGGGTAAAACATGCGGCGGTGCACGATCCGTGCCGCCTTCACGGCGCGGCGACCAGCATGTTGTCGACGCCGGCGACATAGTAGAACGGCTTCTGCCGTGAGCCACTTAGTTCGACGATCTCGCGCGAAATGTAGTCGGCCAGCCCGAACAGCGTCACGCCATCCTTCGACGTCTTGGCCGCGCCGTTCATGCCGGCGAGCAGCGAATAGGTGAAGACGCCGTGGCCGAGGTCGGCCATCTCCAGCGCCGTGTTGTTGGCGGCCGTGGCTGAGAACACGACGATGCGTGCGTCCGCCGCGTCCTTCTCGATGCGGGGATTGAACGCGTTGGCGGCGTAGCAGGTGTCCATCAGCAGCAGACGCACGCCCTCCGTGCGCTCCAGCGCCCGCTGGATGTCCGACCACTCGACCAGCGAGGAGCGCTTCCAGCGGTCGCTGTCCTGCCGCCGTCCGTCGGTCGGGATGAAGTAGTAGTCCTCGTCGATGTTGATCCCGTGCCCGGCGACGAACAGCATGGTCGTGTCGTCGGGGCCGGGCCGGTCGAGGAAATCGGCGATCTCGTCGCCGATCGTGTCGGAGTCCGGCTCCAGCAGCCCGTCCTCGCCCACCATCGCACGGATGGCGGCCGCGGCTTCCGGCTCCTCGTCGAGCGCCTCGCCATTGACCAGCACGAGGCTTTCCATGCTCTGGTAGAGCGGCGCGGTGCGGCTGGCGAGCACGCGCAGGAACTCGGCGGCGTCGTCGACGGGGAAGCGCAGGTCGCAGCTACGCCCGTTGCAGGCATCCTGCAGGAACGGATATTTTTCGACGCCGATGACGATGGCGTAGAGCTTGCCTTTCTTCTCTGCGGACTTCTTCTTCTTGCCCAGCGCCACCACGCTGCGCTCGGTCAGGTAGCCGAATTCGTTGGTGCCGGTGATGCGGATGGCGTTTTCGCCCTCCTCCACCGGAACCTCGATGACGGTGCGGTCGCCGTCGCCGACCACCGACCGCGCGGCGAACGCGCCGATGCTGCGGCTGTTGGACAGGACCGCGAAATCCGACACGTCGGCGCCGGCCTCGCGGGCTCCGGTGATCTCGACGGCGACGAAGCCGTCGCGCACGCCGGACTGGTCGGAGGCGATCCGCACGTCGAACTCCGGCGGGCGGCGCTCCAGCAGGCGCTCCAGTTCCTTGTCGGCGCCGGGCCGCATCTCCGCGACTGCTTTCTTCGCCGAGCGCAGGATGATGGCGCGACGCACCATCTCCGGGCTCCAAAGATAGCGCTTCAACTGCTCGGCGCGCACGAAGCGTCCTTCCTTGGACCGTCCCTGGTTCACCTGCCAGCCGATCAGCTTGTCGCCGTCGTCGGAGGCGTAGTAGTAGCCCTGCGGCATCCAGGCGATCCATTCCTTGCCGGCAAAGAACATCGAGACGATCAGCTCGCGCGTCTCGAGATTCCACAGCCGGATCGTCTGGTCGGCGCTGCCGGTGACCAGCAGATTGGCTTTTTCCGCGGCCGCCACGGCGTGGATCTCGTTGGTGTGGCCGCCCAGGAAGGCGCCGACGAATTCGGCCGCGCCGGTGTCGTATTCGAGAAGCGTGCCGTCATTGCCGCCGGTGATCAGCCTGCGGCCCTGGTCGATCAGCGTGAAGGCGGCATGCACGGCGCCGTTGGTGGCGTCGTTGGCGATCGAATGGACGACGGCGCCGTCCCTGACGATCTCCAGCGTCCCGTTGTCGAGCTCGGCCGCGCCGCCTTTTGCGGCGCGCAGCGAGACGCCGCCATCGGCCAGCCGGGCGCGCAGCGGCTTGCTGTCGGACGGCAGGCCGTCCGGCGGCACGAAGAAGCGTTCGGCTGTCGGAAGCTGGAGCCGGTGCTCCAGCGCCCCCATCGCCTCGGGGCAGGCGACGCGTTGCGGGCAGGGGTTGGCGTTGCCCCAGGCGATCTCGCCGCCATCGGCCGAAATGCCGACGGCCATGACCGGCAGGCCCTGTCCCAGCAGCGTCGCCGCGGTGTCGCCCGTGGCGGGGTTCCAGACGAGGATGGCATGGGCGGTGCCGCCGCCGGTCGCGACCAGCGCCCCGTCCGGCGACGTGGCGCTGGCGAAGACGGTGCCGTCATGTCCGGCAAAACTCCGCTCGGGCGCCTCGGCGCCCATGGCCCAGACCTCGCTCCGGTAGCGGTCGGTGCAGCGATAGCCGCAGGAGACGACCAGCCTGTCGCCGGCGAAGGCCAGCGAGCCGACGAAGAAGGGCCGCGGCGGCAGCGCGCCGATCAGATGGCCGTCCTTCGCATCCCAGATCTGCACCAGGCCGCCGGCGCTGCCGGTGGCGAAACGGCTGCCGTCATGCGAGGCCGCGAGCCCGTAGACGGGATCGTCGCGAAGGGGCTCGGCGTCGGCGGGCAGGGCGATTTCGCTGCCGTCGGCGAGAGCCCACAGGCGGATGCCGTAGTCGCCGGTGACGGCGGCGATGCGCGTGCCGCCGGCCGCAAACGCGATGCGCTGGATGCGGTTGGAATCGCCGTCGAGCTTCCGGTCGGCGGTCCAGCCGGAGGCGGCTGCTTCGTCCTTGCGCCAGACATAGACGAAGCCGTCCTGGCCCGCCGCCGCCAGCAGGCCACCATCCGGCGAGAACGCCACCGAATAGACGGCGAATTCGTTGCCGGGCAGCACCGCCTTCAGCGTCCCGCTCGAAACGTCGAACAGGCGCACCTCGCCATAGGGCGGGTCGGAGCCCAGCCCCGCGCCGAAATAGCCGCCGGCAGCCAGCGTCTTTCCGTCCGGCGCGAAGGCCACCGAAAAGACCTTGCCGTCATTGTCGTTGCCCTGGTAGCCGCGCAGCACCTTCAGCGGCGCACCGGTCTGCCAGTCCCAGAGACGAATCGTCTTGTCGTCGGAGGCCGAGGCGATCGTCTGGCCGTCCGGCGAGAAGACGAGGTCCTTGATCGTGCCGCGATGGCCGCCTGCGTCGAGGTCGAGGCGGAAGTCGGGCGCCTTTCCTTCCGCCGCCGCGATGCCGGGCGTTGCGCCGGCCAGCAACCAGCAGGCAGCGAGGGCCGCCAGAAGGCCATGCAGGGTGCGTCGCAGGTGATGGATGGTCTGCATATGCGTGATCATGTCCGGAAATTCTGCCTGCCGCCGCGAGGTCAGGAGCGTGAGGAGCCGAGGCTGGTGGAGACGTCCGGGCGGCGGCCGGTGACGTATTCCTCGACGGGCACGGCGAAGGTACTGGACCCGGACGCCCGCACCTGCCGGACATATTTCGAGAAGTAGTTCCAGAAGGTGACGGAGAGGTCGCGGAAGTAGTCGTCGGTCACCTGCCGCGAGCACTGGTTCGCCTGGACGCAGGTCGCGACGCGGTTGAGGAAGTAGACGAGCGAATCGAAGCGCTTCTTGAAATCCGGCAGCGCCATCGCGCCGCCATCCTCGCGCATCGCCGCGAGACCGATGCGGTCCATGTAGACGGCCAGTTCCGTCTGGGACGGGTTGGCGCCGAACTGGCTGGGATAGCGCTTGAGCAGGTCGGCGATGCGCTCGCGAACCGCCAACTGCGCTTCCTGGTATTCGGGCTTCTCCCAGGTCTCCAGAAGCTGGAACGTCCGCTCGACGCGCTTCTCCTCGGTCGTCGCGAGAAACTGGTAGACAGAGAAGGCGCCGGCGAAGATGACGGCGAAGCGCACGGCGAGCCCGGACCAGGCGTAGGCGAGCATTCGCCAGTCGCGCTCGGTGAAGGGATTGCTCTCCCTCTTGATCTCATGCGAGCTGGGCCACGGCATCCCCTCGGTCGTCTCGGGCAGGGTCGCCTTCCTGGCGGCCGGAGCCGGGACGACGGAGGGACCTGGCGCGGCGGCCTCGGCCTTTGCGGTCGGCTCGGTGCTCATCCGCAACTGTCGAGGTCGATCTTGGCAAAGGGGTCGAGCACCAGGCCAGGCTCCTCCAGCTTCTGTTTCAGGCAGGCCAGTTGCAGCCGCGAGATCATGAACTGGAAGTCGGGCTCGAGCACCGGCTGGTCGCCCTGCAACGGTGAGGGCAAGGCCTCCGCCAGGGCGCGCGAGGCCTCGCACTGGCTGAGGTCGACGACCACCACGGGATCGTCGCCGGAGGCGATCGTCTCGTACTCCTTGAGGAAGCAGGCGGCGAGGTCGGAATTGGTCACCACCTGCCTGTCGCAGAGGCCGCAGACATCCTGCGCCGCGGCGAGGCCGGGCAAGAGCATGGCGAACGCGCAGACCGCGGCCGAGAGGCGACGGATATGGGCGGGAATGTTGCGCATGAGATGACCCCTCGCCGGCGCGGCCGGCTGTGTTCGCGCCATCGTCGGCACGAATGTTCAACCAAATACTGCGGCGGCGCAAGCGTGCCGTTGGAGCGAGATGAGGCTGGATTGAACCATTCTGTTTGACGTTCGATGCGGCGAACCGCCAGAAGGGTTGCGAAGGTCGTACCGCCGGTACGACCGCGCAGAAGCCCTCGACCTTGCCCCAAACCATCACCGGCAGAATGGTTCAATCCAGCCTCATCTCGCTCCGGATCAGGACTTGGGCACCGTTTCCAGTTGGAAGATCATCACCGCGCCCTTCTGCCCGCCCTTGTCGCTGAGCTTCATCGCCGAACGCGTCCCGGGCGCCAGGCCGATATCGGTGAAGATGGTCGAGAAATCGCCGACCCCCGGACCGCGCGTGGCGGGCGGCACGCCCTCCTGCTGCAGGAAGCTCAGATCCTCGATCTCGCTCTGCGCCGGCGCTTCTGTCAGCACGGCGATCATCCGCTCCATGCCGAAGCTGGAATCGGTGAAGGCAAGCAGGCCCTCGTCGACCTTGGCGCCCTGCACCAGGCGCTGCGCGTCGATATGGGTGATCGAGTAGTCGCTGCCGACATAGAGGACGTTGATGTCGACGATCGAGGTAGACAGGTTCTGCGCCTCGATATGCACCTCGTCGCCCGGATTGACGAACGGCACCGACGCTCCGTCCAAGGCCTCGAACGTGTCGGTGGCGACGCGGCGGATCTTGAAGCCGACGCTGACCTGGTCGGCCGGATAGTCGGAGGCGGCGGCGAGCCGCGACAGGCTGGAGGCCCGGAAGATCTTGATCAGGTTCTCCGTCGCGCCCTTCACCAGCTTGTCGCGGTTGCCGGCGTCGATGGCCACCAGCGGCGGCTTCTGGCCGTCGGCGAAGGTCAGGTCGCCCGATGGCGGCAGGAAGAACAGCGCCGCCGATTTCAGCGCATCGGCCGGCGCGCCGGGAACATCGCTTTCGCGCAGCACGGCGAGCCGCAGATCGGCCTCCGCGCCCGGCTCGACGAAGGCGGCGTTGAATTTCCGTTTCGGATCGGCGGCGACCTCGTCGAGCACGGAATTGACCAGCGCGACCTCCTCGGTGAGGCCGTCCGCCGGCCCGGGCCGCGCCACCTTGAGGGCGAAATCGATCGCCACCTCGGCGAGCCGCGCATAGGCGTTGGCCGGAAACTGGTCGACGGCGAGCGCCGGCTTGTCGCCGAAGGCGACGGGAGCGACCTTGCTCGACAGGCTCTTCGCCGACTGGACCTCGACATAGCCCACCGTCTTGTCGAGGTCCGACGTTGGGGAGGGCAGGATGGCCAGCTTGGTGCCCTTGCTCAGCCGGTGCAACTGGCCGGCCGGCAGGGTCGCCGCGCCATTCTTCACCTCCAGCGGCCATTGCATGACCATGTCGAGCTTTTCCGTGCCGAAGACGCGGGCATCGAGCTCGCCTTCGAACAGCGGCGTCGGCCGCTGCCGCGAATCGGCGGAATATTGCTGCAGCACCGCATGGCCGAGCTGCCGGTAGGTGACATTGGGGTTCTCGGCCAGTTTTGAGAAGATCGTGTAGGTGAAGAGCCCGTACTTCACAGCGTCCTCGGCGCCCTTCGGCAGCGGCATCTCGGGCGTCGTCTCGATCGTCTGGGCCGCGAAGAAGGCGACGAGGCCCCCCTTGGCGATCGAGGCCGCACCGGTCGGCTCGACCGTGAAGGCGGCCTTGCGCTGCTGGGGTTCGGACGAGCCGCCGACGTCGCGCGACGCGTTCGCGGCGATCGCCTGCGCATAGGCGCGCTCGCCCTCCTGCCTGACGCTGTCGTCGACCAGATCGGCGAATTCGACCTTGCGTTCGGCGACCAGATCCTCGCCGATCGGTGCGGCGCGCGTCGCCGAGCCGGAGTGGCAGCAGTCGAAGATCGTCCAGACGAAGGCGCCCTTGGCGCGGATGGCGTCGAGCGCCCCGCCGACATCGTCGTCGACCAGCGCGTTGGGCACGCCCTTGCTGCGGTCGGCCCATTTGCCGGTATCGGAAGGCAGGAAGATCTCGTCGAGGCCGTCGGTCTCGTTGCCGGTCCGGGTCTCCGGCTGCTGGGCGCCGTGGCCCGACAGGTGAAGATAGACGAAATCGCCCTGCACCGCCTTGTCGGCGATCGATTTCAGAGCCGCCTTGATGTTCTCGTGGGTGGGCGACGCGGAAGCGCCGTCTATATCGTCACCCAGCAGCGTCACATTCTCTGCCTTGAACGGCACGGGCGCCCGCGTCAGCAGATATTCCCTGACCAGAACCGCATCATGGTTCGGACCGATCAGCGCCACCTTTGGCGGGAGGTTCGGATAGGCCGTGCAGGCGACCAGCAGCGCATGGTTGGTCCGCTCCGTCGCCGCGGCCCCGCGAACCCGGATCAACCCCGCGGCCGCCAGCGCCGTCGTGCCGGCCAGCACGCCCCGTCTCGTCAGAAGTATCATGTCAGTCTGTCTCCCAAGCCCTGCTTCCTTGCCCGCGCGGCATGTGCGGGCAGGACTTTGGCAGTATTCGGGATGGTGGATTTGCGATCAACCTCAAATAATCGTGTAGAACCGCACCTTTGCTTGACGGTTGTCGAGGCCGGGGCCCTCGCTCGGTGGAATTTGCCGGCCCGAGCCGCTATGTACGGACAGGCCCGGCTGCGGATCAGCCGGGCGAGGACCGACATGGCGGTGCGATGGCGACGCGCGACAGTTTGACGAAGAACCAGTCGAAGGTGCTGGAGCGGCTGGAGGCGGCGGCCGGACCGCTCAGCGCCTATGCGCTGCTCGACCGGCTGCGCGACGACGGTTTTCGCGCGCCGCTGCAGGTCTATCGCGCGCTCGACGGGTTGATCGGGGCGGGGCTGGTGCATCGGCTGGAGAGCATGAACGCCTTCGTCGCCTGCTGCGGCGAGCACGACCACAGCCACGCCATGACCGCCTTCGCCATCTGCGACGCGTGCGGCCGGGTCGACGAGTTCGCCGACGACGACATGGCGCACCGGCTGTCCGACTGGATCGCCGCGACCGGCTTCTCGGCCAAGAAGGCGGTCATCGAGTTCCGCGGCATCTGCGCGGGATGCAGCGACAAGGGCTGAAGCCTACCGCGCCGTCGACCACCCAAACCAGAGCGCCACCGCTGCCAGGAGCAGCGAAAGGACGCGGCGCGCCAGCGTCTCGCGGCGCGGATCGGTGAGCAGGGGTTCGAGTGCGCCGGCAAGCACGACAATTCCGGTATGCACGAAGGTCGCGACCGCGACATAGATCGCGGTGAGCACGATCGTCTGCGGCAGGGCCGGGCGGTCGTCGGCCAGGAAGGTCGGCAGGACTGCGACGTAGAATACAGCGGCCTTGGGATTGAGCAGATTGGTCATCAGGCCTCGGCCGAAATAGCGGCCGCTCCCGCTTCCAGCCGAGACGACATCCGTGCCGGCCGTCCAGCCCTCCCAGGCGAGGTAGAGCAGGAACGCCACGCCCGCCCATCTAAGACCCTCGTACAGTGAAGGAGAGGCCTGGACGATCTCCGCCACGCCGAAGGCGGCGATCGCGCCGATGATCGCCAGTCCGAAAGCCACGCCCGCCACGGTGGCGAAGCCTGCGCGCCGGCCTTCGCTGGCGGCGACGAGGGCCAGATAGGTCATGTTGGGACCCGGCGTCAGCTCGATCAGCAGGGACGTCAGCGCGAACGAGGCGAGCACGCCCGGGTCGACGCTCACCTCAATGCGCCTCGTCCCAGTTGTCGGCGGCGCGCGCGTCCACTTGCAGAGGCACGGCGAGCGACACGGCCGGCATGGCCGCGTCTTCCATGACGCGGCGGATGACCGGCAGCGTCGCCTCGACCTCGGCCTCGTCGGTCTCGAAGATCAGCTCGTCATGGACCTGCAGCAGCATGCGCGCCGAGAGCCGGGCCGTCTGCAGCGCGCCGTCCATGCGGATCATGGCGCGCCGGATGATGTCGGCCGCCGATCCCTGGATCGGCGCGTTGATCGAGGCGCGTTCGTTGAAGGCGCGGATCGACGGGTTCGACGAGCGGATCTCCGGATAGTGGATGCGCCGCCCGAAGATCGTCTCGACATAGCCCCTGTCGCGGGCCATCTGCTTGCTTCCGTCCATGTAGTCGCGGATGCCGGGGAAGCGCTCGAAATATTTCTTGATATAGTCGCCGGCTTCGGACCGCTCGATCGACAACTGGTTGGCCAGCCCGAAGGCCGAGATGCCGTAAATGATGCCGAAATTGATCGCCTTGGCGCGGCGGCGAACCTCCGACGGCATGCCCTGGACCGGCACGCCGAACATTTCCGAGGCTGTCATCGCATGGATGTCGACGCCGTCGGCGAAGGCCTGGCGCAGTTGCGGGATGTCGGCGATGTGGGCCAGCACGCGCAGTTCGATCTGCGAATAGTCGGCCGAGACCAGCTTGTTGCCCTTCTCCGCGATGAAGGCGGTGCGGATGCGCCGTCCCTCCGCCGTGCGGATCGGAATGTTCTGCAGGTTCGGCTCGGACGAGGAGATGCGTCCGGTCGGCGTCGAGGCCATCGCGTAGGAGGTATGCAGACGCTTCGTCTCGGGGTGGATGTATTCCGGCAGCGCGTCCGTATAGGTCGATTTCAGCTTGGTGAGCTGGCGCCAGTCGACGATGCGCCGCGGCAGCTCGTAGCCTTCGGCCGCCAGTTCCTCCAGCTTCTGCGCGGTGGTCGACCATTGGCCGGACTTGGTCTTCTCGCCGCCGGGGATCTGCATCTTGCCGAACAGGATGTCGCCGAGCTGCTTCGGCGAGCCGATGGTGAATTTCTCGCCCGCCGCCTGGTAGACCGCCTCCTCGAGGGCGGCGGCGCGCTGCGCGAACTCACCGGACAGGCGGCTCAGCATCTGGCGGTCGACCAGGATGCCGCGCTCCTCCATGCGTGCCAGCACAGGAACGAGCGGCCGTTCGAGCCGCTCATAGACCGAGACGACGCTGCGGGTGACCATGCGTGGCTTCAGCACGCGCCAGAGCCTGAGCGCGATGTCGACGCCCTCGGCCGAATAGACGGCCGCGCGCTCGATATCGACCAGGTCGAAGGTGACCAGCTTCTTGCCCGAACCGACCAGGTCCTTGAACGGAATGACCGCATGGCCGAGCCACTTTTCGGCGAGCGTTGCGAGGTCGTGGCCGCCCGACGTGCCGCCGTCGCAGACATAGGACATCAGCAGCGTGTCGTCGAACGGCGTCACGTCGATGCCGTGGCGGTGCAGGACCAGCCAGTCATGCTTGATGTTGTGGCCGATCTTGAGCAGCGACGGGTCGCTCAGCACCGGCTTCAGCGCGGCCAGCGCCGTGTCGAGGCTCATCTGGCCGTCGACCGGACCGCTCGCCAGGAGGTCCGTGCCGGTCCTGTGCGCGAGCGGCAGATAGGCCGCCTTGCCGGCACCGGTCGCCAGGGCGAGCCCGGCGATCTCGGCCCGCATCGGATCGAGCGAGGTGCCCTCGACGCGGAACGCCAGGTGGCCGGTCTCGGAGGCCTCCGCCAGCCAGCGCTCCAGGGTCGCCAGATCGCGGATGCGGGCATAGCCGCCCTGGTCGATCTTGTCGCTGCCTGCCTGGCTGGCGCGTTCGGCGGCGAACGCCTCCACGGTCACGCCTGCGCCATAGACCGGGTTCTCGCCGGTCGGCGCCGCGCCGCGCGCCGCATCCGGCTCCGGCGCACGCGCTGCGGGAGTGGTCCGCGCCGGTCCGGTCGAACCGACGTCGGGCCCGTGCGCCTCGGCGCCCTCGACCGCAATGGCGATTGTCTCGACCTCGCTGGCATCGGTGCCGCTTGCCTCGGCGACGCGGCGCGTCAGCGTGGTGAACTCCATCGCCTTGAGGAAGCCGATCAGCTTCGGGCCGTTGGGCGGCTGCAGAACCAGCTCGCCGAGTCCTTCGGTCACCGGCACGTCGGTCTTCAGCCGCACCAGGTCGCGCGAAATGCGCGCCTTGTCGGCATTGTCGATGATCGACTGGCGGCGCTTGTCCTGCTTGATCTCGCCGGCGCGGGCCAGCAGCGTGTCGAGGTCGCCGAATTGCTCCAGGAGCTGCGCCGCCGTCTTCGGGCCGATGCCCGGCACGCCCGGAACATTGTCGACCGAGTCGCCGGTGAGCGCTTGCAGGTCGATCATCTTCTCCGGCGGCACGCCCCATTTCTCGATGACTTCGGGGATCCGGATCTCCTTGTCCTTCATCGGGTCGTACATCGACACCGTCTCTCCGACGAGCTGCATCAAATCCTTGTCGGAGGAGATGATGGTGGTGTCGCCGCCCGCCTCTCGGGCCAGCCGGCAATAGGTGGCGATCAGATCGTCGGCCTCATAGCCTTCCATTTCGAGGCAGGGCAGGTCGAAGGCGCGCGTCGCCTGGCGGATCAGCCCGAACTGCGGGATCAGGTCCTCCGGCGGCGCCGACCGGTTGGCCTTGTAATCGGCATAGAGCTCGTTGCGGAACGTCTTCGAGGAATAGTCGAAGATCACCGCGAAATGCGTGGGCGTGACGCCGACATCGGTGTTGCGGGCGTCCTGCATCAGCTTCCACAGCATGTTGCAGAAGCCGGACACCGCGCCGACCGGCAGGCCGTCGGATTTGCGGGTCAGCGGCGGCAGCGCGTGGTAGGCCCGGAAGATGTAGCCGGAGCCGTCGACGAGGAAGAGATGATCGCCCTTTTTCATGGGCAAAGGTGGTAGCGCGCCGCCCGGAGGCTGTCCATGCCGGGGGGCAACGCAGCGTCCACGCCCTGACAGACAGGAGAGCAAGATTTCACACCTTCGTTACGCACTTGTAATCTTTGCCGCCCTTGAAACGCCACCTTGCGGCAACCAAATGACGCCCATCGGCAGTTGATGCCGGGTTCGGTTCAAGGCCCGTCCCCCGCCTGTTCCGGATCAAGGCGGCAGCCCCTTCCCCCTCTCCGGGCTGCCGCCAGTTTGAGTAAGGCCGCCGTGGCTCCCCCTCCGCCACGGCGGCATTTTTTTGTCGGGATTTCGCTGTCACGGGTGACGATATGATCGAAGTCGACCTTCCGTCCCGCGACGCGGCGCGAACCGGGATACGCCGCCGCGCCCTGCTGCTGATCAACCCCAGGGCGCGCCGCGGTACGATGGAGCTCGGCGCTATCGTCGACCGGCTGGGCAAAGGTGGCGTCGACGTGACGGTCGAGCCGTTTTCGGCGTTGCCGGAACTCGCGCGCGACATCGTGAGGCTGCGCGAGCGTGCCGATTGCATCATCATATGCGGCGGCGACGGCACCGTCTCCTCGGGCGCGATGGCCGTCATGGAAAGCGGACTGCCGATGGGCATCCTGCCGATGGGCACGGCCAACGATCTCGCCCGCACGCTCGGCATCCCGATGGACCTCGACGGCGCCGTCGACCTGATCGTCGGCGGCTACGAGCGTCGCATCGACCTCGGCTCGGTCAACGGCCATGCCTTCTTCAACGTCGCCAGCATCGGGCTGAGCACGGAACTCGCCAAAGGGCTGCGGCCGGAGCTGAAGCGGCGCTGGGGAAGGCTGGGCTATGCGATCGCCGCCATGCGCGTGCTGTCGAAGGCCCGTCCGTTCACCGCCTGGATCACCGAGAAGGGCCGGACGGTGAAGGTGAGGACGTTCCAGATCGCCGTCGGCAACGGGCGCCACTATGGCGGCGGCAACGTCGTCGAGGCGAGCGCGGCCATCGACGACGGGCATCTCGACCTCTACAGCCTCGAAATGCGCAACGTCTGGAAGCTGGCGCTGATGCTGCGATCATTCCGCAGCGGCACGCACGGTGCCTGGTCGGAGGTCCGCACCGCGCGCTGCGTCCAGTTCGACGTGCGCACCCGGCGGCCGCAGCCGATCAACACGGACGGCGAGATCGTGACGGCGACGCCCGCCACCTTCAAGGTCCATCCCGAGGCGATCGCCGTCTACGCGCCGCCGGGAACCGACGACGTCTGAGCACTGGGCCAGCCCTTGCCGCCGGCTGATCTTGGCTTCCGTCTGCGGTCGCACTAGGGTCGCCCCGACTCGCGCAAGACACCGGAAGGCCCGCCATGAGCGCAATCGCGCCCGTTCTCGACACACTCGACGCCAATCTGGATGCCAGCCTGGAGCGCCTTTTCCAGCTCCTGCGCATCCGCTCGATCTCGACCGACCCGCAGTTCAAGCCGGATTGCCGCGCCGCCGCCGAATGGCTGGTCGCCGATCTGCAGTCGATCGGCTTCGACGCCAGCCTGCGCGACACGCCCGGCCACCCGATGGTCGTGGCCCACCACGACGGTCCGGCCGGCAGCCCGCACGTGCTGTTCTACGGCCACTACGACGTGCAGCCGGTCGATCCGATCGACCTGTGGCAGGACGATCCCTTCGACCCGAAGATCAAGATGGGTGAGGCCGGGCGCAAGATCATCACCGGACGCGGCACGGCCGACGACAAGGGCCAGTTGATGACCTTCATCGAGACCTGCCGGGCCTGGAAGGCGGTGCATGGAGCGCTGCCCTGCCGCGTGTCGATCCTGCTGGAAGGCGAGGAGGAATCCGGCTCGCCGTCGCTCAAGCCGTTCCTCGAGGCCAATGCCGAGGAGCTGAAGGCCGACTTCGCGCTGGTCTGCGACACCGACATGTGGGACGCCGAGACGCCGTCGATCTGCACCTCGCTGCGTGGCCTCGTCGGCGAGGAGATCACCATCAAGGCGGCCTCGCGCGACCTGCATTCGGGCATGTATGGCGGTCCGGCCGCCAATCCGATCCGCGTGCTGGCGCGGGTGCTCGCCGGCCTGCACGACGACACCGGCCGCGTCACCCTGCCGGGCTTCTATGACGGCGTCGACGAGACGCCGCGGAACGTCCTGTCGTCCTGGCAGAAACTCGGCACCACGGCGGAGAGCTTCCTCGGGCCGGTCGGACTGTCGCAGCCGGCAGGCGAAACGGGCCGTTCGGTGCTGGAGATGATCTGGGCGCGGCCGACCGCCGAGTTCAACGGCATCACCGGCGGCTACACCGGCAAGGGCTTCAAGACGGTGATCGCGGCGGAGGCCTCGGCGAAGGTCTCGTTCCGCCTGGTGCATCGCCAGGACCCGGCAAAGATCCGCGACGCGTTCCGCGCCTATGTCCGGGAAAACATCCCGGCGGACTGCTCGGTCGAGTTCCATCCGCATGGCGGCTCGCCGGCCATCCGCCTCTCCTACGATTCGCCGTTCCTGATGGCGGCGCGCAGCGCGCTTTCGGACGAATGGCCGAAGCCGGCGGTGATGACCGGCGGTGGCGGCTCGATCCCGATCGTCGGCGACTTCCAGACCTATCTCGGCATGGAATCGCTGCTGGTCGGCTTCGGCCTGGCGGACGACCGCATCCACTCGCCCAACGAGAAATACGACCTCGCCTCCTTCCAAAAGGGCCAGCGCTCCTGGGCGCGCATTCTCGACGCCCTGTCGCGATAGGCCCACCTCGGGTCGCTGTTGCGGATCCGTATTGCTGGAAGGGAACGCCGGTCCCGCGGGCCGGCGTCCGCATTTCGGGCCGGCGTTGCAAACTGGACACTTTGCCGGGCGACTGGCGAACCCGCCGCACCTACAAACAGCTCGTCAGCTTGGTTCAATCGAACCTCATCCCGCTCTGGATCGTAAAAATGATTGCAGAAAATCGCAATCAAATTTATCGATATATCAATGCCGGCAACCGGGGCGATCCCATCGAGCCGGGCCGGCTCGCGCAGGCCAGGAGGCAGTCATGGCAAATGAGAATCCGTCGGTCGCCGCCTTCTTCGACAGGCGCACCTTCTCGATACAGTACGTTGTTTCCGACCCGGCCACCGCCAAATGCGCGATCATCGATCCGGTGCTCGATTTCGACGAGAAGTCGGGAGCCACCGCGACAAGCAATGCCGACCTGATCCTCGATTTCATCGGCGGCGAGGGGCTGGAGGTGGAGTGGATCCTCGACACCCATCCGCATGCCGACCATTTTTCGGCGGCGCGATATCTGAAGGGGCGGACGGGCGCCCCCACGGCCATTGGCGAGAAGGTGGTCGAGGTGCAGAAGCTCTGGAAGGAAATCTACAACTGGCCCGACTTCCCCGCCGACGGCTCGCAATGGGACAGGCTGTTCGCCGAAAACGACACCTTCGCCGTCGGAGGAATCCCGGCAAGGGTGCTGTTCTCGCCCGGTCACACGCTCGCCTCCGTCACCTACCTGATCGGCGATGCGGCGTTCGTCCATGACACGCTGTTCATGCCGGATTCCGGAACGGCGCGGGCGGATTTTCCGGGGGGCAGCGCATCGCGCCTCTATCGGTCGATCATGCAGATTCTCGCCCTTCCCGACGCGACGCGGATCTTCGTCGGCCACGACTACCAGCCGGGCGGCCGCGCGCCGCGCTGGGAATCGACCGTCGCCGAGCAGAAGGCGGCCAACACCCACATTGCCAATGTCTCCAGCGAGGCCGAATATGTGAAGCTGAGAGAGGAACGCGACCGCACCCTGCCCATGCCGCGGCTGATCCTGCATGCGCTGCAGGTCAACATGAACGGCGGCCGGCTGCCCGAGCCGGAGCGGAACGGCTGCCGCTATCTCAAGTTTCCGATCGGCGCGCTCGGAAACGGGGCATGGGAATGATCGCGCTCGGCAGGGACCTGTCCGCCGAAGCGGCCGGGATGGTGGCCAAGTCCGGCGAGGCGGCCGACTTCCTCAAGCGCCTTGCGCACCCGTCCCGTCTGATGGTGGTGTGCGCCCTGGTCGAAGGGGAGCGCTCGGTGCGCGAGCTGGAGGACATGCTCGGCATCCGCCAGCCCGGCCTGTCGCAGCAGATCGCGCAATTGCGTGAGGCCGGCTTCATTGTCGGCCGGAAGGAGTCGAAGTCGATGGTCTACCGGCTGGCCGACGGCCGCGTCGCCGAGTTCGTCACCACCATGCACCGGTTGTTTTGCGCCACGCCGGCCGAATGAGGACGCCATGACGGAATTCACGCCGCTCTCCGCGCTTGCCGGCGGCATGATGATCGGCCTCTCGGCGGTTCTGCTGATGCTGTGGGAAGGCCGGATCGCCGGCATTTCCGGCATCGTCGGCCGGTTGCTGCCGCCCTACGGCGACAAGGGCGTCAAATCGCGGCTCGGCTTCGTCCTCGGGCTGGTGGCCGCTCCGCTGATCTTTGCCGTCTTCGGTGCACCGGTCGCGCAGACCGTGTCGTCCAGCCTGCCGCTGATGACGGTCGCAGGCCTGCTCGTCGGATTCGGTTCCGTCTGGGGCAACGGCTGTACGTCCGGGCACGGTGTCTGCGGGCTGGCGCGATTGTCGCTGCGCTCCGCCGTGGCCACCTGTGTCTTCATGGCGGTCGCCATCGCGACCGTCTTCCTGGTCCGTCATGTCCTGGGGGCGTGAAGCGATGTCGTTCGCCGTCAATCTTGCGCTCGGCCTGCTGTTCGGCGCCGGGCTCATCGTCGCCGGCATGGCGGACCCGGCCAAGGTCCTGAATTTCCTCGACCTCGCGGGGACATGGGATCCCTCGCTGGCCTTCGTCATGGGCGGCGCCGTGCTGGTCGCCTTTCTCGGATATCGCCTGGTGCTGAGACGCCGCGCGCCGGTCGCCGCCCCGCGGTTCCAGCTTCCCGAGCGGCGCGACATCGATAGCCGCGTCGTGGCCGGCCCGGCGCTCTTCGGCCTGGGCTGGGGTCTCGCCGGCTATTGCCCGGGCCCGGCGCTCACCGCGCTCGGCCTCGGTGCGACGGGCACCCTGACCTTCGTTCCGGCAATGATCGCCGGCATGGCGCTCGCCCGGTTGGCGGGCGAGCGGCGTCGCCCGTCGTGAAGGCGGATGATACCGGCCGGCCCGATCAGGCCAGCGTGTAGGCGGTCTTGACCGTCGTGTAGAATTCGGCGGCGTAGCGCCCCTGTTCGCGCGGGCCGAAGCTCGAACCCTTGCGTCCGCCGAACGGCACATGGAAGTCGACGCCGGCGGTCGGCAGGTTGACCATGACCATGCCTGCCTCGGCGTTGCGCTTGTAGTGGGTCGCGTGCTTGAGGCTTGTCGTGCAGATGCCCGAGGAGAGGCCGAAGGGCGTGTCGTTGGCGGTCGCCAGCGCTTCCTCGTAGTCCTTGACGCGGATCACCGATGCCACCGGGCCGAAGATCTCCTCGCGGCTGATGCGCATGGCATTGGTCGCTTCCGTGAAGAGGGCCGGCCGCAGGTAGAAGCCGGGCGTCTCGCGCTTCAGCCTCTCGCCGCCGAATGCCAGCTTCGCGCCCTCGTCGCGGCCGATGGCGATATACTTCTCGTCCTGGCCGAGCTGGCTCTCGTCGACGACCGGACCGATATGCGTGCCGGCCTTCAGCGCGTCGTCGACCACCAGGCCCTTCAGCCGCTCGGTGACGGCGGCGACGAAGCGGTCGTGGATGCCTTCGGTGACGATCAGCCGCGACGACGCGGTGCAGCGCTGGCCGGTCGAGAAGAACGCCCCGTTGACCGCGCAATCGACGGCGATGCCGAGGTCGGCGTCGTCCAGCACGACGAGCGGATTCTTGCCGCCCATTTCGAGCTGGAACTTCCTGCCGTGCTCGACGCTGGCCGCGGCGACGCGCTTGCCTGTGCCGACCGAGCCGGTGAAGGTGATGGCCTCGATATCCGGACTGTCGAGCAGCGCCTGGCCGACCACCGAGCCCTTGCCCATCACCAGGTTGAGCACGCCCTTCGGCAGGCCGGCGCGATGCAGTATGTCGACGATCGCCCAGGAGCAGCCCGGAACGAGGTCCGCCGGCTTGAAGACGATCGTATTGCCGTAGCAGAGCGCCGGCGCGATCTTCCAGGCGGGGATGGCGATCGGAAAGTTCCACGGCGTGATGATGCCGACGACGCCGACCGCCTCGCGCGTCACTTCGACGCCGACTCCCGGCCGCACCGAAGGCAGCGCCTCACCGGCCAGCCGCAGCGTCTCGCCGGCGAAGAAGTCGAAGATCTGGGCGGCGCGGATCGTCTCGCCGATGCCTTCGGCCAGCGTCTTGCCCTCCTCGCGCGACAACAGCCGGCCAAGCTCGTCCTTGCGCGCCAGGATCTCGTCGGATGCCTTGCGCAGCACCGCATGGCGTTCCAGCGGACCGGAGCGCGACCACTTCGGGAATGCCGCCTTCGCCGCCGCGATGGCCGCGAGCGCATCCGCCTTGGTGGCGCGCGCATAGGTGCCGACGACGTCGCCCGTGTCGGACGGATTGATGTTGGGAACGGCCTCGCCCTCGATCCAGTCGCCGTCGATCAGGTTTGCATGCAAAGTCGCCATGGCGTCCGCCGTCCTACGTTTGGGAATGCCGGGCTTCTAGCGCCTATTTCGCCCGGAGTCAGCCCGGCCGTGATCGGGCCTCGCTCCGAAGGAAAGACGCTTGCACGACGATGGTAGAGTGATTATACCACCGGACATCGTGACGAGGCGTCGGGCCTTGTCAGGGAGCGAGAGATCATGACGACTGTTGCATTGCTCGGTGCCGGCGGGAAAATGGGCTACCGCCTCGCCACGAATTTCCGCGGATCCGCCTATGAGGTCCGCCACGTCGAGGTGAGCGAGGCCGGGCGCGACAGGCTGAAGTCGGGCCTCGGCATCGACACGGTCGAACTGGACGCGGCCATCGATGGCGCCGAGGTCGTGGTTCTGGCGGTGCCCGACACGGCGATCGGCAAGGTCGCCGCGGGCATCGAGAAGAAGCTGAAGCCGGGCACGATGGTCGTCGTCCTCGACGCCGCCGCTCCGGCCGCCGGTCACCTGCCGGACCGTCCGGACCTGACCTACTTCATCACCCACCCCTGCCATCCGCCGCTGTTCAACGACGAGACGGACATGGAGGCCAAGAAGGACTATTTCGGCGGCATCAAGGCCAAGCAGCATATCGTCAGCGCCCTGATGCAGGGTCCGGAAAGCGACTATGCCAAGGGCGAGGCGGTTGCCAAGACGATCTGGGCCCCGGTCATGCGGTCGCACCGCGTGACGGTCGAGCAGCTTGCCATGCTCGAGCCGGCGCTGGCCGAGACCATGTGCGCCTCGCTGCTTGAGGTCATGCGCGAAGGCGTCGACGAGGTGGTGCGGCGCGGCGTCGACCGCCAGGCGGCGCTCGACTTCCTGCTCGGCCACATCAACGTGCTGGCCTCGGTGATCTTCGGCGAACGCGAGGGCGCCTTCTCCGACGCCTGCAACAAGGCCATCGAGTTCGGCAAGCCGGTGCTGATGCGCGACGACTGGAAGCGCATCTTCGAGCCGGAAGAGGTTGCGGCGAGCATCCGGCGAATTACCTAACGACCACCTCATTAACAGAAATGGTGATTGACTCATGATACCAGTCGCCATTAAGTCAGCCGTCGGGGCGGGGGATGTTCCGGAGGCCACCGGTTAGACCGGCGTGCCCGGCCCGATCACATCGAATCGAACTTTGAAGGCCGAGGCGATCTTGCCGGCCGCATTGGGAGGACCACCATGAAACTGACCCGCAGAATGACTCTGGCCGCCTTTGCCGGCCTGCTTGCCCTCGGCACGGCCGCTCCGGCCTATGCCGCCGACCTGATCGCCATCATCACGCCGAGCCACGACAACCCGTTCTTCAAGGCCGAGGCTGTCGGTGCCGAAGCCAAGGCAAAGGAGCTCGGCTACGAGGCGCTGGTGCTCGTCCACGACGACGACGCCAACAAGCAGTCGCAGTTGATCGACACGGCGATCGGCCGCGGCGCCAAGGCCATCATCCTCGACAATGCCGGCGCCGACGCGACCGTCGCCGCCGTGCAGAAGGCCAAGGATGCCGGCATTCCGTCCTTCCTGATCGACCGCGAGATCAACGCCACCGGCGTCGCCGCGGCGCAGATCGTCTCCAACAACTACCAGGGCGCCCAGCTCGGCGCGCAGGAGTTCGTCAAGCTGATGGGCGAGAAGGGCAACTACGTCGAGCTCGTCGGCAAGGAGAGCGACACCAATGCCGGCATCCGCTCGAAGGGCTATCACGACGTCATCGACGAATATCCGGACCTCAAGATGGTCGCCCAGCAGTCGGCCAACTGGAGCCAGACCGAAGCCTTCTCCAAGATGGAATCGATCCTCCAGGCCAACCCGGACATCAAGGGCGTCATCTCCGGCAACGACACCATGGCGATGGGTGCCTGGGCGGCGCTCGAGGCGGCCGGCCGCAAGGACGTGATCGTCGTCGGCTTCGACGGCTCCAACGACGTGCGCGACTCCATCAAGGCCGGCGGCATCAAGGCCACGGTGCTGCAGCCGGCCTACGCCCAGGCGCAGATGGCGGTCGAGCAGGCCCATGCCTGGATCAAGGACGGCACCAAGCCGGCCGAAGAGAAGCAACTGATGGACTGCGTGCTGGTCAATGCCGACAATGCTCCCAAGCTGGAGACGTTTGCGCTGAGCGAGTAACATCCTGCGCAGACCGCGCGCGGGGCGGACCCGGTTCGCCCCGCGCCTCCATTTCAATCGGAACCTGTCCTCATGCACCGTGGATCGCCGAGGCTGATCGCCGCGCTTTTCGTCGTCCTTTGCATCGCCGGCTGCAAGATCCTGCCGACCGGCGCGCCGATCGACGGCGATGTTGCGGCGAAGTTCGATCCCGACGCCATGGTCGCGGAGATCTGGGACGGTCGCATGCTGCCCTATCTGCGCGACAAGGCGGGTCCGTTCGCCGAGGTGCAGGGGCTGGCCAAGGGTGACGCCAAGGCGGCCGGCGAGAAATACGGCAACCCCAACAAGCAGGCGAACTCGCCCTGGACCTATGTGGCGACCGCCGAAGGCAGGATCGTCGCCTCGAACACCGAGTCGCGCGCCGCGACGGTGGACATCGATGTCGACGGCGACGGCAAGGCGGATGTGCGGGTGCAGATCGGTCCGGCGCTGCGCGGCACGGCGCTGCGCGACAGCCTCGACTTCGTCAACTTCAACGAGTTCACCAACCAGATCGACTTCGCCCAGTACGGCAAATCGTTCAACATCTATGCCGACCGCACCATCCTGTCGAAGCTGCCGCGCGAGGCGCTCGACGGCCGGACGGCCAAGGTGCTCGGCGCCTATGTCCAGGGCAGCGGCGGCGACCTTCCGCTGCTGACTCCGGCCGAGGCCGAGATCGGGCCGCAGCCATGAGCGCTGCCGACGTCATCCTCAAGCTCGAAGACGTCACCAAGGTCTATTCGGGCACGGTTGCGGTCAAGCGCGCCAGCTTCGAGGTGCGCCGCGGCGCCGTCAACGTGCTGGTCGGCGAGAACGGCGCCGGCAAGTCGACGCTGATGAAGATCATCGCCGGCGTCGAGAAGCCGACAAGCGGGCGCATCCTGCTGGAAGGCAAGGAAGTCTCCTTCTCCTCCTCGGGCGATGCCGTCGCCAAGGGCATCGGCATGGTGTTCCAGGAGATGAACCTGTTCGGCAACCTCACGGTGGCCGAGAACATCTTCGCGACACGCGAGATCACCAACGCGCTCGGCAAGATCGACCACGCCGCGCAGCAGCGCAAGGCGGCCGGCTTCCTCGACCGGCTGCGCGCCGGCATCCGCGCCGACATGATGGTCGAGGATCTGATGATCGGCCAGCAGCAGCTCGTCGAGATCGCCAAGGCGGTGTCGCTCGATGCGCGCATCCTGATCATGGACGAGCCGACGTCCGCGCTCAGCGCGGCGGAAGTCGAGATCCTGTTCAAGGTCATCGAAGATCTGAAGGCGCAGGGCGTCGCCATCGTCTACATCTCGCACCGCCTGGAAGAGCTGATCCGCATCGGCGACTACATCACGGTCCTTCGCGACGGCCACATCACCGGCCAGGAGGAAGTGCGAAACGTCGACACGCAGTGGATCGTCCGCCAGATGATCGGCTCGGACGCCAAGGATTTTGCCAAGGCGGACGACCATGCGCTGGGCGAGGAAGTGTTCCGCACCGAGGAGATCAGCCTGCCGCGCGCCACCGGCGGGCTGGCCGTCGACCACGTCTCGCTGTCGCTGCGCAAGGGCGAGATCCTCGGCATCTACGGCCTGATGGGCGCCGGACGCAGCGAGCTCTTCGACTGCATCATGGGACGTCACGGCGAGTCGACCGGAAAGATCTTCCTCGAGGGCCAGGAGGTCCGGCAGCGCGACGTGACCGGACGCATCCGTCGCGGCCTGGCGCTCATTCCCGAGGACCGCCAGCGCGAGGGCCTGGTGACCATCCTGTCGGTGGCCACCAACCTCACAATGTCCAGCCTGTCGCGCTTCGCCAGGCTGTTCCACATCAGCGGCAAGGCCGAACGCGAAGCCGTGTCGGACATGGTGCGCGAACTGTCGATCAAGGTCGCCGACCCCGCGCAGGAGGTCTCCTCCCTGTCGGGCGGCAACCAGCAGAAGGTCGTCATCGGCAAGGCGCTGCTGACCAGGCCGAAGGTGTTGCTGATGGACGAGCCGAGCCGCGGCATCGACGTCGGTGCCAAGGCTGATGTGTTCCGCACCATGCGCAAACTCTCCCGCGACGGCCTCGGCATCCTTTTCGCGACATCCGACCTCGACGAGGTGATGGCGCTGTCCGACCGTATCGCGGTCATGAGCAACGGCAAGCTCACGGGTCTGTTCGACCGGGCCGAGGCGACGGAGGCGGCGATCGTCGCCGCGTCGGCGATGGGTCACGGGCCGGTTGCAGAATTGGGTAGGGGTGATCCCAGATGAAGTCTTTGCAGGCTTCACCCCCACCCCTGACCCCTCCCCATAAGGGGGAGGGGAACAGCGCTGCCATCGCAGTTCGCAACAGCCGTCAAAGGTTGGCGCTCAGAGCATCGCCACAAAGTTCCCCTCCCCCTTGTGGGGAGGGGTTAGGGGTGGGGGTAACTTCCTACCGCAGCAGAAACGGAGAGAGCACCATATGACCGACATCTCCGCCAAAGCGGTCTCGCAACCGGGATCGAGCGGATCGCTGCTGCTGACGCTGATGAAGGCGCGCACCTTCATCGCGCTGATCGCCGTCATCCTGTTCTTCTCGCTCGCCGTGCCGAGCTTCCTGTCGACGGCCAACCTGATCCTGATGTCGAAGCACGTCGCGCTCAACGCCTTCCTGGCGATGGGCATGACCTTCGTCATCATCACCGGCGGCATCGACCTGTCGGTCGGCTCGATCGTCGGCCTGTGCGCCATGGTCGCCGGCTTCCTGGTGCTCAACGGCATCGACCTGCAGATCGGCTACACCGTCTATTTCAACGTGCCGGAGATCATCGTCATCACGCTGATCGTCGGCATGCTGATCGGGGCGATAAACGGGCTGCTGATAACGAAACTGAACGTTGCGCCCTTCATCGCCACGCTGGGCACGCTCTACGTCGCCCGCGGCGCAGCCCTGCTGTCGTCGGACGGCCGCACCTTCCCGAACCTCGTCGGCAACCCGGCGCTCGGCAACACCGGGTTCGGATACCTCGGAGCAGGTCGCATCCTCGGCCTGCCGGTGTCGGTCTGGCTGCTCATCGTCGTGGCGCTCGCCGCCGCCTATCTCGCCCGCTACACGCCGCTCGGCCGCCACATCTTCGCGGTGGGCGGCAATGAGCGCGCCGCGCGCATCTCCGGCGTGCGGGTCAACCTGGTGAAGATGTTCGTCTACATGTTCTCCGGCTTCTGCGCGGCGATCGTCGGCCTGATCATCGCCTCCGAGCTGATGGCCTCGCACCCGGCGACCGGCGAGAGCTTCGAGCTCAACGCCATCGCCGCCGCCGTGCTCGGCGGCACGTCGATGTCGGGCGGGCGCGGCACGATCGGCGGCACCATCGTCGGCGCCTTCGTCATCGGCATCCTCTCGGACGGGCTGGTGATGATGGGCGTCAGCTCGTTCTGGCAGATGGTCATCAAGGGTCTGGTCATCATCGTCGCCGTCGTCGTAGACCAGGCGCAACGGAAGCTTCAGCAGCGCGTGACGCTGATGCAGATGGCGAAGGCGGGCTGATCATGGCGGATTTGAAGGGCGGGTTGATCGGTTGCGGCTTCTTCGCGATCAACCAGCTTCACGGCTGGGCGGATGCCAAGGGCGCTTCGATCGTCGCGATCTGCGACCGTGACCCGGAGCGTCTGAGGACGGTCGGCGAGCAGTTCGGCATTTCGCGGCGCTATACGGACGCCCGCGCGATGCTGGAGGCCGGCGGCCTGGATTTCGTCGACATCGCCACCACCGTCGAGAGCCACCGGGCCCTGGTTGAGCTGACGACCGGCTACAAGCTGCCGACCATCTGCCAAAAACCCTTTGCGCCGACGCTTGCCGACGCCAAGGCGATGGTCGCCGCGGCGCACAAGGCCGGCGTGCCGCTGATGGTCCATGAGAACTTCCGCTGGCAGTCGCCGATCCGCGCCGTGAAGGCGATCCTCGACAGCGGCGAGATCGGCACGCCGTTCTTCGGCCGCGTGTCGTTCCGCTCCGGCTACGACGTCTATGCCGGCCAGCCCTACCTGGCCAAGGTCGAGCGCTTCATCGTCGACGACCTCGGCGTGCATGTGCTCGACGTGGCGCGCTATCTGTTCGGCGACGTCGCCTCGCTCAACGCGCGCACGACGCGCATCAATCCCGCCATCGCCGGCGAAGACACCGTGACGATCCTCCTGGACCACGACAATGGCATCACCTCGATCGTCGACGCCAGCTACTCGTCGAAGCGTCCTGTCGAGCAGTTTCCCGAGACGGTGATCGAGGTCGACGGCAGCGAAGGCTCGGTCCGTCTGGAACAGGGCTATCGGCTGGTGATGAAGGGCAGGAGCGGCGTCGTCGAGAAGGACATCTCGCCGCCGGTTCTGCCCTGGGCGTCGAAGCCGTGGCACAATGTGCAGGAGAGCGTCGCGGCGATCCAGCAGCACTGGGTCGACAGTCTGACGGCCGGCTCCACGCCGGCGACCTCCGGCGACGACAATCTGAAGACTTTTGCCCTCGTGGAAGCAACTTATGCGGCTGCCGCGAGCCGCCAGTTGGTGGTGCCGTCCTCGCTGCTGTAGTTCGCTATCGGGTGCGGCGGCGCCGCACCGGGGGTTACGCGCTGCGTCGATGCCCCCTCTCCCCGTTCTCCACGGGGAGAGGGTAAGGGTGAGGGGCTGCGCAAGCCCTGACGGGTGGGTGCTGCCCCTCATCCGCCTGCCGGCACCTTCTCCCCGTGAAACGGGGAGAAGGGCGACTGCCGCGACACCGCCGCCTCGTGAACCTCCTACTGGTTCGCCGCCTGCATGACGAACAGCGAGCGCGAGCGCTCCAGATGCTTGATCATCGCCTTTTCCGCCCCCTCGGCGTCCCTCGCCGCGATGCGGTCGATGATCTCGGCGTGTTCGTCCAGCGTGTACTGTTCGTTGCCGGTCCAGATCAGCAGGTCGGTATGGTACTCCTTCAGCCAGCCGAGCATCGCCTCGCTGACCGCGGCATAGATCGGGTTGCCCGAGATCGCCGCGATCGCGGTATGGAACCGCATGTCGGCGCTGATGAAGGGCTCGGCATTGCCGCGATGCTCCTCCTGCTCGGCCAGGATGTCGCGCAGCCCGGCGATGTCTTCGGCCGTGGCCTTGTCCGCCGCGTCGCGCACCATGCCGCGTTCGAAGAAGATGCGGGCGCTCTTCAGATGCTCCAGCGAGTCGGTGGACGATGCGAGCATGATCTTGGCGGCGGTGTCGACCTGCCGGAAGATCGAGCGGGCGCTGAGCTGCAGCACCTTGGCGCGTTCGCCGTGCGAGATCGCCACCAGTCCCATGTTGGCCAATGCCTGCATGGCCTCGCGGATCGCCGGCCGCCCGACCCCGAAACGCTCCATCAGTTCGCGCTCGGACGGCATGTCGTCGCCCGGCTTCAGCTCGCCGCTGGTGATCAGCCGCTTGAGGCGCGCGAAGACTTCGTCCGACAGCTTTCGCCTGACGATCGGTTCGGAAACGGCCATTCCCACCCACTCCCCTGGAAACGTCGATTCGGTGCGCCAAGGATAGCGGCGGACACGATGGTCGTCGTCAGGATTCCGGTTGCAATAGTTGGATACTCATTATACCAGTCGGCGGCCAACGGAAAGCCCTTCGATGTCCTTCGACCAGATCGTCGTCACCTACCGGATCGAGACGCCGGGAAGCGTCGAGCAGCTCGCGGCGAAGATCGCCAGCGACCAGTCGACGGGCACGTTCGTGGCGCTTCCCGGCGAGACCGAGGAGTTGAAGGCGCGTGTCGCCGCGCGGGTCCTGTCGGTGCGCCATCTGCCGCCGCTGGGCACGCCGTCGATCCCCGGCGGCGTCGGGCCGTTCAACCGCGGCGAGGCCGACATCGCCTTTCCGCTCGACGCGGTCGGCACCGATCTCTCGGCTTTGATGACCATCGCCATCGGCGGAGTATTCTCGATCAGCGGCCTCTCCGGCATCCGCATCGTCGGCCTGAAGCTGCCGCCCGCCTATGCCGTGCATCCCGGTCCGAAATACGGGCTGGCCGGCACACGCGCGCTCACCGGCGTGCAGGGCCGCCCGGTCATCGGAACCATCGTCAAGCCGGCGCTCGGCCTGCGTCCGCATGAGACCGCCGAGATGGTCCGCGAACTGATCGCGTCGGGGGTCGACTTCATCAAGGACGACGAGAAGCTGATGAGCCCGGCCTATTCGCCGCTCGGGGAGCGGGTGAAGGCGATCATGCCGCTGATCCTCGATCACGAGCAGAAGACCGGCAAGAAGGTGATGTACGCGTGGGGCATCAGCCATGCCGATCCGGACGAGATGATGCGCAACCACGACATCGTCGCAAAAGCCGGCGGCAACTGCGCGGTGGTCAACATCAACTCGATCGGCATGGGCGGCATGGCCTTCCTGCGCAAGCGCACGGAACTCGTGCTGCACGCCCATCGCAACGGCTGGGACGTCCTCACCCGCCATCCCGGCCTCGGCTTCGATTTCTCCGTCTGGCAGCAGTTCTGGCGGCTGCTCGGCGTCGACCAGTTCCAGATCAACGGCATCGGCGTCAAATACTGGGAGCCGGACGACAGCTTCGTCGCCTCGTTCGAGGCGGTCACCACGCCGCTGTTCACCCCGTCGGACTGCGCCATGCCGGTCGCCGGCTCCGGCCAGTGGGGCGGCCAGGCGCCGGAAACCTACCGGCGCACGGGGCGCACGGTGGACCTGCTCTATCTGTGCGGCGGCGGCATCGTCAGCCATCCGGGCGGTCCGGCGGCCGGCGTCGTCGCGGTGCGGCAGGCCTGGCAGGCGGCGGTCGACGGCATCCCGCTCGACGACTACGCCAAGACCCATCCGGAGCTCCGCCAGTCCATCGAAAAATTCGGAGGCGGCACCAATGGCTGAGACCGGCCTTCTGCTGAGCTACTACGGCGACGATCTGACCGGCTCCACCGATGTCATGGAAGCTCTGGAACTGGGCGGCGTGCCGACGGTGCTGTTCACCGGCCGGCCCGATGCATCGCTTGTCGCGCGGTTCGGCCACTGCCGGGCGATGGGGCTCGCCGGCACCAGCCGCAGCGAGACGCCGGCCTGGATGGACGAGAACCTGACGCCGGCCTTCGAATGGCTGAGGTCGCTCAACGCAGCGATCAGCCACTACAAGGTCTGCTCGACCTTCGATTCCAGCCCGGAAATCGGCAATATCGGCCGCGCCATCGAGATCGGCCGCAAGGTGTTCGGCCAGGACTGCGTCCCGCTGCTGGTCGGCGCGCCGCAGCTCAAGCGCTACACCGCGTTCGGCAATCTGTTTGCCGGCTATCGAGGCCGAACCTACCGCATCGACCGCCACCCGGTGATGAGCCGCCATCCGGTGACGCCGATGCGCGAGGCCGACCTGCTGAAGCACCTGGCGGAGCAGACCGCGATGACGTCCGCCCTGGTCGACATCACTGACCTTCGCTTGACCGGGCGTGCGGCGATCGTCGATCGGGTACGTGCCGAAAGCGACTTTTTCCTCATCGACGTCGACGGTCCTGAAACGCAGCTCCTCGCCGGCGAGGAACTGTGGCGTGTGGCGCGTGCCGAGGCGCCGTTCGTCGTCGGCTCGTCGGGCATCGAATATGCGCTGCTGCGCCACTGGGCGGCCGCGGGGATCGCTCCCGGCACCGCTGCCTTCGCGCCGGCGGCGGCGGTCGACCGGCTGGCCGTGGTCTCGGGCAGCGTCTCGCCGACCACCGAGCGGCAGATTGGCCACGCGGTCGCCAACGGCTATGTCGGCATTGAGCTCGACCCGTTGGCGCTGGTCGGCGAAAATGCCGAAGCCGCCATCGCCGGAGCGGTGGCGGCAGGGCAAAAGGCCCTGCGCGACGGCCGTAGCGTCGTCCTCTACAGCGCGCTCGGTCCGAACGCCGACCGTGGATCGGAAATCGACAGGGTTGAAGGTGCGCGCCACCGGCTCGGCCGCGCCCTCGGCACGATCCTGCGCGACCTGGTGCGGAGCGAGGGCCTGCGCCGCGCCGTGATCGCCGGCGGCGACACGTCGAGCCATGCGCTCGGCCAGCTCGGCATCGCGGCGCTGACCGTCAGGATGCCGCTGCCGCAATCGCCCGGCTCGCCGCTTTGCGTCGCGCACAGCGGCGATGCCGGCGTCGATGGCCTGGAGATCGCGCTCAAGGGCGGCCAGGTCGGCACCGACGCCTATTTCGAGGCGATCAGGCTCGGCGAGCGCCTGTAGCCGGAACTCAGCCGCGGGCGGGGACGGTCAGGCCGCGCGCCACCGCGGGACGGGCAAGACCACGGTCGAGCCAGCCCATAACGTTCGGGAAATTGTCGAGGCCGAGCAGCTCGCCCGCGTCGTAGAACAGCTTCAGCGCGCGCACCCAGCCGAGCATCGAAATGTCGGCAATGGTGAACTCGTCGTCCATGATCCACTGACGGCCGGTCAGCCGGGTTTCCAGCACGCCGATCAGCCGCTTCGACTCGTCGCGATAGCGCTCCAGCGGCCGCTTGTCGGCGATGTCCTTGCCGGCGAACTTGTAGAAGAAGCCGAGCTGGCCGAACATCGGGCCGATGCCGCCCATCTGGAAGAACACCCACTGGATGGTTTCCAGGCGGCGTACCGGATCCGCCGGCAGGAGCGTTCCGGTCTTCTCGGCGATGTAGAGCAGGATGGCGCCCGATTCGAACAGCGCGACCGGCTTGCCGCCCGGGCCGTCGGGATCGATGATGGCGGGGATCTTGCCGTTCGGGTTGAGCGACAGGAAGTCGGGCGTCCAGCTCTCGTTCTTCAGGATGTTGACCGTGTGCGCCTCGTAGGGCAGGCCGGACTCTTCGAGCGCGATGGACACCTTCACGCCGTTTGGCGTCGGGAAGGAATAGAGCTGCAGCCGGTCTGGGTGCTGCGCGGGCCAGCGCTTGGCCACGGGAAAGGCGGACAGGTCGGTCATTGGATCTCCGGATTGGGCGCGAGCTGCGGTGCAGGACAGTTAGGCAGGCACCCATGGTCCGGCAAGGCGCCGCAGTGCTTCAGACTGGTTTGAAGGCGACCACGGCGTTGGTTCCGCCGAAGGCGAAGCCGTTGCTGATCGCCGCGCGCACCCGGCGCTGGCGCGCCACGTTCGGCGTCACGTCGAGGTCGCAGTCCGGGTCGGGCGTCGTGTAGTTCGCGGTCGGCGGCACCAGGCCTTCGCGCACCGCGTTGACGCAGGCGATCATTTCGAGGGCGCCGGATGCGCCCATGCAGTGCGCGTGCATCGACTTGGTCGACGACACGGAGAGCGTCCCGGCGTGACCGCCGAAGACGCGCTTGATCGCCGCCGTCTCGATCTGGTCGTTGGCCTTGGTTCCGGTGCCGTGCGCGTTGACGTAGTCGACATCCTCGGCATTCAGCCCGGCATCGGCGAGACACGCGGCCATGGCGGCGGCCGGCCCGTCGATCGTCGGGGCGACGATGTCGCTGGCGTCGCCGGACATGCCGCAGCCGGCGAGCTCGGCCAGGATGACGGCGCCGCGGGCCCTCGCATGCTCGTAGGTTTCCAGCACCGCGATACCGGCGCCTTCGCCGATGACCAGGCCGTCGCGATCGGCCGAGAACGGCCGGCAGGTGTCGCGCGCCAGCGCCCGCAGCGCCTCCCAGGACTTGAGCACGCCGAATACCAGCGGCGCATCGGTCCCGCCGGCGAGCATCACGTCGGCGCGGCCGAGCCGCAACTGATCGACCGCCGCCGACAGCGCATGGTTGGACGAGGCGCAGGCGGACGTTACCCCGAACACCGGCCCGCGCAGGCCGTAGGCCATGCTGAGCTGGCCGGCCGGCGCACCCGGCATGATCTTCGGGACGGTCATGATGCCGACTCGGTTTCGGTTCTCGCGATAGATCTCCCGATAGGAATCGTCGGCCGTGGTGGCGCCGAAAATGCCGGTTCCGACGATCGCGCCCCGCCGGCTGCCGTCTCCCGCCGCAAGGTCCAGTCCGGCCTGCTTCACGGCCTCGCCGGCCGCGATCGCGGCGAGCAGGCTGAAGCGGTCCATCGTGGCGACCTGCTTGCGGTCGAGGTCGTGGGGTGGAAGCTCGGCGATCTCGGCGCCGATGCGAACTCTGAGTTCGGCTGGAAACGTCGCCGTGAGCGGCCCGATCGCCGAGCGCCCCTCGCGCATCGCCGACCAGATGTCTCCGGCGTTGGCGCCCATCGCGCACAGGCCGCCAATGCCGGTAATGACGATCCGCGTGCGCGCCATGTCAGCCTTTTTTGGCGATCAGATCGCGCACGGCCTGGACGATGTCGCCGACATTGGACAGCTTGCTCCAGGCCTCCGACGTATTCATCTCGATCTCGATGCCGTAGGCCTCCTCGAGGTCGAAGATGATCTCGGTCAATTCGAGCGAATGAATACCCAGATCCTTCAGCTCCGTCTCGGGCGTGATCTCGCCGACCGCCGGATCCGCGTGCTGCTTGATCTTCGCGACGATGTCCTGTGCGAGCTGGTCCATGCCGAATTCCATTTCTTGTTGTTCTTGGCGCCGATGATGCGCCGACGACCTCACCCGCATCGGTAGCCGGCGACAAGCCCCGGTCCGTGCCGAAATCCCCCGACGGCTCCCTTCTATAGAAAGGCGGAACCATGGAGGCAACAGGCGCGTCGGTTCGGCCGGTCGACGCGCCCAACATATTGCGCCGGCAACGGCGCCGGCCGAAAAGGTCCCGGCGACCTCTAGTCGCAGATCACCACAGGTCCGACCTGGACGCACACGCCGGGTCGCTCGCGCCAGCCGGTGACGCGGCGGCAGAGCCCCCGGTTGTCGCGGCGGAAGCGGCGGTTGTTGCGGCACATGCGTGCCAGTTCGCGGCGGCGCCAGCGTCGGCGACGATGGCTGTTGTGGCTGTACTGCGCGGGCTCGGCCGGGGTTGACATCGGCAGGTCGCCGGCGACCGGGTCTAGATCGGGAAGGGCGGCGGCGGGCGCGGCCGCGGCGGGCGCGGGCGCCAGGATGGACGGCGTCGTCAGCGCGAGCACGCCCAGCGTGGTGGCGCCGATCACGAAGCTGCGCCGCGTCGTCATGGTCGGCGCGCCGGCGAGCGCGTCGATCGAAGTCTTCATCAGGGTCCAGAGATGCATGTGTTTCTCCTGAGTCGCAGACGGCGGATTCCGGTACGGATCGGGCGGCCGTGGCGATGACGGCGTCCGCAGGCCGACCATCCTAGTCGATGCGCCGCCGCCCGCAATGGCGAAACCGCTCTTGTCGTTTGCAGGCCAGGCCTCCGGTGCATGAACGATGCGGGCGCGCTCCGGTTCCCGCCTTGCGTTTTCAACCGAATGCGGGAACGTTGCGGCGATGACCATCCATGCTCAGACGGTTGAGAAGCTGGCCTCGCAGCGCGTCCATGCCGACGCCGACCTGGTCGTCGGCGTCGTCGCCGGCCGGACCCGCCTGCGCAGGCTTCATCAGCGGGGTGCCGCAAAAATTCGCCTGCCTCGGCTTGGCTGCGACCCGCTGGAGGCGGTGCTGATCAACACTGCCGGCGGGCTGACCGGCGGCGATCGCATCGGCTGGCGCGTCGCCGTTGGTGACGGGGCGGCGGCCGTGGTCACGACGCAGGCTTCCGAGAAGGTCTACAGGGCGGCCGTCGGCCGCGCCGAGGTGGAGGTCCGCCTCGATGTCGCGAGCGGCGCACGGCTTGCCTGGCTGCCGCAGGAGACGATCGTCTTCGACCGGGCTTCGTTTCGCCGGCATCTCGATGTCGAACTCGCCGCCGACGCGCGCCTGCTGCTGGCCGAGACGACCGTATTCGGGCGCACGGCGATGGGCGAGCGGGTCCGTCAGGGACTGTTCCGCGATCGCTGGCGGGTTCGCGTCGGCGGCGGCCTCGTCCATGCCGAGGATTTCGCGATCGGTCCGGATGTCGAGACGCAGCTTGGCTGGACCGCGACGCTGGGCGGCGCGGCCGCGATGGCGACGGTCCTCCTGATCTCTTCGGGGGTCGAGGCGCTCGTCGATCCGGCTCGCGCCATCATAGGTGACGAGGGGGGCGTCAGCGCCTGGACCGTGGCGGGGAGTGGCAAGCTTCTTGCGAGGCTCTACGCCGTCGACAGCTATCTGCTGCGGAAAAGGCTGATGCCGCTGCTCGCGCTGCTCAACGAAGGGGCAGCGCTGCCCAAGGCTTGGTCACTCTAGGGACGGACGGCACGCATGAACTTGACGCCGCGCGAAAAGGACAAACTGCTGGTCGCCATGGCGGCGATCGTTGCCCGCAAGCGGCTGGAGCGCGGCGTGAAGCTGAACCATCCGGAAGCGATCGCCCTGATCACCGACTACGTCGTCGAGGGCGCGCGCGACGGCCGCTCCGTCGCCGACCTGATGGAGGCGGGCGCGCACGTGGTGACGCGCACGCAGGTGATGGAGGGCATCGCCGAGATGATCCACGACGTGCAGGTCGAGGCGACGTTCCCGGACGGGACCAAGCTGGTCACCGTGCACGAGCCGATCCGCTAGGGGGATGGATGCTGGAGCTTCGCCCCAATTGCGAATGTTGCGACCGCGACTTGCCGCCGGCCTCGGCCGACGCGATGATCTGCACCTTCGAATGCACCTTCTGCGCCGCTTGTGCGCAGACCGTGCTGCGCGGCGTCTGCCCCAATTGCGGCGGTGAACTGGTCCGCCGTCCGGTCAGGCCGGCGGGCAAGCTGGAAAAATACCCTGCATCGACACGCCGTGTGCTGAAGGCCGAGGGCTGTGGCCCGGCCGGCCGTGCGGCGTGAAAGCAAAGGAGCAGTCATGATCCCCGGCGAAGTCATCACGGCTGCGGGCGACATCGAACTGAATGTCGGCGCCCCGACGATCACGCTCAAGGTCGCCAATACGGGCGATCGCCCGATCCAGGTCGGCAGCCACTACCATTTCTTCGAAACTAACGAGGCGCTGCGCTTCGATCGCGACAGCGCGCGCGGCATGCGCCTCGACATCGCCGCCGGCACGGCGGTGCGCTTCGAGCCGGGCCAGGAGCGCGACGTCACCCTCGTTCCGCTGGGGGGCGCCCGGGAGGTGTACGGTTTTCAGCAGAAGGTCATGGGCAAGCTTTGATGCGCCCGGCTGCGATCGGCGATGCCAGGCGCCGGCCGGCCCGCTCAATCTGCGGGAGGCTTGGCAGCCGCATAGATGACGATCTCGCGCTCGCCGGGAAATTCGACGGCGAGCACGTCGCGCGGCAGGATCTGGCGTGCATTGATGGCATGATAGATCATCGCGTTGCCCTCGATCTCGGCGCGCAGCGCGTCGACGTCGGCCTGCCGCTTCTCGATACGGTCGCGGATCGGGGCGGGCGGACCGCCTTCGGCCATTGCGGCATCCGGCAGGAAGACGATGTCGACAGTATCCAGTGCCGACGTCATCCGCACGGCAGCGATGTTGTCCGGCGTCTTGTCGATGGCATTGAGAACCTTTTCGGCGTCGGTCGCGACGCTCGACTGCTCTTCCTGGATTTCCGATCCCACGATGCGATCGGCAGAAGCGGGGTCGTCGAGCCCCTGCGCCAGCATGTTCGTGGGGGCCGCGACGAGAACGGCGAGGGCAATGGCGGCGGCCGGCGCGGGCCGGCGAAAGTAAGCGCGGATTGTCAATTTGAAACTCCCGTTCGTTCCGCTGGACAGGAAGGACTCGAGGGCCCAACGCGTCCGGCGCGGGATCGTTTCACATCGGGTGCGGTGACGGGCTCACTTGGCGTCGTCGAGCGGCGGCAGGCTGCGCAGGTAGAGCACGATGGCGTCGAGATCGTCGGGCGTGGCTTTGGCCAGGAAGGGGTAGGGCATGGGCGGCAACATAGGCGCGCCGCCCGGGCGCACGCCTTTGGTGATCATCGCCTTCAATTCGTCGTCGGAATATCCGGAAATGCCGTCCTGTCCCGAGGTGATGTTGGACGCGACGGAAATGCCCCATGGCCCATGGAACTCGAAGCCGCCGCGGCCGAGATCCGTGTCGATCTTCGGACCGGCCGGGCCCATCGGGGTGTGGCATTCCATGCAGTGCGAGATCGGGCCGGCGAGATAAGCGCCATACTCGACGGTGACGGCGCGCGGAGGTGCTGTCACGCTCGCCACGGGCGGTCCATAAGCCGGCGGCAGCGGGATATGGTACTCGGACGGCGGGGATTTTATGTCGAGCGCCGGTACGGTGCGCAGGAAGGCGACGATCGCTGCGAGGTCGTCGTCGCCCAGGCCTCGATACATGGTGAACGGCATGGGCGGGCCTATGACGCTGCCGTCCGGCCGGATGCCCTCGCGTATCGCCTTCGCAAGTTCAGCGTCGCTCCACGTCGCCACTTCGCCCCCGGGCGTGATGTTAGGCGCGAAAGCCTTGAAGGCCGGACCGTCCTCGACCAACCGGCCGCCGAGTTCCTGCGCCTGCACGAAGCCATCCGGGCCGATCGGCGTGTGGCAATTGCCGCAGCCCGCTGGACCGCGCACCAGATAGGCGCCGCGTTCGACCGGGGTTTCGGCAAGCGCGATGGACGGAAATGCGAGAAGACAGGCGGCAAGGAGGGCTGGCTTCAGGCTGGCCATGAGGGTTCTTTCGGGAAACCGGGTGGGTACCGGGGGTGGGCGGAAAAGCGCGTCAGATTGCCGCGCCGGGCAAGGGCCGTCAATGCAGTCGTGCGGCGGGCCGACGCCTTCGCGTGTCAGCCTTTCCGCATGGTAACCGGGTGTCCGCTTGCACCGCTGCGCGTGCCTGCCGCCTCCGCCCTGCCGCACCGGCCTTCCCCTTTGAACACGTCGCCACTCCCCGCTTCGCAAGGACGTTGACATGCCTGCTCGCATTTCCCGCGCCGCCTATGCCCAGATGTTCGGCCCGACCGTCGGCGACAAGGTGCGGCTGGCCGACACCGAACTGTTTATCGAGGTCGAGAAGGACCTCACCACCTATGGCGAGGAGGTGAAATTCGGCGGCGGCAAGGTGATCCGCGACGGCATGGGCCAGAGCCAGGTGGCGCGGGCCGACGGCGCCGTCGACACGGTCGTCACCAATGCGCTGATCGTCGACTGGACCGGCATCTACAAGGCCGACATCGGCCTGAGGGACGGACGCATCGTCGCCATCGGCAAGGCCGGCAACCCCGATACGCAGCCGGGCGTCACCATTATCGTCGGACCGGGCACCGAAGCCATCGCCGGCGAAGGCAAGATCCTCACCGCCGGCGGCTTCGACGCGCACATCCACTTCATCTGCCCGCAGCAGATCGAGGAGGCGCTGATGGCCGGCATCACCACCATGCTCGGCGGCGGCACGGGGCCCGCGACCGGCACCAACGCCACCACCTGCACGCCCGGCCCCTGGCATCTCGGCCGGATGATCCAGGCGGCGGAAGGCTTCCCGATGAACCTCGCCTTCGCCGGCAAGGGCAACGCCTCGCTGCCCTCGGCATTGGAGGAGCAGGTGCGCGGCGGCGCCGCGGCGCTCAAGCTCCACGAAGACTGGGGGACGACGTCGGCGGCGATCGACTGCTGCCTCGCGATTGCCGACGAGTTCGACGTCCAGGTGATGATCCACACCGACACGCTCAACGAATCGGGCTTCGTCGAGGATTCGATCGCAGCCTTCAAGGGTCGCACCATCCACGCCTTCCACACCGAGGGGGCGGGCGGCGGCCATGCGCCGGACATCATCAAGGTGGCGGGGCTCGCCAATGTGCTCCCTTCCTCGACCAACCCGACGCGGCCGTACACGGTCAACACGATCGACGAGCATCTCGACATGCTCATGGTCTGCCATCATCTCGACCCCACCATCCCCGAGGACGTCGCCTTCGCCGAGAGCCGCATCCGGAAAGAGACCATCGCCGCCGAGGACATCCTCCACGACATGGGCGCCTTCTCGATGATGGCCTCCGACAGCCAGGCGATGGGTCGCGTCGGCGAAGTGCTGATCCGCACCTGGCAGACCGCGCATAAGATGAAGGTGCAGCGCGGGCCGCTGCCGGAGGACCACGCCGGCAACGACAATTTCCGGGTCAAGCGCTACGTCGCCAAGTACACCATCAACCCGGCGATCACCCACGGCCTCGACGAATGGGTGGGCTCGGTGACCATCGGCAAACTCGCCGATCTCGTCGTCTGGTCTCCCGCGTTCTTCGGCGTGAAGCCGGACATGGTGATCAAGATGGGCACCATCGCCGCGGCCGCGATGGGCGATCCCAACGCCTCGATCCCGACG
>JAHBYY010000002.1 GCA_019635715.1 Rhizobiaceae bacterium | reverse complement strand
GTTCGGAGGCTGTGCCGCGACATGATTGCCCCCAAGATCATGGTTGTCGAGGACGAGGAAACGCTCGGCGTTCTGCTGCGCTACAATCTGGAGTCCGAAGGATACCAGGTCGAGGTGGTGACGCGGGGCGACGAGGCGGAGATCCGCCTGCGCGAAAACGTGCCGGACCTGCTGGTGCTGGACTGGATGCTGCCGGCGCTGTCCGGGATCGAGCTCTGCCGGCGGCTGAGGATGCGGCCCGATACCGAGCGCCTGCCGGTCATCATGCTGACGGCGCGCGGCGAGGAATCGGACCGCGTCAGGGGCCTGTCGACCGGCGCCGACGACTATCTCGTCAAGCCGTTCTCGACGCCGGAATTCATGGCGCGGGTCAAGGCGCTGCTGCGCCGGGCCCGTCCGGAGGTGCTGTCCAGCGTGCTCAAGGTCGGCGAGATCATGCTCGACCGGGAATCGCACCGCGTCTACCGCCGCAAGAGCGAGATCAAGCTCGGGCCGACCGAATTCCGCCTGCTGGAGTTCATGATGCGCCATCCGGGCCGCGTGTTCTCGCGCGGACAATTGCTCGACAATGTCTGGGGCGAGACCATCTACATCGACGAGCGCACCGTCGACGTGCATGTCGGACGGCTGCGCAAGGCGGTCAATGACGGGCGGATGCCGGACGTGATCCGCACCGTGCGCGGCGCCGGCTACGCGATCAGCGAAGAATAGCCGCGCCTCAGATTCCCTGCAGCACGACGATCGTCGGCTGGCGCGGCAGCGTCCGCAGCGACACGTTCAGCGACCGCTCTTCGCGCCTGTCGACGGCGAACTCCTTGCCCATCAGGCCGAGGAACTCGCCGAGCGGGGTGGAGTGGCGGTGCATCGGCAGGATGATCGAGGAATGCAGCCGGTCGGCGACCTCGCTCATGCCGGTCAGCGACTGGGTCATGCCGCCGTCGACCGGCACCATCAGCACGTCGAGGCGGCCGATCGCCCCGTACTGCGCGTCGCTCAGGCTGGTGTGCAGATGGCCGAGATGGCCGATGCACAGATCCGCCACCTCGAAGATGAAGATCGAATTGCCGTCGCGCTCGAGTTCGCCGCCCCAGCCGCGGATGTCGGTCGGCACGTTGCGGATAAAGACGTCGTCGACGACCACCGCGTGCCGTGCCGCGCCGCCCTGCGGGTTCCAGCCGCGCAGCACGTATTCGATCGCCGGGTCGGGCGTGTCGGTGAAATGGGTGCGGTGCGCCTTGTTCATCGTCGCGACGCGCGGGGCCGGACTGCCCCCATAGACGCCGCTGAAATCGGTGGCGATGCGCACGCCGCCGGGCGTGTCGATCAGATAGGTCGAATGTCCGGCATAGGTGATCGTCACCTCCTCGCTCGCCGCCGCCTGCACCGGCGTGTAGCTCGCATAGGTGACGCCGGGCAGCATCTGCGCGATCGCCATGCACTTGCTCGGGACCGGACCGTCCTGTGCCGTGGCCGAAACGGCTCCGGCGAACAGCAGCAGGATGACAAGCAGGCTGGTCCGCATCGGGTGTCCCTTCCGCCTCGCGCTTCAGGCAAGACTAGCGTCGTCGGGACTGGAGGCCAGCGGCCGCATGCGCCAGACGCATCAACAGTTCGCGAGCCGGGGGGCGGCGCCGCGTGGCCGGCTTCTGGACGTTGGCCGGCAATTTATCTATAAGGCCGCCCATCCCGAAAAGCAGAGCGCCGCAGGGCGCCAGAGAGACCTCATGGCCGGCCATTCACAGTTCAAGAACATCATGCACCGCAAGGGCCGCCAGGATGCGATGCGGTCGAAGATGTTCTCCAAGCTGGCGCGCGAGATCACCGTCGCGGCCAAGATGGGCACGCCGGATCCGGCGATGAACCCGCGCCTGCGCCTGGCGATCCAGAGCGCCAAGGCGGAATCCATGCCCAAGGACAATATCCAGCGGGCGATCAACAAGGCCGCCGGCGGCGATGCGGAGAGCTATGACGAGGTGCGCTACGAGGGCTACGGTCCCGGCGGCGTCGCCGTCATCGTCGAGGCGCTGACCGACAACCGCAACCGCACCGCATCCAGCGTGCGCGCCGCCTTCACCAAGGCCGGCGGGGCGCTCGGCGAGACCGGCTCCGTTTCCTTCCTGTGGGACCGTGTCGGCGAGATCGTCTACAAGCCGGAGGCCGGCAGCGCGGAGACGGTCATGGACGCGGCGATCGAGGCCGGCGCCGACGACGTGCAGTCGGATGAGGACGGACACACCATCCAGTGCGCCTTCGAGAACATCGGCGATGTCTCCAAGGCCCTCGAAGCGGTGCTCGGGGAGGCAGACACAGTCAAGATCGTCTGGAAGCCGCAGACCAACGTGCCGGTCGACGAGGAGCGGGCGCAATCGCTGATGAAGCTGGTCGCCGTCCTCGAGGACGACGACGACGTGCAGAACGTCTACGCGAATTTCGAGGTCGACGAGGAGACGCTGGCGCGCCTCAGCGCGGCGTGAGCCAGGCAGCACCCGCGGCCGCGGCCGGCATGGGTCCCCGCGTCAGCATCCGCTACTGCACCCAGTGTCATTGGCTGCTGCGTGCCGGCTGGATGGCCCAGGAGCTGCTGTCGACCTTCGGGACGGAGCTCGGCGAGGTGGCGCTCGTTCCCGGCACGGGCGGGGTGTTCGAGATCGTCTGCGACGGGCAGATCATCTGGGAACGCAAGCGGGACGGGGGATTCCCGGACGCCGCGAAGCTCAAGCAACTCGTGCGCGACGTGATCGCGCCGGAGCGCGACCTCGGCCATTCCGACAGGAAATCCAAGAGCGAGTAGCCTCGCCTTCGCCTTGAAAGACATGGATGGCGGCGCGTCGGCCGCGCCCAATGGTCCTTGCCATTCGAAAGTCCTGTCATGCGAAAGGGCCGGCGCTCGCGCACCGGCCCTTGGCAATTCCAGGATGGTCTCGCGGACCCAGCCGACCTGCAGGATCCGAAGCAGCCGGCTTAGATGCCGAGGCCTTCGTAGCGCTTCTTGAACTTGGAGAGACGACCGCCGCGGTCGAGCAGCGTCTGCTGGCCGCCGGTCCAGGCCGGGTGGGTGGTCGGGTCGATGTCGAGGTTCATCGTGTCGCCTTCCTTGCCCCAGGTGGAGCGCGTCAGGTACTCGGTGCCGTCGGTCATGACGACCTTGATCGTGTGGTAGTCGGGGTGAATCTTGTCTTTCATCGAACCGTTCCTGGCTGGAGGCGGCAGGCCAGGCGATGAAGCCTGCGGCGATGCGCCCTTTGTCAAACACTGAAGCCGCAGCTAATCGTGCGCCGCGGCTTCTAAATCGTCCGGCGGGCCTATACACCAGCCCCCATTGAAGCACAAGGCCGGCGCCGCGCAGGAGTATCGATGGAGGAACGGGCCAGACCGACGCTGAGGCCGCTGCGCGGGCTCTATCCCTATGTGCTGCGCTACCGGTGGACCGCGATCATGGCCGGCGTCTCGCTCGTCGTCGCCGCGGGCGCCACGCTGACGCTGCCGCTGGCGGTTCGGCGGATGATCGACCACGGCTTCTCGGTCTCGGATTCCGGCCTGATCGCCAATTACTTCTCGATGCTGGTGGTGGTCGCCGCGGTACTCGCGGCGGCTTCGGCCGCGCGCTACTATTTCGTCATCTCGCTGGGGGAACGCGTCGTCGCCGACCTGCGCCGCGACGTCTTCGCCCATGTCGCGACGCTCTCGGCGCAATTCTTCGACACGGTGCAGTCGGGCGAGATCGTGTCGCGTCTGACCGCCGACACCACGCAGATCAAGTCCGCCGTCGGCGCCACGGCGTCGCTGGCGCTGCGCAACGCCATTCTCGGGTTGGGCGCGGTGGCGATGATGGTGATCACCAGTCCGAAACTCTCCGGCCTGGTGATCGCCGCGATCCCGGTGATCGTGCTGCCTCTGGTGGCGTTCGGGCGCTCGGTGCGGCGCCGGTCGCGTGCCGCGCAGGATACTCTGGCGCAGGCGTCCGCCTATGCCGGGGAACAGATCGGCGCGGTGCGGACGCTGCAGTCCTTCACCAATGAGCACCTGGTGACGCAGCGCTTCGCGACGGCGGTGGAGTCGGCCTACCAGGCGGCGCGCTCCTCGGTGCTGGCGCGCTCCTTCCTTACCTTCTTCGCCATCTTCACCATCTTCTCCTCCGTGGTGGCGGTGCTGTGGTTCGGGTCGCGCGACGTGCTCGCCGGCACGCTGACGGCCGGCACGCTCGGCCAGTTCCTGCTCTATTCGGTGTTCGCGGCCGGGGCGCTCGGGGCGCTGTCGGAAGTGTGGGGCGAACTCTCGCAGGCGGCGGGCGCGGCGGAGCGCCTGACCGAACTGCTCGCCGAGATCCCGCATGTGGCGGCTCCGGCGCATCCCGTGCCGCTGCCGGCCGTCGCCGCCGGAACGGTGGAATTCCGCGACGTCTGCTTCGCCTATCCGGCGCGCCCCGACCTGCCGGCGCTGCACGATCTCAGCTTCGCCATCCGCCCGGGCGAGACGGTGGCGATCGTCGGGCCGTCGGGCGCCGGCAAGAGCACCATCTTCTCGCTCATCCTGCGCTTCTACGATCCCCAGGGAGGGCAGATCCTGGTCGACGGGGTGGATGTGGCGCAGGCCGATCCGGACGCCGTGCGGCGGCGCATCGCCATCGTGCCGCAGGACGTGATCATCTTCGCGACTTCGGTGCGCGACAACATCGCCTTCGGCCGCCCCGATGCGAGCGATGCCCAGGTCGAGGCGGCGGCACGCGAGGCCCTGGCCGACGAGTTTATCCGCAGCCTTCCGCAGGCCTATGACAGCCAGGTGGGCGAGCGCGGCGTCACCCTGTCGGGCGGGCAGCGTCAGCGTCTCGGCATCGCCCGCGCCATCCTGCGCGAGGCGCCGATCCTGCTTCTGGACGAGGCGACCTCGGCGCTGGACGCGGAGAGCGAGACGCTGGTGCAGACGGCGCTGGAGCGCATGATGGGCCGGCGCACGACGATCGTCATCGCGCATCGGCTGGCCACCGTGCTGAAGGCCGACCGCATCCTGGTGATGGACGCCGGCCGCATCGTCGAGGAAGGGTCGCACCGGGAGCTGATCGCGCGCGGCGGCCTTTATGCGAGGCTGGCGGAGCTGCAGTTCTCCAATGGACAGGCTGCCTTCGGCCGCGCCGCGGAATAGCGACAGAGGGCGAGCCGGACGGATGCCATCCGCCTGGCCTGCGCCCGTGATCAACCGATCGCGGCGTGGCGAACGTCGCGGTCGAGCTGCATCAGCCGGGCCTGCAGACTGTCGTAGTGGCCACGCGGCAAGGCGCCCCGGTGCATGCCGGCGGTCTTCATCGCATCTGCCCGGATCGCCGCGGCGCGGGCGTCGAACTGCCGGTATTCAGCCCGCGTCAGCAGTCCGCGCGCATGGTCGCTGTGAATGCGGTGGTCCGCCCTGCCGACTTCGCGGACGATATGGGCGAGCCGCGGACGATAGGCGGGTGCCGCCTGGCCGGGTGCCGCCCGGGTCTGCGTGACCGGCTTGGCAGGTGCTGCGATCGACCCGGTGACGAGCTGGTCGGTCGGCTGCGGATTGTCTTCCCAGGCCTCGCCGTTCGGCTGGGCGGCGCCGCGATCGATCGCCACGCTGTTCTGCTGGGCGGCGTAGGCGCCGGCGAGCGAGCTGGACACGAGGATGGCGGCAAGTGCCGCCTTGAGGGTGAAGGAACGCATGATCGCGTCTCCATTGTCTGCGGCCCAGCGCGTCTCGCGCCGGGTAGGATCGGCTGTCAGGTTCCGTCGCGTCGCGATCCGCCCGATGCGGGAGGGGCATCGATGCTCGGATCGCCGGCGGTTCCCAGCCGTGCCGCGGAAGCTACGCCCGACCGTTCGATCCCGGCAAATTACAAAATCATAATCTCGCGCCGCCCTTGACCGGCGGGTCGCCCGCTCCAGACGGAGCCGGCTTCCGCCGGAACCGGTCCGGTTGTCGTCGGTCGCATGAAAGAGTCCAGCGCAACGATCGTCGGCTCGACGCCAGTCGGGCTTGCGACGCATGTGAAGACCGAACTGGCGAAGTGGGAGCCGGTGGTGAAGGGCGCCAAGGTACAGGTGGATTGATGGTGCCGCTCACCGCTCGGTCAGCTTCAGCTCGATGCGGCGGTTGCGGGCGCGGGCCTCGTCCGTGTCGGCCTCGTCGAGCGGCTGGAACTCGCCGAAGCCGGCGGCCACCAGGCGATTGGCCGGCACGCCGTTGGCGATCAGGAATTTCACGACCGATGTCGAGCGGGCGGACGATAGCTCCCAGTTGTCGCGGTAGCGGCCGGCGCCCGACAGCGGCCGGTTGTCGGTGTGGCCGTCGACGCGCAGCACCCAGTTGATCTCGGGCGGGATTTCCTTCTGCAGCTCGATGATCGCCTGGGCGAGCTTGGCCATCTCGGTGCGGCCGGCCTCGTTGATCTCCTCCGAGCCGACCGGGAACAGCACCTCCGACTGGAAGACGAAGCGGTCGCCGACGATGCGGATGTTCTCCCGGTCGGAGAGGATCTCGCGCAGCCGGCCGAAGAAGTCGGAGCGGTAGCGGTTGAGCTCCTGCACGCGCTGGGCCAGCGCCACGTTCAGCCGCTTGCCGAGATCGGCGATCTTGGTGTTGGACTCGCGGTCGCGCACTTCGGATGCGTCGAGCGCCGTCTCCAGAGCCGCGATCTGCTTGCGCAGGGCGGAAATCTGCTGGTTCAGCAGCTCGACCTGACTCAGCGCCTGCTGGCTGATCTGGCGCTGCGAATCCAGCTCGCCGGAAAGCGCGCCGATCTGTGCGTCGGCTTGCGCACCCATTCCGGCGCCACGGTCGAGCAGTTGCTGCAGCCGCGAGCGCTCCTCCTCGGCGGCCTGCAGCGACGCCTGGAGGTTGACAAGCTGGTCCTGCGCGTCCTGCGAGCTCGACTGTTCGAGCGCCAGAAGCTGCGTCAATTCGTTGATCTGCGAGTTCAGCCGGTTGAGCACCTCGTCCTTGCCGGTGATTTCGCGCGAGAGCAGGAACTGCGCCAGGACGAATACCGACAGCAGGAACATGATGGCGAGCAGCAGCGTCGACAGCGCGTCGACGAAGCCCGGCCAATAATCGACACGGCGGTCGCGCCGCCCGCGGGCCAGCGCCATCTCAGTTCGGTTCCCGCTTCTTGAGCGCCTCGGCGATGCGGTCGAGCGTCACGCGCAGGGCGCGCTGCTCCTGCGACTGCGCCTCGACCCAGTCGCGCATGATCTGCTGCTCGCTGCGCATGTTCTTGACCAGACCCGAAATGCCGTCGGCGAGGTTCGCCATGGCGGTGGCGATGCGCGGATTGGAGCCGCCATTCTCCTGCAGGGCTCCCATGCGCTCGGCCAGCGCCTTCAGCTCGTCGGCGGCCGCGGGGTTGGACAGGTCCGACGGCACGGCGATATCGGAGGAAAGATCCGTGACGGAGGAGAGCCAGTTCTCCAGTTCCGTGTAGAAGCGGGTCTGGGCGCGGCCCGCCTGGAGGTCGAGGAAGCCGAGCACCAGCGAGCCGGCAAGCCCGAACAGCGAGGAGGAGAAGGCCGTGCCCATGCCGGCGAGCGGCGCCGACAGGCCGGTCTTCAGCGCGTCCAGCACGACCGACGCGTCGCCGGTGCCCGGATCGAGCGACTGGATGGTGTCGCGGATCGAGCCGATGGTGGCCAGCAGGCCCCAGAACGTGCCGAGCAGGCCGAGAAACACCAGCAGGCCGATCAGATAGCGCGAGATGTCGCGGCTCTCGTCCAGCCGGTTGGCGATCGAATCCAGCATGGTGCGCATCGAATTCGTCGACAGCGTCATGCCGGTCGAGCGGCTGAGCAGCGCCTTCATCGGCGCGAGCAGCACCGGCTCGCCGGATTCGGTCCCGGCGCGGAAGGAATTGACCCAGCGGACTTCGCGGAACAGCCGCGTCACCTGGCCGAAGGCGAGCAGCACGCCGACGGCCAGCACGCCGGCGATCAGGCCGTTGAGCCCCGGATTGGTGGCGAAGGCCGACGAGATCTGGCGGGTCAGGATGACGGCAATGAAGGCGACGATGCCGAGGAACACCAGCATGGACAGCAGGAAAACCTGCGGACTGGCAAGCCTGTAGGGATCGTAGCGGCCACCCCGGGCCGATGCGTCGCCCCTGCTGCCTTGTAAAAACGTCATCCCTGCCCCGATTCACTCGTCTGCCGCGCCCTTAGCGGGACTCTAAGCGGAATTGTGGTGAAATTGAAAGGCAGCAGGCCACCTGGAGGTCGCTGCGCAGTCTACAGCCGGTCGATGACGAGGCAGTCCATCATCGCCGCGAGATGCAGCCCGGCGCCTGCGACGACGAAGGCGTGCCAGGCAGCGTTCTGGAAGCGCAGCCTCTGCCAGACGAAGAACACGACGCCGCCGGAATAGGCGGCGCCACCGGCCGCCAGCAGCCACAGCGTGGTTGCCGGCAGCGTCTCGACCAGGCGCTGGGCGACGACCACCCCGCTCCAGCCGATCGCCAGGTAGAAGGCGACGGCCAGGCGGTCGAAGCGCCCCGGCAGGAAGAGCTTTACGGCGATGCCGATGGCGGCGGCGGTCCAGACCACCAGGGCCATGGTGCTGGCGACGGCGCGGTCGTCGAGCTGCGCCAGGATGGGCGTGTAGGTGCCGGCGATCAGCAGGAAGATCGCGGCATGGTCGAGCCGGCGCAGGATCCATTTTGCCGGCGATACCGGCCACATATTGTAGGCCAGCGAGATCGACAGCACGCCGACCAGCGACACGACATAGAACAGCGCCGCGACATATTCCCAGGGGCCGGTGTGGAAGAAGGCGAAGGCGAGCAGGATCGAGCCGGCCGAGATCGCCAGCACGATGCCGATGGCATGCACGATGCCGTCGGCGATCAGCTCGCCGCGCGAATAGTCGAAGCGGCCGCCGAACGAAATGTCCCGTCCGCCGGTCCCAATGGATGTCGAAGACGTCCCCATCGATAAAGGATGCTGGCTGGGGGAATGGTTTGCAAGTCCGGCGGCCGAACGGCTCGCGTCACGGTGAATGCCGGCTGAACGCGGTCAGCGCGGCGAAAGCGGCTTCTTGATCGTCCTGAGCAGGGCGCGGTGGATCTGCTCATTGCCGGCGACGACCGACTTGTTCTCGAACATCGCCTGTCCGCCGTCGCGGTCGGAGACATAGCCGCCGGCCTCGCGGATCAGCAGGCTGCCGGCGGCGATGTCCCAGGGCTGCAGCGGATCCTCCCAGAAGCCGTCGAGCCGGCCCGCGGCGACATAGGCGAGGTCGAGCGACGCGGCACCGATGCGACGGATGCCGGCCACTTCGCCCATGACGTTGCGCAGCTCGACGAGAAAATTGCCGTGGTGGCCGAGGCCGAGATGCGGGACGCCGGTGCCGATCACGGCGTCCGACAGCTTTGCACGGCCGGAGACGCGCAGCCGGCGGTCGTTGACGAAGGCGCCGCCGCCGCGCTCGGCGGTGAACAGCTCGTCCATCGCCGGGTTGTAGATCACCCCGGCGACGACCTGGCCCTGGCGCTCCAGCGCGATCGAGATGGCGAAGAACGGCAGGCCGTGCAGGAAGTTGGTCGTGCCGTCGAGCGGGTCGACGATCCAGCGGTGCTGATCGTCCTCGCCGGCCACGGCGCCGCGCTCCTCCATCAGGAAGGCGTAACCGGGACGGGCGCGCGACAGCTCGGTGAACAGGATCTCCTCGGCCTTGCGGTCGGCCTGGCTGACATAGTCGGCCGGTCCCTTGAGCGAGACCTGAAGGTTCTGGACCTCGCCGAAATCGCGGGCGAGCGAGCGTCCGGCCTTCATCGCGGCCTGGACCATGACGTTGAGCAGTGCTGAGCGGGCCATGGGAAGTCCTTGGCGAATAGCGAACAGGGAGTAGCGAATGGAAGCAGTGAGTGGTTTGTCGCGATCAGAAGGCGGCTGTCGGGTTGGCCATCCTTCTAATCGCTATTGGCTACTCACCATTCGCTCATTTTCAATCGGCGCGGCGCAGATAGATGAGTTCGTTGGTGTCGACCAGCACCCGTTCGCCGGCCGCGATGAAGGGCGGCACGAGGATGCGGACGCCGTTTTCGAGCACCGCCGGCTTGTAGGAGGAGGCCGCGGTCTGGCCCTTCACCACCGGATCGGCCTCGGCGATGGCGAGCACGACCTGGTCGGGCAGGCGGATGCCGATCGGCTTCTCCTGGTAGAGCTGCACGGCCACCATCATGCCGTCCTGCAGGAAGGCGGCGCGGTCGCCGACGAAGTCCTTCTGCAGCTCCAGTTGCTCGTAGCTTTCGGTGTCCATGAAGATGAGCGCGTCGCCCTGCTCGTAGAGGAAGGAGAAGTCCTTCATCTCGAGGTCGACCTGCTCGACCGTCTCGGCGGCGCGGAAGCGCTCGTTGAGCTTGGTGCCGTTGATCAGGTTCTTCAGCTCGACCTGGTTGTAGGCGCCGCCCTTGCCTGGCTTCACCGTGTTGGTCTTCACGGCGACCCACAGGCCGCTGTCATGCTCGATGACGTTGCCCGGACGGATTTCGTTGCCGTTGATCTTGGCCATTCTTGGTTTCCGGAGAAAGGGAGGGGCCGCGCGGCGGCTTTGGCCGCCCCAAGACCACAAAACGCCCGCGGAGGCAAGACTTGCCGCCCCTTCCGCCATGCTTGCGGCGCGCGATGCGTGCTACTGGAGCCTGTTCGACTTCTCGAGCGCCGCCTTGAGTTCCTGGTCGGTCAGCCCGTCGAGGAAATCCTCCATGAGCGGATCGGACAGGCCGGCACGCCTGGCCAGCATGTACCACGACGCGGCGTTCAGCGTGTCGGGATCGACGCCGATGCCCTGCATGTAGAGCCTGGCGACCTGGTTCTGCGACGCGACGTTGCCCGACTGGGCGGCGCGCAGCAGCCAGCCGAAGCCTTCCGCCTGGTCACGCGCTCCGCCTCGGCCCTCGATCATCCAAAGGCCGAGGTCGAGCTGGGCGGTATCGTAGTTCTGCTTTGCCGCGAGTTCCAGCCAGCGCCGCGCCTCGGCGTCGTTGCCCTTGATGCCGGCCGTTCCGCGCGCCTCGATCTGCGACATCGCATATTGGGCGTCGGCGAGGCCGGCCTCGGCGGCGCGCTGAAAATAGGGCCTGGCTTCCTCCAGCCCGCGCTCTCCCGGCCTGTCGCGAACGATCATCTGGGCAAGGTTGAACTGGGCAAGCTCGTTGTTGGCCTCGGCGGCGGCCTGCATCAGAGCGTAGGCCTCCTTCGGATCCTTCTTCACATAGGTGCCGTCGAGCAGCATCAGCGCATACTGGAACTGCGCGTCGGGCACGCCCTGTTCGGCGGCCAGCGCATACCATCTGGCGGCCTGGGCGAAATTGCGCGGCCGCCCGAGGCCGCGCGACAGGATCTCGGCCAGCAGCGTCTGGGCGGCGGGATCGCCGCCTTCGGCACGCGGCAGGGCCAGGTTGTAGGCGGTGATGTAGAGGCCGCGCTGGAACGCCCCGAAGGCCTGATCGGCCGCCCGGCCGCCGAACCGGTCGGGATCGACGTCGGCGTCGCGGGTCATGCCGCCGCCGAAACGCTCGGCATCGATGCTGAAAGGCAGCTTGCCCAGCGGCGTCGCACCGGCTTCCGCCGCCCGTCCGGCCGCCCCCAGCGCCAACAGCGCGACGGCAGCGCCGGCAAGGCCGTGAATGTGGCGGCGACGCATCGGATCAGTCGCCGAAACGCGGCGCAGCGCGGTCGAGGATGGCGTTGGCCTCGGCAACCGCCGCGGCCGGGTCGATCCCGTCGCCGAACACGGCCGACGAGAGCGCGACGAACTCCGCGCCGGTCTGTGCCACCGCCTCGACCGAGGCGATGTCCGAGCCGGCCAGCACGATGCAGGGGATCGAGATCATCTCGGCCCACCATTGCCCGAGCGCCAGGTTGCGGCGGTGCGGCTCCGGCTTGGTGTCCATGCCGAACTTGCCGAAGAACACGTAGTCGGGCTGGGCCTCGCCGATGTCGAGCGCCGCATCGCGCGTGGTGATGCCGCCGGCCCCGACGATGAGCCTGCCTGCCGCGCGCTGCACGGCGTCCGAGACGTCGGCCAGTCCGGTCTCGAGGTGAATGCCGTCGGCGCCGACACGGCCGGCGATGCGTGTGTCGCCGGCGATGATGACGGCGACACCGGCCTGTTGCGCCGCCGGAACGATCGCCTGCGCCAGCGCCTGGAACGCCACCTCGCCGGTCCCCCCCTGCGGCAGGATCAGCGACGACACGTCGCCGCCGGACACTGCGTCGCGCAGGCGGGGCAGCAGCGTCTCGGCGTCCGTGTCGGCCGGCGCGATCAGGACGACGCGGCAGCGGTTCGGTTCTTGGCGGTCGGTCATGCGGAATTCCGTGGCGGGACTGCCCATGGAGGGCGATCGTGGTAGGATTTGGGCATAGAGGAACGGCCGGGTTTTGAACAGGCGCGCCTATCGCCAAAGCCGCTCCACCGCGCTATGGGCGAAGGCGAAAGGCCTTCCCCATGAGCGCCCTGCTTTCGGATCCGTGGTTCTACGCGGCAGCCATCCCGGCCGTCATCCTCGTCGGCCTGTCGAAAGGCGGCTTCGGCGGCGCCGCCGGCGTGGTCGGCGTGCCGATGCTGGCGCTCGTGGTGTCGCCGCTGCAGGCCGCGGCGATCCTGCTGCCGATCCTCGTGGTCATGGACGCGGTGTCGTTGTGGAGCTGGCGCGGGGTCTACGACCGCGACCTGCTGTGGTCGCTGCTGCCGTCGATGATGGTCGGACTGGCCATCGCCTGGCTGATGGCCTCATACGTAACGCCCGACATGATCCGGCTGATCATCGGCGTGGTGGCCATCGTTTTCACCCTGCGCTGGCTCATCCAGCAGGTGTGGCGCGGCGACATGCGGGCGGCGGCGCCGAACCGCTATCTCGCGGCGTTCTGGGGGACGGTCGCCGGCTTCGTCAGCTTCGTCGCGCATGTCGGCGGCCCGCCCTACCAGATCTATGCGCTGCCGCTGCGGCTCGACCCGAAGGTGATGACGGGGACCGGGGTGATCCTTTTCGCCATCACCAATACGGTGAAGCTGGCGCCGTATTTCTGGCTGGGGCAATTCGACGCGACCAACCTGGCGGCTTCGGCGGCGCTCATGCCGGTCGCGCCGCTCGCCACGCTGACCGGGGCCTGGCTGGTCAAGCGCATGCGCCCGGAGATCTTCTATCCCTTCACCTACGGCACGGTCGGCCTGATCTCGATCAAGCTGGTCTGGGACAGCGTCGCGCAACTGTTCTGAGCGAACATAATTCGTGATCGGAACGGGGCCATTTCGACCGCATTCCGCGCGCCCTGACACCGCCCCGTCACGCGCCGCCTGTAGCGGCGGGTCGTGGCGGGCGGAACCATACGACCTGTCAGGGACTTTACGCGGCGATGACCCCAATCAGCACCAACCAGCGGGACACCCGCATCGACGTCTTCAGGGCGCTGGCGCTGCTCACCATCTTCATCAACCACGTGCCGGGCACGATCTTCGAGCATGCGACGCACAGGAATTTCGGCTTCTCCGATTCGGCGGAAGCCTTCGTCCTGATCTCGGGCATTGCGGTGGCCTATGCCTACGGCCTCAGGTTCCGGCCGGGCAACCGCCTCCTCCTGTCGCTCAAGGCCTTCCGGCGGGCCGGCGTGCTCTACACGGCGCACATCATGACGACCGTGGCGACGCTCGCCATCTTCTCGGCCGCCGCCATCTGGTTCGCGCAGCCGAAGCTGCTCGACATGATCAACATCGGCGCGATCGTCAGCGACACGCCGCGGGCGCTGATCGGCCTTGCCACGCTCGGGCATCAGGTCGGCTACAACAACATCCTGTCCATGTACGCGGCGGTGCTGCTGATGCTGCCGGTGTTCCTGCTGCTCGCCAACATCAACATCCTGCTGATGCTGACCGCCTCCGGGCTGTTGTGGTTCGCCGCCGGCTACTGGCAGATCGCGCCCGCCAACTATCCGACCGAGGGGGTCTGGTTCCTCAACCCGCTGTCCTGGCAGTTCCTGTTCGTCATCGGCATCGCCGCGACCCTGCATGTGAAGCGCGGCGGCGCCATCCGCTTCAGCGCGCCGCTGGCCTGCAGCGCCTTGCTGTACCTCGTGCTGGCGCTCGTCTGGGTCAAGGCGCCGCTCTGGGGGCTGGAGGCGTCGGTCGACCTTCCCGTCGTGCTCGCCGGCTTCGACAAGACCTTCCTGTCGCTGCCGCGGCTGCTGCACGTGCTGGCGCTGGCCTATCTGATCGTGTCGATCCCCGCCCTGTCGAACCTCGCCCGGGTGAACCCGAACAACCCGCTCGCCATCCTCGGGCGCCATTCGCTGCCGGTGTTCGTCGCCGGCACGCTGCTGGCCATGGTCGGCCAGGTGCTGAAGGCGGTCCATGCCGGCGGGCTCGCCTTCGACACGTCGCTGATCGTCGGCGGCATCCTTGTGCAATTCGCGCTCGCCTACTGGCTGCAGTGGCTGCCGACCATCGGCTGGGGCGGCAAGCCCGCGCATGCCGGGTCGAAGCGGGCGGCGGCGCGCGGCGCGGCGCCTGCGACTTTGGCCGCATGACGCCGTTTGTCGGTGACGCCGCGTCGCCGACTGGATAAAAAGCCCTCGATACGGACGTCATCGGGGGGACACCTTGGCGAACATCTACGAGACCGGCCTCGACCGCAACGCGGCCAACCACCAGCCTCTGACCCCGCTGACGCTGATGCAGCGGGCGGCCGCCACCTATCCCGACCAGACCGCCGTCATCCACGGCGGTGCCTCGCTGTCCTACCGGGCGTTCTGGCGCAGGGCGCTGCGGCTGGCTTCGGCCCTCGACGCGCGGGGCATCGGCAAGGGCGACACAGTCACGGTGATGCTGTCCAACACACCGGCCATGCTCGAGGCGCATTACGGCGTGCCGATGACGCAGGCCGTGCTGCACTCGCTCAACACCCGGCTCGACGCCGCGATCATCGCCTTCCAGCTCGATCACGCGGAATCGAAGGTGCTGATCGTCGACCGCGAGTTCTCCAAGGTGATGCAGGATGCGCTGGCGCTGGCGAAGACCAAGCCGCTGGTCATCGACTATGACGATCCCGAATATCCCGACGACGCGCCCTATCCGAAGGGCGAGCCGATCGGCAGCATCGACTACGAGGCGTTCGTGCAATCCGGCGATCCGGATTTCGCCTGGAGGATGCCCGACGACGAGTGGGACGCCATCTCGCTGAACTACACGTCGGGCACTACCGGCAATCCGAAGGGCGTCGTCTACCACCATCGCGGCGCGACGCTGATGGTCTATTCCAACACGGTCCATGCCGAGCTCGGCAAGCATCCGGTCTATCTTTGGACCTTGCCGATGTTCCACTGCAACGGCTGGTGCTTTCCGTGGACGCTGGCGCTGCAGGCCGGCACCCATGTCTGCCTGCGCTGGGTGCGGGCGAAGTCGATGTACGACGCCATCGCCGATCACGGCGTCACCCATCTGTGCGGAGCACCGATCGTCATGGCGACGCTGATCAACGCCGCGGACGCCGACAAGCGCGAGTTTGCGCAGGCGGTCACCTTCAACACCGCGGCCGCGCCGCCGCCGGAATCCGTGCTCGCAGGTATGGCGGAGGCCGGCTTCAGGGTGAACCATCTCTACGGCCTGACCGAGACCTACGGGCCGGCCACCGTCAACGAGTGGCACGCCGGGTGGGACGCGCTGGACAAGGCCGGGCAGGCCGCGAAGAAGGCCAGGCAGGGCGTGCGCTATGCGGCGCTCGAAGGGCTGACCGTGCTCGACCCCGAGACGATGGCCGGGACGCCGGCCGACGGCGAGACGATCGGCGAGGTCATGTTCCGCGGCAACATCGTGATGAAGGGCTATCTGAAGAACCGCAAGGCCACCGACGAGGCTTTCGCCGGCGGCTGGTTCCATTCGGGCGACCTCGGCGTCATGCATCCGGACGGCTACATCCAGCTCAAGGACCGCTCCAAGGACATCATCATCTCCGGCGGCGAGAACATCTCGTCCATCGAGGTGGAGGACGCCCTCTACAAGCATCCCGCCGTCGCCTCCTGTGGGGTGGTGGCGCGCGCGGACGACAAATGGGGCGAGGTGCCGGTCGCCTATGTCGAGCTGAAGCCGGGACGCACCGCGACCGAGGCCGAGATCATCGAACACTGCCGGGGGCTGCTCGCCCGCTTCAAGGTGCCGAAGGCGATCCTGTTCGCCGAGATCCCCAAGACCTCGACGGGCAAGATCCAGAAATTCAAGCTGCGCGAGATGGCGAAGGGATAAGGATGCCGGGACAGATGCAGGGGACATTTTACTTTTTCGGCCTGCGCGAACATCGAATGGCCGAGCCCAACTGCGGAAAGAAGGTAAACTGTCCCCGGCGCGCGTCCGGTCTGGCAAGTCTCGCCGTGCTCCGTCCAACACCCCTCATCCGACCTCGCTTCGCTCGGCCACCTTCTCCCACAAGGGGAGAAGGGGGGTGCTGCCTTGGCGCTTCTGCCAATCTCCAAAATTCCCGATTGGCAATGAGGCCGGCGCCATGCTCTCCCTTCTCCCCTTGTGGGAGAAGGGAGAGCATGGCGAGGTCGGATGAGGGGTGCTGGCCAGGGCGCGGCGTTGGCGCGACTTCCGCCGCCGTCACGAAAGGCCGAGCAGATCAGGCCAGGCAGGGTGTGCCAAGGGCGCGTAGCCGTACCTTCACCTTCACGCCACTTTGCGCCACATTGTCCTCCGGGCGGTGGAGGACGAATGGGCGATCCGGTCGAGGAACTGAAGCGCGTCATCCGCGACCGCGAGGCGATCGTCGTCTGCGGCGCGGGAACCACGATCGGCGCAACCGGCGGAAAGGCGCCCGGCTGGCTCGACCTCATCAAGCGCGCGCTCGATGTGGCCAAGGCGCATAACAAGGTGGACGACACCGAAGACTGGGTCATCGCCTGCAACGCCTATCTGAACCCCACCAGGCCCCAAAGCTGGCTCAAAGCCGCTGACGAGATCGTCTCGCAACTTGGCGGCGTCACGGGAACGGGGTGGCGCGATTTCCTGCGACGGGAGGTCGGCGGGATTGATGCCTCATTTACCGATGTTCCCAGAGCCATCGATGCCTTGGGCGTTCCCGTCGCAACCACGAACTACGACAGCATCCTCTGCAAGGTCTTGGCTTGCGATCCCGCTACATGGCGCCACCCGCAGCATATCGCAGATGTCCTGAGTGGAAGGATTCGAGGGGTCTGGCACCTGCACGGACATTGGACGGACAGCGAGAGCGTCATTTTCTCGGGACACGATTATGCCCGTGTCGGCACGGACGAGTTTGCACAATTCCTGCAAAAGCATGTCGCTTTCGGCAAGACGCTTATCTTTGTCGGATGCAGCACGGATGGCCTCGGCGACCGGAATGTCGGCGAGATGCTGCGCTGGTTCGGGTCCAATTGGCTGACCAGCGGCAGACGCCATTTTGTCCTCGTGCCGGACGGTAAGCAGACCGATACATGGCCAGCAGGAATCGAGCCGGTTGTGCACGGTTCCGGTCACGGTTCACTCCCCGCCTTCCTCCGCTCACTGGCGCCGCCCGCGGCATCGACCTTCGGTCGTCTGCCGCCCGATCCGCGCATGATCGGCCGCAAGACCAAGCTCGCCGAACTCGTCCGGCTTCTGCTTGCCGGAACGACCCCCATCGTCATTCCCGGCGGACCCGGCATGGGCAAGTCGACGATGGCGCTGGCCGCCGCCCATCATCCGGACATTTCCGCTCGCTGGCCGGAGCGCCTGTTTGTGCCGCTCGACGCGGTGACCGAACCGCGCGGCATCCTCACCGAGACGGCACGGGCGCTCGGGGCGGATGCGACGGGTGCCGAATCGGCGGTTGAGACGTCGATTGCCGCACGCGTCTCGACGGCGCCTGTGCTGCTGATCCTCGACAATGCCGAAACGCCTCTCAACGCCGGGGAGAGGGCGGACCGGGAGGCGGCTCTCGGAACCTACAAGGGGCTGGCGGCGATGCCCGGCCTGACGCTTGTCGTCACCTGCCGCGACCGCCCGATCGTCCTCAACCGCGGCAGGCAATTCCGCGACATCGAGCGGCTGGACGACGACTCGGCGAAAACCCTGTTCCTGCGCGAGGCGGGCGGCGCCCATCTGGCGGACGACCCCGACCTGCCGGCGCTGCTTGCGGAACTCGACGGCCACCCGCTGTCGATCGCAATCGTCGGCCGGGGCGCTTCGGGCTACGACACCGTGGCACCCGTTCTCGAGGATTGGCGGGCGCGCAAGGCACGATTGTTCGGGAATGCAAAGGATTTCGAACGGCTGGACTCTACGAGGATCTCGCTGGGCTTCTCGCTCGCCTCCCCAAATTGCACGGAAGCGGCGCGCCGCCTCGTTTCCGTGCTCGGTTTCCTGCCAGGCGGGCTGGCGGTCGCCGACCTGGATTCTGTGCTTCCCGATTGTGGGCGCGACGCGGAGAGGGCGCTGGTAAATCTGCGGCTTGCGGATCGCAAGGGAGACCGCGTGACAATGCTGGTGCCGCTGCGCGAATGCGCAAGGCTGGATTGTCCGCCCTCGAACGAGGATCGCGACCGGCTGTTCGATCTCCTGCTGGATTTGGCTGCGCATGGCGATCACGCCGGCACCGGCAAGTGGCAGGAGGTTGGGGACAGGGTTCTGGCGGAGGCGCAGAATTTCGATGCAATCGCGCAAGCCGCCCTGGCAGCCGGACGTTCCCCTGCGACGATGACCTCCGCGCTGCGTGGAATGGCGGAACTCGACCGGTTCCTCGGCGTCGGTGGCGTTTCGGCCGTATCCGCGGCCGCGGAAGCCGCGGCCGGGCAAGGCGATTCGGCGACGGCGGCGAGCTGCATCCGCAGCCTCGGCGATATCGCGCTGGCGCGCTCCGACCATGACCGGGCGCGGGCGCGCTACGATGAGGCGCAGCCGCTCTTCCGCGAGGTCGGCGAAGTGCTGGGCGAGGCGCACTGCATTTTTGGCCTTGGCACCATCGCGCTGGTGCGCTCCGACCATGACGGGGCGCGGGCGCGATTCGAGGAGGCGCTGACGCTCTACCGAAAGGTCGGCGATGTGCTTGGCGAGGCAAACTGCATCCGCGGCCTCGGCAATATCGCGCTGGCGCGCTCCGACCATGACGGGGCCGGCGCCCGCTATGCTGAGGCGCTGCCGCTCTATCGCGAGGTTGGCGATGTGCTTGGCGAGGCGAGCTGCATCCGGGGCCTCGGCAACATCGCGCTGGAGCGCTCTGACTATGACGGAGCGCGGGCGCGATTCGAGGAGGCGCTGCCGCTCTACCGCAAGGTCGGCTCTGTGCTGGGCGAGGCGAACTCCATCCAGGACTTCGGCGACCTCGCGCGCGAGCGCTTCGACCCTGACGGAGCGCGGGCGCAATTCGAGCAGGCGCTCGCCCTCTATGGTCGAATCCCTGAACCCTACTCGATCGGCGGAACGCATCTCCGCCTGATGCGAATCGCGCGCGACGATGTCGAGCGCGAGCGGCATCGGATAGCGGCGCGTGCGGCCTGGTCGTCGATCAAGCGCGACGACCTGATCGCGGAGTATCTGGAGTGAGCCGTTCGGCAAGCCGGAGGGCAACCGCGGCTCCGATAGGCGCGTCATTCCGGCCAAGGGAGCGCTGCAAGCGCGAGCCGGTATTCAATCCGCGACTCCGCAATGGCACGTGTCGGCGATGCCGCCCACTGCGAACCTCTTCGACGTTCCGGAACGGACGCCACATTCTCGCCCGTCGCCAGATGCGACTGCCCCGGACAGGCCGCTTCCAGCGAAATCGGGATGGGGACAGACAGCCTCGCTCCGCTGCTCACGTCCCCAACCTTTTCAATCTCTTGCACCCTTCCATCCGCAATCTCCCGACCAAATCTCTCCCCGCCCTCCGATCCTTGCCCATACTCCCCCGTCCCTTCCGCCGGAAACACCGGTCATGACGGTGATTGCGTGGTGAGGGACCGGCGCGCCGGCAAGGGGGAGAAGGTGGCCCCCGCTGGTGGGACCTGCTCCCCGCTCGATGTGGAGCGGGTGGCCCGACGCGGCGCCGGGCGGGCGGTCTGGCGACCGCATCCAAACTACTCCCCAGAGCGATCGGCATGGCCGCCCGCCTTCCCGGATCTTCGCATCCCGGCCTTGCGAGGCGCGGCGGCAGGCTGCCCCCGCCTCGCATCCGAAAGGAAACGGCAATGCAAGGCGTTGCAAGACAGTTTTTCACGCTGGCGGTGGTCTATGCCCTGGCCGGCATGGCGCTGGGGCTCGCCATGTCGATCAGCCAGGACCACGGCCAGATGCCGGTCCATGCCCACACGATGACGGCCGGCTGGCTGATGTCGGCGGTGTTCGCCTTCTTCTATCACCTCCTGCCGTCGGCGGCACAGTCGCGGCTGGCACAGGTGCATTTCTGGCTGAGCGCGGCCAGCGGCATCGGCCTGCTGGTCGGCCTGTTCTTCCTGCTGGCCGGCAATGCCGCGATCGAGCCGGTCGTGGCGATCTCGTCCATAGGCTTCTATGCCGTGTTCGGCCTGTTCGCGATCATCGCGCTGCGGGCGATCTGGGCTCCGGCGCGGGCCGGCGCGGGGCGCGACGGGACGGTCCTCCGGTGATCGCTCAAGAAATCGCCGTCGCGGTAACCTTTCATTAAGGTTTACGCGCGATTCTTGAGGCATCCAGTCTTCTGGATTCTTACCGAGTGGTTGGAGCCACTTCGTTTGACGCCTCCCTGTTAACTCCCGAGAGCCGCGTTCCCGCGGCTCTTTTTTTGCCTGCGCGCCGGCGCCGACGGGTCATTAACCTTCCGTTAAACATGTGCTTGCCTTCGTCGGGGTGCGGGCGCATCCTTGGGTAGGTCAAGGACATTCCCGCGTTCAGTCGCTCCGGAAGGAGCGAGGGGGCGGGAAGAGTCGCGTCAGTCGGGGGTTTCGATGAAGGGTGAGGCGCCTGTGTCGATCGGACAGCCGATCCGTCTGGCGGAGCGGCGCGTCTTCTCGGAATCGTTCAAGCCGCTCTACAACGAAGGCATGAGCCTGGTGGAGCAGGCCGCAGAATATCTCGACGGGCCGGGACGCGCCGAAGCGAAGGCGCTGTCGCGGCTGGCGGCCACGCTGTACGCCGCCGAATCGATGCGCCTGACGACGCGGCTGATGCAGGTCGCCTCCTGGCTGCTGCTGCAGCGCGCCGCCAATTCGGGCGAGATGACCCGCGACCAGGTCGCCTCGGAGAAATCGAAGGTCAAGCTCGACACGCCGTCGGCGCCGACGGAGGCGCCGGGCTGGTCGGAGATGCCGCCGGCCTTCCTCGATCTCATCCACCGGTCGCTCAGCCTGCAGGGGCTGGTGCGGCGCATGGACGACGAAATCTATGGCGCGGGCGGCTCCGGCTCGAGCGGCGCTCAGCGGTCCAACCCGGTGTCGGACCAGATCTCGCTGCTCAACACGGCGTTCGCGCGCGGCTGAGCCCGACACGTCCCGACGCAGGCTGCGCAATTCGGCCGCGGCATGCGATAGGCTGCGCGGATGCAGCAGACGATTCGCATCATCGGCATCGACCCCGGCCTCAGGCGCACCGGATGGGGCGTCATCGACGTCAGCGGCAGCACGCTGCGCTTCATCGCCTCCGGAACCGTCAAGTCCGATGACAAGGCGGCGCTGGCGACGCGGCTCTGCCAGTTGCATGACGGCCTGCTCGCCGTGCTCGACCAGCACCGGCCGGAGGAGGCGGCGGTCGAGCAGACCTTCGTCAACCGCGATGCGACGGCGACGCTTAAGCTCGGACAGGCGCGCGGCATCGCCATGCTGGTGCCGGCGCGCGCCGGGCTGCGCGTCGCCGAATATTCGCCGAATGCCGTGAAGAAGGCGGTGATCGGCGTCGGCCACGGCGAGAAGGCGCAGATCCAGATGATGGTCAAGGTGCTGATGCCGCGCGCCACCTTCGAGGGCGACGACGCCGCCGACGCGCTGGCGATCGCCATCTGCCATGCCCACCACCGGACCAGCGCGCCGGCGCGGATCGCCGCGGCTTCCTGATGCGATGTTCTTGACTTGTTCCGGCAATCACCCTAGAGCGGATGTGCCGGTCACGGGGCGGCCGGGTGGCCAAGGCGGACGCGGATGATCGGCAAGCTGAAGGGCGTCATCGACGAGATCGGCGAGGATCACTGCGTGGTCGATGTGCACGGCGTCGGCTATGTGGCGCATTGCTCGACGCGCACCCTGGCCGCGTTGTCGGGAGGTGGCGAGGCGGTGATGCTGCACATCGAGACCTATGTGCGCGAGGACATGATCCGGCTCTACGGCTTCCGCACGCCGCTGGAGCGCGAGTGGTTCCGGCTTTTGCAGAGCGTGCAGGGCGTCGGCGCCAAGGTGGCGCTGGCGGTTCTGTCGACGCTCGACACCGCCGATCTGGCCAACGCCATCGCGCTGCGCGACATCGCCACCGTCAGCCGGGCGCCGGGCGTCGGCAAGAAGGTGGCGGAGCGCATCGTCACCGAACTTAAGGCGAAGGCGCCGGCCTTCGCGGGCGCCGCATCCGGAACCATCGGGCTCAAACAGGAACTCGGCGAGGGCGTCGCGCCGACCCCGGTGGTCGACGCGGTCTCGGCCCTGACCAATCTCGGCTATTCGCGCGACATCGCAGCCAACGCGGTCGCCGCGGCGTTGAAGGCCGCCGGAGAGGGCGCGGATTCCGCCAGGCTCATCCGGCTCGGGCTGAAGGAACTGGCGCGATAGGATTGCGATGGGCGACTTTCCTTACTATCTTCCAGAAGTAAGGAAAGTTCGCGGGAGTCGGACCATGGGATACATTGCGACCATGTCCTCGAAAGGACAGCTTACCATCCCGAAGGATGTCCGGGATGAGCTGAAGCTTGCGACGGGCACGCAGCTCCACATCTCGGTTCGCGACGGCGAGCTGGTCGCAAGGCCGAAGAACAGAACCATTGCTGATCTCGCAGGCATCTTGGGTGTGCCGACGATCGGGGCTGGCGCGACCCTTGAAGATTTGGACCAGGCGATCGGTGAGGCTCTTGCCGAGGACGACCAAAGAATAGTTCGAGAATGGAACGAAGCGCACGGGAAGAAGGTGTGAAGGCCCTCGACACCAACATACTCCTTCGATTCGTCACGCGCGATGACGAGGATCAGTTTGCCAAGGCGAGTTCATTCCTCAATTCTCGATCTGCTGATGATCCCGCCTTCATCAGCCTCATCGTGCTCGTCGAATTCGTATGGACCCTGCGTCAGCGCTATGGCCGAAGCCGCAGCGAGATACGGTCACTTGTTGTCACTCTCATGGAGACAAAAGAGCTCGCGTTCGAAGACGAAAGCCAGGTGTCCGCGATTGTTACGAATGCTGTCCGTGGAGAGCTTGCCGATCATCTTGTCTCCTATTGCGCCAGGCGTGCCGGTTGTTCATCCACGGTCACGTTCGACCAAGGTGCAGCCAAAGCGGTCGCCGGAATGGAACTGCTGTCGTAGAGGCGGGCAATTTATGAGCTTAAAGGTCACTATCGTTCTTCCGCCTTTGCAACAGAAATGCCGAATCTCGGCCGAGGTGATGCGATCGAGGGGCGAAGGCGCGTGAGCCAGCCTTCCCGCCTGATCACCCCGGAGAAGCGCGGCGAGGACGCGGATGCCACGCTGCGCCCGCAGCGGCTGGACGAGTTCGTCGGCCAGGCGGCGGCGCGCGCCAACCTCAAAGTGTTCATCGACGCCGCCAAGGGGCGCGGCGAGTCGCTGGATCATGTGCTGTTCGTCGGCCCGCCGGGCCTCGGCAAGACGACGCTGGCGCAGATCATGGCGCGCGAGCTCGGCGTCAACTTCCGCTCGACCTCGGGCCCGGTCATCGCCAAGGCGGGTGACCTGGCCGCACTCCTCACCAATCTCGAGGAGCGCGACGTGCTGTTCATCGACGAGATCCACCGCCTCAGCCCGCAGGTCGAGGAAATCCTCTATCCGGCGATGGAGGATTTCCAGCTCGACCTGATCATCGGCGAGGGACCGGCGGCGCGCTCGGTGAAGATCGAGCTTGCCAAGTTCACGCTGGTCGCGGCGACGACGCGGCTCGGCCTGCTGACCAACCCGCTGCGCGACCGCTTCGGCATTCCGGTGCGGCTCAATTTCTACACGGTCGAGGAGCTGGAACTGATCGTGCGGCGCGGCGCGCGCATCCTGTCGCTGCCGATGAACGACGAAGGGGCGCTGGAGATCGCGCGGCGCGCCCGCGGGACGCCGCGCATCGCCGGGCGGCTGCTCCGGCGAGTGCGCGACTTCGCCAGCGTCGCCGAAGCCGAGACCGTGACGCGGCAGATCGCCGACGCGGCACTCAGCCGGCTGGAGGTCGATTCGCTCGGGCTCGACCAGCTCGACCGGCGCTACCTCACCATGATCGCCAACAATTTCGGCGGCGGCCCGGTCGGCATCGAAACCATCGCGGCCGGCCTGTCGGAGCCGCGCGACGCCATCGAGGACATCATCGAGCCCTATCTGATCCAGCAGGGTTTTATCCAGCGCACGCCGCGCGGCCGCGTGCTCACCGCCAATGCCTGGCGGCATCTCGGGCTGGAAGCGCCGCGCGACCTGGCGCAGCAGCAGATCAACCTGTTCCTGGAGGAGTGAGGTTCTGTCAGGGAATCAGCCATAAAATCATTGCGACAATCGACATCGCCGCAGAAACGACAATGCCGATCGCCCGGATAGGCCTTTCATCGACGGGCAATACGTAGCTCAACGTTGCCTTGGTTCTGTTCAGGCCAGATGCCCATTTTGTCAGCAGAAGGCCAATTCCTGACATCAGGATAATCAGGCTCGGAAGCAGACATATCGCCAAAATCGGGATGGAGGTAAACGAGTAGACCGCAAATAGAAAATCATCCTTTTCCATCTCATCGATCGACTGTCCATTCCAAGTAAAATGATCGAGCAAAAATCTTGAGAAGTCTCCAAACGATCTTGAATCAAGAAATCCTGTAAAGTAGTTTGTTGCGACAACGATGGCGATGACGATGATCTGATATACCTGCATAATCGCCCAGGAAGACAGCAATCCGAGGATAAAATATGCAGCCGAATTTCCACCCTTTACTACATGGTAAAATAGAATTCTTATAATACTAGAAATAATTGTCGCCATAGACAATATTGACGGAATTCCGACAAAAGCATACATTACTAAAACTAATATAATAGTTCTGTATGTAAGTGCATCATTTGCCTTAAGAATTAAAGTTGAAGATATTAAGAATATTAATGATGAAAATATAAAAATTCTTACGAACGATTTTCTTTCGAAGGTTTCCCTGCCGAGAAGGGCGTCAGAAATGCCTTTTATGCGATCCAGCCAGATATTTCTGTCGCTTGGTATATTTGTGTCAATGATCGCGCGACTCAGGTCGTTTCGAAACGAAGTGCTGAGCGCTTCGTCGGCCTTCCAAAAGAAACCAAGGACGGCGACAATCAATGCGAATGAGAAGCCATTGATCCCGACGACTTCCAGGAACTTGAAATCCATTTCAAGCGACGCTCCCACAAGAGTGTAAAGCGCCGCCATCATTGATGCTTCGTCGGCAGAAGGTCAATCGTCTGGCGCTGCTATCTCGGCAGCCACGAGAGAGTTGAGTATCTGCTCTACTTTGTCAGTCCGCGTACTATATCCAGCACATCCGGCTCGGCCGGCCGGCCCTCGAACTCCTGCACCACCCCGAAGGCGCCGCCAAAACCCCAGGCCGACCAGGCATAGCCGTGCCGTTCGGCATGGCCGATCATGTCGCCGAAATAGGCGGCGCGCTGCGCCGCCGGCACGACGTGCGGGTTCTGGTACTCCTGGCGGATCATGCCGAACTCGCCGAGCAGGATGTCGTTCGGACTGATGCCATGGCGCCTCGCCCAGGCGTCGACGGTGGCGAACGGCTTCTCCATCGCGGCGTCGAGCTTTTCCTTGGTGTCGATGCCGGCCAGCAGCTCGTCCAGATAGGCCTTCATGCCGCTGCGCCGCGTCCAAGGCGCGTTCTCGTCGATCACCGCCTTGATCCGGTCGATGGCGGCATCGAGCTCGGCGCGCGGCACCGCATATGGCGGGTAGGGAATGCCGGTGACGTACTGGATGAAGTCGCCGGCCCAGGTGGCGCCCTGGTGGGTCAGCAGGAAGGGATCGTAGCTGTGAAAAGTCCAGATCAAATTGTCGTCGGGGAAATCCGCCGGATCGATGGCCGACAGCCCCTCGGCGCTGCTCCAGCATGAGCCCGACAGGACCAGAGTCAGGCGGGTGGCGGAGGCCCGCGCCGCGGCGAAAAGCTGCTTCAGGCGGCCCGACCAGATGTTGGCGTCGGCGCCTTCGCAACCCATCGTCGGCTCGTTCATGACTTCGAGAGCGACTTTGGAGGGATCCTCCTGCGACAGCGCCCGCGCAAGGCCGCGCAGCACGTCGACATAGCGGTCGAAGGCGCCCGTGTCGTCCATCAATTCGCGCGTGCCGATCGAGCGGCCGGGGCCGGCGGGGATCGAATGCAGGTCGACGATGACCTTGAGGCCGGCGGCGTTGACCATGCGCGCCGAGTCGCGGACCGCGGCGTAGAGATCGTCGGCCTGTCCGGCGGCGCTGTCGACCAGCCAGGGGGCGGGATCGACCGGCATGCGCAGGAAGTCGAAGCCGTCCGCCTTCAGCGCCTCGAGATCGGATGCCTTCAGGAACTTGCGCCATTCGGGATAGGGCGAGAGCACGCCGGGCTCGCCCCAGCTCGCCTCCTGCGGCCAGGTCGTCCAGATGTCGAGGTTGACGCCGCGCTTGACCGACAGGCTGGCCGTCTGTGCGGGGAGGGCCGAGAGGGCGAGCACGATCAATGCCGTGCAGACCAGATTCCACGGATATGCACCCCCACCCCTTGCCCCTCCCCACAAGGCGGAGGGGGATCCGGCCGCGTTCGCCTCAGCGTTGCGCCAGGGACGCCGTCGTGCAACCTGCCAGTCGAAGCGACCCCCTCCCCCTTGTGGGGAGGGGTTAGGGGTGGGGGTGAATTCGCTGAACCAATTGCCAGGTGCCGCCGTGAGCCAGCCCTTGTGCAAGCGTCCCATCAGTGTCATCCGATCGCCTCGCCGATGCGGGAACTGGTGTCAGCAATGGCGGGGAAAGGGAAGGCCCGATGCGCGATGATGGTGAACGGGCGGCGCTCGAAGCCGGGCTGTCGGGAACGCTGGTGGAGGGCGGGCATCGCCTCGCCGCACGCGTCTACTATGCCGACACCGACTTCTCCGGCGTCGTCTACCACGCGCGCTATCTGGAATTCCTGGAGCGCGGCCGCTCCGACTTCCTGCGGCTGGCCGGCGTCCATCACACCGAGCTCGCAGCCGGCAAGCACGGTGAGGCCATCGTCTGGGTGGTGCGGCGCATGGAGATCGATTTCGTGGCGCCGGCCCGCATCGACGACATCCTGACCGTCGACACCCGCGCCGACAGCATTTCGGGCGCGCGGATCGTCATGCGGCAGACCCTGACGCGCAACGAGGAGCTGCTGGTGCGGGCGAAGGTGGAGGCGGCGATCATCGGCGCCTCCGGACGGCCGCGCCGCTTTCCTCGCGAATGGATCGCCGCCTTCATGGGGCCGTCGGCGCAGGATTGACCCGCGGCATCGGCAGCCAAAGGGCAGGGCTGCTGTCCTAACGATACATTAACCATAACGCTTCATGTAGGAAGCGGTGAAAATCCGAAGGATCGCAAACGCCTTCGTTTCACCAAACTTTGCCTTGAAAAGGCCGGCATCGGCACATTTCAGGGCGGGCGCCTTCTGGCGTCACACGCGAATTTGAACGGAATGCTGCCTGGGGCTCACCGGGGGCCGGGGCCCGGATACCTTTAAGGACTGTCTGACGATGGAAAACCTACCACTCGCCGAGCCGGGCGTGCAGCTTTCGATTTGGAGCCTGTTCATGCAGGCGGGCTGGGTCGTCAAGCTGGTCATGGTCGGCCTGCTCGGCGCATCGGTCTGGACCTGGGCCATCGTCATCGACAAGATCATCAGCTACGCCCGGATGAAGCGCGGCCTCGAGCGGTTCGAGCAGGTCTTCTGGTCCGGTCAGTCGCTCGACGACCTCTACCGGACCCTCTCGGACCGCAAGCCGGCCGGCATGGGCGCGATCTTCGTCGCCGCCATGCGCGAGTGGAAGAAATCCTTCGAGAAGGGCGCCCGTTCGCCGATCGCGCTGCAGTCGCGCATCGACAAGGCGATGGATTTGGCGCTGACGCGCGAGATGGAGCGGCTGGAAGGCCGGCTCGGCTTCCTGGCGACGATCGGCTCGGCGGCGCCGTTCATCGGCCTGTTCGGCACCGTGGTCGGCATCATGACCTCCTTCCAGGCGATCGCCGGCTCCAAGTCGACCAACCTCGCCGTCGTCGCGCCCGGCATCGCCGAGGCGCTGCTCGCCACCGCGATCGGCCTGCTCGCGGCCATCCCGGCGGTCATCGCCTACAACAAGCTCTCATCGGACGCCGGCAAGCTCGGCGTGCGCATGGAAGGGTTCGCCGACGAATTCTCGGCCATACTCTCGCGCCAAATCGATGAGAAGGTCACCCAGACACAGCGCGCGGCCTAGGGATATCGACGATGGGAATGTCTGCAGGCGTATCCTCCGGCGGGCGCGGCGGCCGCGGCCATCGCCGGCGCGGGCGCCACCACGGCCTGATGTCGGAGATCAACGTCACGCCGTTCGTCGACGTGATGCTGGTGCTGCTGATCATCTTCATGGTGGCGGCGCCGCTGCTGACGGTGGGCGTGCCGATCGACCTGCCGGAAACCCAGGCGAAGGCGATGAACGCGGAGACCCAGCCGATCACCATCTCGGTCAACCAGGCCGGCCAGATCCATCTCCAGGAGACGGAAGTCGCCATGGAGGAGGTAGTGCCCAAGCTGCAGGCCATCGCCAAGACCGGCTATGAGGAGCGCATCTTCATCCGCGGCGACAAGACCGCCGACTATGGAACTGTGATGCGGGTGATGGCGCAGATCAGCGCCGCCGGCTTCAAGAACATAGGCCTCGTGAGCCTTCCCGAACAGGGCGGCTGATCCGGCATGAAGGCGGGCCTCAGCACATCGTTGATCCTGCACGCGGCGGTGCTCGGCTTCGGCCTGCTGACGCTGTCGGCGCCGGCGCCCCTCGAGGTCGCCGACGTCGAATCGCTGCCGGTCGACATCGTGCCGATCGAGGAGCTGACGCAGATCCAGCAGGGCGAGAAGGCGGCGCCGATGACCGAGAAGGCGGCGCCGAAGCCGACGGAGCGGCCCGACACCGTCGCCGACGCGCAGACGGTCGGCGAGAACACGGTCGATGCCAAGAACGCCCCGACGCCGGAGCCCAAGCCGCGGCCGGTCGAGACCGCCGCCGTTCCGAAGCCTTCGCCGCAGCCGGTCGACAAGCCGGACCCGCAGGCCAAGGAGGAACCGAAGGTCAAGCCGGAGCCGGCGCCGACCACCGAGGTCGCGCCCGTGCCGAAGCCCAAGCAGGAGGTGAAGCCGGAACCGGTCAGGAAGGCCGAGCCGACGCCGGAACCGGTCAAGCAACCGACCCCCGAGCCGCAGCCGGTGAAGGAGGCGAAGCCCGAGCCCAAGCCCGAGCCGAAAGTGGCGGAGCAGCCGAAGGAGCCGGTCAAGGAGGCTAAACCCGAGCCCAAGCCGCAGCCCAAGGCGGCGGAGAAGCCTGCCGAGCAGCCGAAGGAGCAGGTGAAGCCCGACGCTGTGGCCGAGACGATCGTCGCCGAGGCCAGCGTGGCCGAAGCGAGCGCGGCGCCGGCGGCGGAAGCCAACCCGGTGAAGCTTCCCGACAGCGCGCCGGCGCCGGCCTCGCGTCCGAGCCCGCCGCAGGCGCAGGCCGCCCAGACGCCCGAACGCAAGAACGCCGAGAAGCCGGCCGCCGCGTCGTCGTCGCGCCCGCAATCGTCGGAGAAGGAGTTCAACGCCGACGAGGTCGCCGCCCTGCTCAACAAGGACAAGCCGTCCGGCGGCGGCGCCAAGCGCTCCAAGGAACGAGCGTCGCTCGGCGGCGAGAAGACGACCGGCGGCGCCAAGCTCTCGCAGAGCGAGATGGACGCGCTGCGCGGCCAGGTGCAGCGCTGCTGGAACATTCCGGCCGGCGCACTCGACGGCGATAAGCTGCGCGTGTCGGTGAAGTTCAAGCTGGATCGGTCCGGCGCCATCGACGGCAGCCCCGAGATCATCTCCGGCGGCGGCGCCAGCGGCGTCGAGCGGGCGGCCGCGGAAGCGGCGCGCCGGGCCGTGTCGCGCTGCGCCCCCTACAACCTGCCCGCCGACAAATATGACGCCTGGGCGGATGTCATCGTCAATTTCGACCCGAGCGAAATGTATTGATCGCCGCATCCCCGGATCGAGCGAACGAGGCCTGAATCATGAAGAAGCTCCTGAAATCGCTCATGCTCGTCGGCGCGCTCGCCGGGATCATGGGATCCTTCGCCACCCTGCCGGCGCGGGCGCTGGTCGAGATCGACGTCAACAAGGGCGTGGTCGAGCCACTGCCGGTCGCCATCACCGACTTCCTGTCGGGCGACGGCATCGGCACGGAAATCTCGTCGATCGTCGCCGCCGACCTGCAGCGCTCGGGCCTGTTCGCGCCGATCGACAAGGGCGCCTTCATCGAAAAGATCTCCAACCCGGACGCGGCGCCGCGCTTCGAGGACTGGAAGGTCATCAACGCCCAGGCGCTGGTCACCGGCCGCGTCACCCAGGAGGCGGACGGGCGGCTGCGCGCGGAGTTCCGCCTGTGGGACACCTTTGCCGGGCAGCAGTTGGTCGGCGAGCAGTTCTTTTCCTCCAAGGCCAATATGCGCCGCGTCGCCCACATCATCGCCGACGCCATCTACGAGCGGCTGACCGGCGAGAAGGGCTATTTCGACACGCGGGTGGTGTTCATCGACGAGTCCGGCTCGAAGAACGCCCGCAAGAAGCGCCTCGCCATCATGGACCAGGACGGCGCCAATGTGCGCTACCTGTCGGACGGCCGCGCCATCTCGATGACGCCGCGCTTCTCGCCGACGCGCCAGGAAATCACCTACATGTCCTACGAGAGCGGCCAGCCGCGCGTCTATCTGCTGCAGATCGAGACCGGGCAGCGCGAACTGGTCGGCAATTTCCCCGGCATGACGTTCGCGCCGCGCTTCTCGCCGGACGGGCAGAAGGTCATCATGAGCCTGCTGCGCGACGACGGAAACTCCAACATCTTCGCCATGGACCTGCGCTCGCGCACCACGACGCGGCTGACCAACTCGAACTCGATCGACACCTCGCCCTCCTACTCCCCGGACGGGTCAAAGGTGGTGTTCACCTCGGATCGCGGCGGCCAGCCGCAGATCTATGCGATGGGGGCGGACGGCTCCGGCCAGACGCGCATCTCGTTCGGCGGCGGCAGCTATTCGACGCCGGTCTGGTCGCCGCGCGGCGACCTCATCGCCTTCACCAAGCAGTCGGGCGGCCAGTTCGCCATCGGCGTCATGCGCACCGACGGCTCGGGCGAGCGCATCCTGTCGACCGGCTTCAGCCAGGAGGGACCGACCTGGGCGCCGAACGGCCGCTACATCATGTATTTCAAGGAAGCGGCGGGATCGGGCGGGCCGCGCCTCTACTCGATCGACCTTACCGGCCGCAACGAGCAGCAGATCCCAACCGCGAACTACGCATCGGACCCGGCATGGTCGCCGCTGCTCGAGTAGCGCAGATTTGTCACAGGTCGAGGCAAACGTGACGAAGTCCATGACATCGCCGCGTTTTCGTCGCATTTCCGCCTAGGGTGCGCGCCAGTTGCGACATGGACGGAGGGATGCGGACGGCGTCCCGACATAGAAAATTAACCATGTCCGTTGAACGCCGGTTAACCCAAACGTGGTTACTCAAGGTTCAACGAATTCACTCCAATTCCACTCAAGGAGAGGCGGGATGCGCCGCATCGCAAAGCTCACCACGAATCCGGTCATGATCGCGCTGGTCGCCTCGCTCGCCATTGCGGGCTGCGCCTCGAAGAAGACGCCGAACAGCGCGGCCGATCTCGGCCTCGGCGGCGGTGCCGGCGCCGCCACCCCGGGCTCGGCCCAGGACTTCACGGTCAACATCGGCGACCGCATTTTCTTCGACACCGATTCGTCGGCGATCCGCGCCGACGCGCAGCAGACGCTCGGCCGGCAGGCGCAGTGGCTGAACCAGTACCGCCAGTATGCGATCGTCGTGGAAGGCCACGCCGACGAGCGCGGCACGCGCGAGTACAACCTCGCCCTCGGCGCCCGCCGCGCCGCCGCGGCGCGCGACTATCTGATCGGCCGCGGCGTCGCGGGCAATCGCCTGAAGACCATCTCCTACGGCAAGGAGCGCCCCGTCGCGGTCTGCGACGACATTTCCTGCTGGTCGCAGAACCGCCGCGCCGTCACCACGCTGAGCGGCGCCGGCAGCTAAGCCGGGCCCGACGACCCTGATTTGCGGCAGGCCGGGCCAATGCCCGGCCTGTCGCGTTGAGGAAGGTCGTTTCGGCGAACTCACCGCTGGCCGAAGCGATTTTCCTTGCCCGGCAAAAATGCCGGGTCCAGATGTTCGGCCTTCCTTCGCCCGCCGCGGAACCCGACCTTGTCCCCACTCGCGCTGACGCTCGTCCTTTCCGCCGCCGTCATGCATGCGAGCTGGAACGCCGTGGTCAAGGCTGCGACCGACCGGGCGGTCAGCATCGCCGCGGTCGCCTGCGCCCATGCCGTCGGCGGCGTTCTGCTGATCGCCATCGGCGGCATGCCGGACGCTCAGGCGTGGCCCTACATCGCCGTCTCGACGCTGATCCACTACGGTTACTATCTGCTGATGTTCCAGGCCTACCGGCTGGGCGACCTCAGCCAGGTCTACCCGATCTCGCGCGGCATGGCGCCGGTGCTGGTGGCGCTCGGCACCTATCTGATGATCGGCGAGGACCTGTCGCCCGTCGGCTGGACGGGTCTCGCCCTTGTGACGGCCGGCATCGGCCTGCTGGCGCTGCAGCGCGGCGCGGCCCATTCCAGTCCGCGTGCCGTCGCCTTCGCCGGCTGCCTCGGCCTGACCATCGCCGGCTATTCGGTGGCCGACGGCATCGGGGTGCGTGTCGCCGGCCATCCGCTCGCCTATATGGGCTGGCTGTTCCTGCTCGAGGCGCCGGTGACGCTGGCCGTGCTGTGGAACCGCAGGCGGCTCGCCGGGCCCGTCGACTGGCGCGTCTTCCGCCTCGGCCTGATCGGCGGCGCGCTTTCGGTCACCGCCTATGGGGTGGTACTCTATGCCAAGACCATCGCGCCGATCGCCGCGGTGTCGGCGGTGCGCGAATCGAGCGTCATCATCGCGGCGCTGATCGGTCTGTTCATCTTCGGAGAGCGTCCATGGCTCGGCCGCATGATCGCGGCCGCCGTCGTCGCCTCGGGGGTCATCACGCTGGCGTTTTCGTGAGCGGTGTGCGGGGAGCCACGAGCGCATTGGAATAGGCGACACGTTGAAAGGCTGCACTCCTTCGCGCCCCAAAGCGCTAGACAAATCCCGACCTGGCGCGGGAGTCCTCCTTGCAGTTGCGAAAGACCAGCGGCGAACTCGTCGAGATGTTCCGCGCCCGTGAGGCGACCGTTGCGGTGATCGGCCTCGGCTATGTCGGCCTGCCGCTGGTCAGGGCGATCGTCGACGCCGGCTTCACCGGGCTCGGGGTCGACATCGATCCGGAAAAGATCCGCAAGCTGCATGACGGCGTCGCCTACATCGCGCAGTTCGATCCGGCCTGGTTCACCGAACGGCTGGCCGACGGCCGCTTCGCCTGCACGACCGACTTCTCGGCGCTCGGCAAGGCCGACGCGATCATCATCTGCGTGCCGACGCCGCTGACGAAGCATCGTGAACCCGATCTCTCCTATGTCGTCGGCACGGCGCGTTCCATCGCGGCGCATCTGCGCCCCGGCCAGCTCGTCGTGCTGGAATCGACCACCTATCCGGGCACGACCACGGAAGTGCTCGTACCGGAGCTGGAGACGAGCGGTCTCGCCTGCGGGACCGACTTCCACGTCGCCTTCAGTCCCGAGCGCGAAGATCCCGGCAACGTCCGCTACGGCACAAAGTCGATCCCGAAAATCGTCGGCGGCGTCGGCGATGCGGCGCGCGACATCGCGCTGGCGCTCTACGACCAGATCGTCGTGACCACCGTGCCGGTATCGTCGACGGCGGCGGCGGAGGCGGTGAAGATTACCGAGAACATCTTTCGCGCCGTCAACATCGCGCTCGTCAACGAACTCAAGCTGATCTACGACGCGATGGGCATCGACGTCTGGGAGGTGATCGAGGCGGCCAAGACCAAGCCTTTCGGGTTCATGCCCTTCTATCCGGGGCCGGGACTGGGCGGCCACTGCATCCCGATCGATCCGTTCTACCTGACCTGGAAGGCGCGCGAATTCGACATGCCGACGCGGCTCGTCGAGCTCGCCGGCGAGATCAACACGGCCATGCCCGCACATGTCGTGACGGTGTGCATGGAGGCGCTGAACCATCGCTTCGGCAAGGGCCTGAGGGGTGCGCGCGTGCTGCTGGTCGGGCTCGCCTACAAGAAGAATGTCGGCGACATCCGCGAGAGCCCCGGCCTCGTGCTGATCCGGCTTCTCGAAGCGCATGGGGCGATCGTCGACTTCCACGACCCGCATGTGCCGGAGATCGGCATGACCCGCGAGCACCCCGAGGTGGCCGGCCGGCGCTCGGTGGCGGTCACGCCGGAGGCGATCTCCTCCTACGATTTCGCCCTGATCGCCACGGATCACGACGTGGTCGACTACGCAGCCCTTGTCGAGGCGAGCCGCCTGGTCGTCGATACGCGCAACGCCTGCGCGCGCCATGGCATCGTCTCGGACAAGGTCGTCAAGGCGTAGACGCCTCCCGCCCGGCCTGCGGTCGATCGGCGGCCGGCGCGGACGCCCTACACGCAATCTGTCGCGGCGAAAATGCGTGTGTTTTGACGCGAAACCACTTGCGCCCTAGGAGGAAGCGCCCGCAGCGCGGCGACACGCCAGACCATATCGGACACATCGCATGAGAAACATCCGCTTCATCGACCTCGCCGCCCAGCAGGAGCGCATCAAGCCGAGGGTCGACGCGGCGATCCAGCGCGTGCTGGCGCACGGCGCCTACGTCATGGGCCCCGAAGTTGCGCAGTTCGAGGCGGCGATGAGCGCCTTCTGCGGGGCAAGGCACGCGATCGGATGCTCCAACGGCACCGATGCGCTGAAGCTCTGCCTGCTCGCCAAGGGCGTCAAGCCGGGCGACGCGGTGTTCTGCCCGAGCTTCACCTTCGCGGCGACCGCCGAGACGGTCGCGCTGGTGGGGGCGACGCCGTGGTTCGTCGATATCCACGAGGACACGTTCAACATGGACCCGGCGAGCCTGAAGCGGGCGATCGCCGAGGCGAAGACGTCGGGGCTGCGGTTGGCCGGGGTAATCGCCGTCGACCTGTTCGGCCAGCCGGCCGACTATCGCGCCATCGAGCCGATCGTGGCGGGGGAGGACATGTGGCTGATGGGCGATGCCGCCCAGAGCTTCGGCGCATCCTACCACGGGCGCCGGCTCGGCACGTTCGGCCAGATGACGACCACCAGCTTCTTCCCGGCAAAACCGCTCGGCGCCTATGGCGACGGCGGCGCGATCTTCACCGACGACGACGATCTGGCAAAGATCCTGCGCTCGCTGATCGTGCACGGCCAGGGTGCCGACAAGTACGACAATGTCCGCATCGGCATTACCGGCCGCCTCGACACGCTGCAGGCCGCCATCCTGATCGAGAAGCTGACGATCTTCGAGGACGAGATCGCCGCCCGCAACCGCGTCGCCGACGCCTATGCGCAGGGGCTGTCGGATGTGGCGGTCGTTCCGATCGTGCCGGAGGGCTGTGTCTCGACCTGGGCTCAATATACGATCCGCGCCCCGGGCAGGGACCGCAGCACCGTCCTCGCGGCCCTGAAGGACAGGGGCGTCCCGACCGCCGTCTACTATCCCAAGCCGCTGCACCGCCAGATCGCCTACAAGGCGTTCCCGGTGACCGGCAACGGCCTGCCGGTCAGCGACCGAGTGGCGCAGGATGTCTTCAGCCTGCCGATGCACCCCTATCTGGAGGCCGACGACCAGGCCTACATCATCGACAGCGTGCGGGCCGCGCTGGCCGGCTGATCAGCCGGGCTTCGCGCGACGACGACCATGGCGCGGCCGTAGACCGCCTCGTCGCTGGCCGCGTCGCGCCAGTAGACGCGCTCCTCGTCCGTTCCGGCCTTGCGCGCCTTGCGCCGGCAATAGGCCGCCTGCGGCCATCCGATCAGGCGTTCCCAGAAATGGCGGGGCTTGCGTGCCGCCGTTTCGCGCAGCCGGATGGCCTCGAAGCCGGCAAGCCGCAGATAGAGATAAAGCCAGGGAAACGAAAACGGCGAGACATGCATGTGCGTGCCGCGCTCGATCCGGCCGACCAGGCTGGGGAAGCCCGGAAAGAAGCCGCGCAGTAGGAATTTGAGCTTCGAGGACGGTGCCCAGATGTTGGGCGTGGTGACGATCAGCGTGCCGCCGGGGCGCAGGCCGCGCAGGCATTCGCGCAGGAACAGCAGCGGATTGCCGAGATGCTCGACGCCCTCGCAGGAGACGATGAGGTCGTAGGTCTCCGATGTGATGGGCAGGGCTTCGTCCAGATCCGCCTGCCAGAAATCCGTGTAGCCGTCCGGCCGGCCCTCGAACAGATCGACCCCGTCGAACCTTGCCGCCGAGCCGCTGGCGCGGCGAAGCCAGCCATTGCCCGACGGGAGGTCGAGTATCGTGTCGGGTTTCAACCGCGCGATCTCGCCGACCACGACGGGCATGTAGACCTTATGCAGCGTATCGTCAGCCATCTCGCCCGGATCCCCTCTCCCTCCGGGCGATAGACACTAAACAAATGGCCGAAGCAACGGCTCAGGCGCCCTCTCCCGGGGCGATCACATTTGATGCGACCCCCACCCCTGACCCCTCCCCGCAAGGGGGAGGGGACTTCGCGACCACTTTGCCAGTCGGATGCGGCGGCGATTGGTGCTCGACGCGGCTGCGGGCCGGTTCCCCTCCCCCTTGCGGGGAGGGGAAGGGGTGGGGGTCGTATCAAATGCGATTGCCCCGCACGGTCTCCGATCGGTCCCGGTCGAAAGGCGCTTCGCGGCGGGCACGAAGCGCCGGCGTATTCTTACGCCGCGCCGGCGACGCGCGTCTTCTCGAAGCGCTTACGCTCGTTCGGGTCGAGATAGAGCTTGCGCAGGCGGATGGTCTTCGGCGTCACCTCGACCAGCTCGTCGTCCTGGATCCAGGCGAGCGCGCGCTCCAGCGTCATGCGCACCGGCGGGGTGAGGCGGACCGCCTCGTCCTTGCCTGCGGCGCGGATGTTGGTGAGCTTCTTGCCCTTCAGCACGTTGACTTCGAGATCGTTGTCCCGCGAATGGATGCCGATGATCATGCCCTGGTAGACCTTGACGCCCGGATCGATGACCATCGGGCCGCGATCCTCCAGGTTCCACATCGCATAGGCGACGCTTTCGCCCTGCTCGTTGGAGATCAGCACGCCGTTGACGCGTCCGGCGATGTCGCCTTTGTAGGGCTCGTAGGCGTGGAACAGCCGGTTCATCACCGCGGTGCCGCGCGTGTCGGTGAGCAGTTCGGACTGGTAGCCGATCAGGCCGCGGGTCGGGGCGTGGAAGACGAGGCGCTGGCGATTGCCGCCGGAGGGGCGCAGCTCGATCATGTCGCCCTTACGCTCGCTCATCTTCTGGACGACGATGCCGGAATGCTCCTCGTCGACGTCGATGACGACCTCCTCGACCGGCTCGAGCAACTGGCCGCTCTCGTCCTTCTGCATGACGACGCGCGGACGCGACACGGCGAGCTCGAAACCTTCGCGGCGCATCGTCTCGATCAGCACGGCGAGCTGCAATTCGCCACGGCCGGAAACGTAGAACGAGTCCTTGTCGGCCGATTCCTCGATCTTGAGCGCGACATTGCCCTCGGCCTCGCGCAGCAGGCGGTCGCGGATGACGCGGCTGGTGACCTTGTCGCCCTCGGTGCCGGCGAGCGGACTGTCGTTGACCAGGAAGGACATGGTGACGGTCGGCGGGTCGATCGGCTGGGCGTGCAGCGGCTCGGTCACGGCGGGGTCGCAGAAGGTGTCGGCGACGGTGCCCTTCTGCAGCCCGGCGATGGCGACGATGTCGCCGGCCTGCGCCTCGTCGATCGGCTGGCGCTCGAGGCCGCGGAAGGCGAGGATCTTCGAGATGCGGCCGTTTTCGATTAGCGAACCGTCGTGATGCAGCACCTTGACCGCCTGGTTGGGCTTCAGCGAGCCGGACTCGATGCGGCCGGTGATGATGCGACCGAGGAAGGGATTGGCCTCCAGGATGGTGCCGATCATGCGGAACGGGCCGGGATGAACCGTCGGGGCCGGCACGTGCGTCAGCACGAGGTCGAACAGCGGGGCGAGCCCCTGGTCCTTGGGGCCTTCCGGATTCTCCGAGACCCAGCCGTCGCGGCCCGACCCGTAGAGGATCGGGAAGTCGAGCTGCTCGTCGGTGGCGTCGAGCGCGGCGAACAGGTCGAACACCTCGTTGACCACCTCGACGTGGCGGGCGTCGGGACGGTCGATCTTGTTGATGACGACGATCGGCTTGAGGCCGACCTTGAGCGCCTTGCCGACGACGAACTTGGTCTGGGGCATGGGGCCTTCCGCCGCGTCGACCAGCACGATCGCCGAATCCACCATCGACAGGATGCGTTCCACCTCGCCGCCGAAATCGGCGTGGCCCGGCGTGTCGACGATGTTGATGCGGTTGTCCTTCCAGTCGACCGAGGTCGCCTTGGCCAGGATGGTGATGCCGCGCTCCTTTTCCAGATCGTTGGAATCCATGGCCCGCTCGGCGACGCGCTGGTTCTCGCGGAACGAACCCGATTGGCGGAGCAACTGGTCGACGAGGGTGGTTTTCCCATGGTCGACGTGTGCGATGATCGCGATGTTTCTGAGATTCATGATCGGGTCTCGGGAGGAGAGCGGCACGCCATGGCAGCGCCGCGTTACATTTGCGCGGGCTCATAGCGGATTTTTCGCATTTGCGAAAGGGGCGTACCGAGCAACGCTGCCTTGCGGGAACATGGCATTCGATGCCGCCCAGTCCCCCTATTCGACCAGAGTGGCTTCGGCCGCGACTTTCGTCGTCCGAGATGGTAGGATCGCAAGCACCAAATGGAGAACACCATGAAGGTCGTCGTTGACGCGCGGTGGGACGGCATGGCCGGCGTATGGGTTGCCGTGGCGCGCGGTGAGGTCGGTCTTGTGACGGAAGCGCCCTCGATCGAAGAGCTAGAGGGCCGGATCGCGCTGCTCCTGCCGGACCTGCTGGAGGGACGAGAAGGCGGTCCGATCGAGATCGAACTCATCGCGACACGAACACAGACCATCGCGGCTTAGCGGTTTTTGAACGTGATTTTTGTCCACGCGGCGCAAGTCGCATGGTTCGGGCGTTTCGCGGCGGTTCGAGGCAGATGGGACAACTTGCCGAAGAGACGAAGGAACTCCTGCGCCGGGCCGGCTGGACATTCCTGCGATCGGCCAAGGGCGATCATGAAATCTGGCATGATCCGAAGACGGCCAGAAAGGTGACCATCGACCACTCGATGAAATCCCGGCATACGGCCAACGAGGTTCTCAAGAAGGCTGGCCTGCCCAAGGCTTTTTAAGCTGGAGGGGTGCGCATCGCTCGCAACGGCTGGCGGTTTGCGCTACAGCAGCCGCCAAACTGGATAGTGCGATGAAATTCCTCGACCAGGCCAAGGTCTACATACGCTCCGGTGACGGCGGCGCCGGCTCGGTGTCCTTCCGCCGTGAAAAATTCATCGAGTTCGGCGGACCCGACGGCGGCGACGGCGGGCGCGGCGGCGACGTCTGGGTGGAGACCGTCGACGGCTTGAACACGCTGATCGACTACCGCTACCAGCAGCATTTCCGCGCCAAGACGGGTGTGCATGGCATGGGCCGCAACATGGCCGGCGCCAAGGGCGCCGACGTGACGCTCAAGGTGCCGGTGGGCACCCAGATCTACGAGGACGACAACGAGACGCTGATCGCCGACATGACGCAGGTCGGGCAGCGCTTCCGGCTGGCCGCCGGCGGCAATGGCGGCTTCGGCAACCAGCATTTCAAGACCTCGACCAACCAGGCGCCGCGGCGCGCCAATCCCGGCCTGCCCGGCGTCGAGATGACGATCTGGCTGCGCCTGAAGCTGATCGCCGATGCCGGCCTCGTCGGCCTGCCCAATGCCGGCAAGTCGACGTTCCTCGCGGCGGTGACCGCCGCCAAGCCGAAGATCGCCGACTATCCCTTCACGACGCTGCATCCGGGATTGGGCGTCGCCCGCATCGACGCGCGCGAATTCGTCATCGCCGACATTCCGGGCCTGATCGAAGGCGCGCATGAGGGCGTCGGCATCGGCGACCGCTTCCTCGGCCATGTCGAGCGCACCCGCGTGCTGCTGCATCTCGTCTCGGCACAGGAGGAACATCCTGGCAAGGCCTACAAGGTGGTTCGCGCCGAGCTTGCCGCCTACGGCAACGGCCTTGCCGAGAAACCGGAGATCGTGGCACTCAGCCAGATCGACACGCTCGACGCCGACACACGCAAGAAGAAGGTCGCCGCACTGAAGCGGGCCGCCGGCCGCGCGCCGTTCCAGCTTTCCGCGGTGACCGGAGAGAACGTGGAGGCGGTACTGCGCGCCCTGATGGCCGAGGTCGAGGCGGCGCGGGGCATGGCTGCACCGGTTGCGTCAGAAACGCCGTGACGGTTACTCAGCCTCGTACCACACACCCCTTGATGAATCCGCCGCTTCGCACCCCCCTCTGGCCTGCCGGCCATCTGCCCCTCAAGGGGGGAGATTGGCAGCGTGCCGCGCCGCGTCCAACCTGCAACATAGAGGATGGGCGAAAACGCGAACGAGGGCCGATCTCCCCCCCTGGGGGGGAGATGGCCGGCAGGCCAGAGGGGGGTGCCGCTCGACGCCCCCTACAGTTTCTCCCTTCCCCCGGTGACCTTCCGTGAACGTTGCCCTCTCCTCCCATCGCCGCATCACCGTGAAGATCGGCTCGGCCCTGCTCGTCGATCGCGAGAAGGGCCTGAAGCGCGACTGGCTCATCTCGCTGACCGACGACATCGCAGCACTTGCCGCCGGCGGGGCGGAAATCCTCGTCGTCTCCTCCGGCGCCATCGCGCTCGGCCGCACGATTCTCGGGCTCGGCAAGCGCGTGCTGAAGCTTGAGGAAAGCCAGGCCGCGGCGGCGGTCGGGCAGATCGCGCTGGCCAGCGCCTGGTCGGAGGCGCTCGGGCGCCACGGGCTGCGGTCCGGACAGATCCTGCTGACGCTCGGCGACACCGAGGAGCGCCGGCGCTATCTCAACGGCCGGGCGACGATCTCGAAGCTGCTCGAGTTCAAGGCGGTGCCGGTCATCAACGAGAACGACACGGTCGCCACGACGGAAATCCGCTACGGCGACAACGACCGGCTGGCGGCGCGCGTCGGCACCATGATGGGTGCCGACCTGCTGGTGCTGCTGTCGGACATAGACGGCCTCTACACGGCGCCGCCGGCGCGCGATCCGAACGCGGCCTTCATCCCGGTGGTCGAGCGCATCACGCCGGAGATCGACGCCATGGCGGGCGCGGCCGCCTCGGAATTTTCGCGCGGCGGCATGCGCACCAAGCTCGACGCCGGCAAGATCGCCACGACGGCGGGAACAGCGATGATCATCGCCTCCGGCACGCGGCTTCATCCGCTCGCGGCGATCGATGCCGGCGAGCGCTTCACCTATTTCCGCCCGAGCGCCCATCCGGTGAAGGGCTACAAAACCTGGATCGCCGGCCAGCTCGAGCCGGCCGGCAGATTGACCATCGATGCCGGCGCGGTCAGGGCGCTGCTGTCGGGCAAGTCGCTTCTGCCGGCCGGCGTCACCCTGGTGAGCGGCACGTTCTCGCGTGGCGACACGGTCGCGGTGCTCGATGCGGCGGGCCGCGAGGTGGCACGCGGCCTGGTCGCTTACGATTCCGGCGACGCCGTGCGCATCGCCGGGCTGAAGAGCGGCGAGATCGCCGAGCGGTTGGGCTACGAGGCCCGCGCCGCCATGATCCATCGCGACGACCTGGCGATCAGCTCCGCGGCGCAGCCGGACGAAACGCGCTAGACCGGTTGCCAGTCGGGCAAATCCGCGCCGTTGCCGCGGGCGGTGCTTCATTGTAAACGGGCCGCAACCAGCACTGCGAGGACGACATGCTGAAGGCGCGCGAGGATCGGGGTTCGGAAACGGCGAGTATCATGGCCGAGATCGGCCGGAAGGCGCGTGCCGCCGCCCGCCCACTTTCGGTCGCCGCCCCGCAGGCCAAGACGGATGCGCTTGCCGCCATGGCCGACGCGCTGCTGCGCGCCGAGCCGGCCATCCTCGCAGCCAATGCGATCGACATGGCGAACGGCGCCGAGGCCGGTCTGTCGCCGGCGATGATGGATCGGCTGAAGCTCACGCCGGACCGCATCCGCGGCATGGCCGAGGGCGTGCGCGCCATCGCCGCGCTGCGCGATCCGGTCGGCGATGTGATCGCGCAATGGGACCGGCCGAACGGCCTGCATTTCGAGCGCGTCCGCACGCCGCTCGGCGTCGTCGGGGTGATCTATGAAAGCCGTCCCAACGTCACCGCCGACGCCGGCGCACTCTGCCTGAAGGCCGGCAATCCGGTGATCCTGCGCGGCGGATCGGATTCCCTGAATTCATCATCCGCGATCCATGCGGCGTTGGTCGAGGGGCTGACCGCGGCCGGCTTGCCCGCCGATGCGATCCAGCTCGTCCCGACCACCGACCGGGCCGCCGTGGGCGAAATGCTCAAGGGGCTGGACGGCAATCTCGACGTCATCGTGCCGCGCGGCGGCAAAAGCCTTGTGGCGCGGGTCCAGTCGGAGGCGCGCGTTCCGGTGTTCGCCCATCTGGAGGGTCTCTGCCACATCTATGTCGACCGCTCCGCCGATCTCGACATGGCGGTCAGGGTGGTCGTCAATGCCAAGATGCGGCGGACCGGCATTTGCGGCTCCGCCGAGACGCTGCTGGTCGACAGAGCCGCCGCGGCGACGCATCTTGTTCCGATCCTGGACAGCCTGGCGCAGGCCGGCTGCGAGATCCGCGGCGACGAGGCGGTGCGCGCGGCCTATCCGGCAGCCGGGGAGGCCACCGACGCCGACTGGTCGACGGAATATCTCGACGCGATCATCTCGGTGAAGCTGGTCGACGGCATCCAGGGTGCGATCGACCACATCGAACGATGGTCGTCGCACCATACGGAAGCGGTGATCGCCGAGGATCCGGCGGTCGTCGAGCGGTTCTTCAACGAGATCGATTCGGCGATCCTGCTGCACAATGCGTCGACGCAGTTCGCCGACGGCGGCGAGTTCGGCTTCGGCGGCGAGATCGGCATCGCGACCGGCAGGATGCATGCGCGCGGGCCAGTCGGTGTCGAGCAGCTCACCTCGTTCAAATACAGGGTGCGCGGCAACGGCCAGGTGCGGCCGTAGAGATCGGCCATCGGTCCGTGGGGTCCTGACATGCGGCCGCCAGGTGATCCTGCCGTGAACCGCTCCTATCTCACCATGCCGCATGTCGAGAAGGGCATGCAGGTCGGGCTGTTCGGCGGTTCGTTCAATCCGCCGCACGCCGGCCATTCGCTGGTCGCCGAAATCGCGCTGCGCCGCCTCGGGCTCGACCGGCTGTGGTGGATGGTGACGCCAGGGAATCCGTTGAAGAGCGGCCGCGACCTCGCGCCGCTGGCGGAACGGCTCCGGCTGGCGGAGGCGATCTCGACCAATCCTCGCATCCAGGTGACGGCATTCGAAGCGGCACACCGCCTGCGCTACACTGCCGACACGCTTGCGCTGGTCAAGGCACGCAACCCCGGCGTCGATTTCGTCTGGATCATGGGCGCCGACAATCTGCGCGACTTCCATCGCTGGCAGCGCTGGCGGCAGATCGCCATGACGTTTCCGATCGCCGTGATCGACCGGCCCGGCGCGACGCTGTCGTTCCTCTCTTCGGTTCTGGCCAAGACGTTCGACTATGCGCGGGTGGACGAGGCGGATGCGTCGCGCCTGGCGCGCATGAAGGCACCGGCCTGGACCTTCATCCATGGTCCGCGCTCGTCGCTGTCGTCGACCCTGTTGAGGGCGGCCCGCAAGGCCTGATCCGCCACCCCGGACAGCAGGGCCGGGAAAATGAAAAAAGCGCCGGCGCGATGCCGACGCTTTTCAGAAATCCCTCTACACCCTGGCAGGGGACTGTGCCCGATGCCTCCGAGGAGGCTGGAGTTGGTTCGATCCGGCGCATGCCCGTGGGCGGGGGGCTTGGGGGTTACAGGCAGGAGCCGGACCGAACCGTCTCAGGCAACGCACGCAAGGTCGGCCGACATTGGGGCGCCAGATTGAATAAAACGCGGCAGCAATGTGGCGGATTATCACCAATCATTTCATGTGGACGCAATTTGTTACACAATGTGATTTTGCTCCGAACGCGCCGATTCGGCGAGCCGGCAGGCTTGAAATCGCGGCGCGAACGCGCGACCCTTCGCCGACAAATCGGCGGTGATCGGCCGGATCGGTCGCCGCTGCCCAACCAGGGAGGATCGCCGCCTGATGACGGAGCGCAGCGGAACGGAGGATGGGGACGCATCCTCGATACTGGTTTCGCTGAATGAGGTCAGGCGGGAGCGGCTCGACCTTCCTGTCGCCTTCGACCGGCGCGAGCTCGACCAGATCCTCAGGGTGTATGGCCGGATGGTCGCCGCCAACGAATGGCGCGACTACGCGATCGACCATATGAGCGAGCGCGCCGTCTTCTCCGTCTATCGCCGCGCCCGCGACATGCCGCTGTTCCAGATCCGCAAGGAGCCGCGGCTCGCCCGCAAGCAGGGCCTGTTCAGCGTGGTGGGCCAGAGCGGCGCGGTGCTGAAGCGCGGTCAGGATCTGGCGCGCGTGCTCGGCGTGTTCGACAAGCACCTCAAGCTGGTCGACGCCTGAACCGCCGGCTTGCTGGATCGCCGCTCAGGCCTCGCGCCAGGCGGATTTCAGCACGCGCAGCCAGTTGTCGCGGCAGATGAGGGCCAGTTCCGGCTCGCCATAGCCGGCGGCTTCCAGTGCGAGGACGAGGTTCTGCAGGCCGGCGGCGTCGCCGATGGCGCCGGGAATCAGGGCGCCGTCGAAATCCGAGCCGATGGCCACGCATTCGATGCCGATGCGCTCGACCAGATAGTCGATGTGATCGACCATGTCCGAGATCGGCGTGTCGGCGCGCTCCCGCCCATCGGCCCGCAGCATGGCCACCGCGAAATTCAGGCCGACGAGGCCCTTGCGCTCGCGGATCGCGTCGAGTTGCCGGTCGGTGAGGTTGCGGGCGACCGGCACCAGGGCGTGGACGTTCGAATGGCTGGCGATCAGCGGCTGGTCGGAAAGGCGCGCGACATCCCAAAACCCCTTCTCGGTGATGTGGGACAGGTCGATCAGGATGCCGAGGCGATTGCAGGCCCTCACCAGGTCCCGGCCGAGGGCGGTCAGTCCGGGGCCGGTATCGGGGCTCATCGGAAAGGCGAAGGGCACGCCGTGGCCGAAGATGTTGTTGCGGCTCCACACGGGCCCGAGGCTGCGCAGGCCGGCCGCGTAGAAGACTTCGAGCGTCGCCAGTTCGGGATCGATCGCCTCGCAACCCTCCATGTGAAGGACGGCAGCGAAGACATCGTCGCGCATCGCCGCGTCGATGTCGCCTGCCGAGCGGCACAGGCGCCATCCGCCGGCCCGGTCGAGCCGCGCCGCGATGGCGGCGAATTCCAGCGCGATGTCGAGCGAAGGATGGCGATCCAGCGGCTCGGACAGCGGGGTGCGGTAGCTGCCGTCCGGGCCGGGCTGCTCGAAGTGCAGATCGTCGGACGGGATGTAGATGGCGCACAGCCCGCCGGCCAGGCCGCCCTTGCGGGCGCGGACGGCGTCGATGTGGCCGTGCGGCGTTCCGTGCAGGAACTCGTCGATCGGGTCATGTCCCGTCCGCCAGCGCTTCCAGAGGCGCAGCAGGACATCGTTGTGGCCGTCGAAGATCGGCTGCATGCGGGCTCCCGTCCGAATTCGCTTCACGGGACGCTACAGTATCGCCGGCCACCCCGAAATCGCTTTCGGAGCGTCAGGGTGACGCGCAGGGCAGTCCGGGCGGGTGTGGTCCTCAGCCGTCGTCGTCGTCCGGGTCGCCGCCGCTGACCCAGGCATGCGGCGACACCTTCTTCTGGGTCGAACCGTCGACGAACACCCACCAGCCGGCGTCGCTGTCGTCCCAGTCGCCGCCGGTGGCGCGCATGCGCTCGAGAGACCTGTACTGGCCGATCGACTCGTTCTCCTGCCCGTCCTCGTCGGTCCAGACGATGCGGACCTTGCGTCCATCCATCGGCGCCGTGCCGATCGGATCGGTCTTCGGCATGATCTTCTCCCTCGGTTCGAGCCATCCCGGCGCGACATGTAACGCCGCTACGCGCCCGCGGTTGCCGCCTTCGACTATGGTTAGCCGATCCTTAATGTCTCGTCCCTATCCTTGCCGGATTTAACGGGTGGCGGATCACGGGGGCGGCAGCCATGAACGAAAGGGCGCGGCGCGGCGGGGGGAAGGTGACGTTCACCGGTGCCGACCGATGCCGCGAGATCGTCCTCGATGCCCGGGAGGTGGAGCAACTGCTGCTGACGGGCGCCGACTGGATCTGGGAAACCGACGCCGAGCTGCGGTTTTCCTGGCTCTCGGAAGGCTATCGGAGCGCCAGCGGCATAGATCCGGCCACCGTGCTCGGCCGGTTCCGGTTCGATTTCCTCGATCGAAAGGCCGCGAACCACGAACTTGCGCTGCTGCACATGGAGGATCTTCAGGCGCGCCGGCCGTTTCGGGATTTCGTCTACCAGCTCAAGAATGCCCGGCCGGAATGCCGGATCGTCTCGACGTCGGGCTATCCGCGCTTCGACGAGAAGGGATCGTTTCTCGGCTACCGCGGCGTCGGTCGCAACGTGACCCGGCTCGCCGCCGCGATCGCCGCGCAGACGGCGGCCGCCGCGCCGCAGCCGTCTTCCGGTGCCCGCACGACCGCCGACGCCGAGCGCATGATGGCGGCGCTCAACATCATGCCGGATGCCTTCTGCTCCTATGATCCGGATGGGCGCCTCGTTCTGTTCAATGCGGCGCTGTCGACCATGTACCGACCGCTGGCCGACCTCATCCACCCCGGCATCAGCTTCGAGGCGCTGGTCGACGCCGGCATCGACAGGGGAATCTGGAACTTCGAAGGCGTCTCGCCCGCGGCATGGCGGGCTGCCGTGGTCGGCGCCCGCGCCAGGCGGGTGCCGTCGTCGGCAATCCTGCGCTTCGCCGACGGCCGCTCGCTGATCCACCGCGAGGTTCCGGTGTCGGACGGCGGGTGGATGTCGATCTGTACCGACATTTCGGAGCTGGAAAGCAAGCATGCGGCTCTCGAAACCGCCAACCGGCAGGCCAGCCTGATCCTCAGCGACCTGAGGCGAACCATCGACACGATGCCGATGGGCGTCGTCCTGATCGATGCCGATTTCAGGACCGAGATCGTCAGCCAGGCCTTCTACAGGCTCTGGGACCTTGATCCGGAGGCGCTGCCGATCGGCGTGCCGTTGCGCGCGCTGATGGACGCCAATCGCGACAATGGCGTCTACGGCATCGGGACGGAAGACTGGGACGCCTATGTCGGATCGCTGCTGTCGGAAATCCGGGCCGGAGATGTGCCGCCCCGCGAACTCGCACGGGCCGATGGGCGCACGGTGATCTATTCGGTCACCGCGCTGTCCGGCGGAAAGCGCCTGATCACCTATTTCGAGATCACCGACATGAAGAGCCGGGAGACGGCGATCCGCGACTCGATGCGGCAGATTCAGCTCTTCAACCGCGTGCTCGACGAACTGCCGGTCGCCGTCAACATCAAGTCCGACGATCTGAGGCTCGAATATGTCAACCTGGCCTGGTCGGAAATGACCGGGGTCCCGTTCGCGGAGGCGATCGGCCGCACCGACCTCGAATTGTTCGGGGAGAAGGAAGGCGGCGGCTTCACGGCGGACGACACTTTCGTCGAATCGTCGGGCACGCGCATCGAATCGGAGGAAGCGCTGACGCATCGCGACGGCACCGTCCGGCAACTGATGACGCGCAAGGGCCGCGCCACGACGCAGGACGGCAAGCTGCATGTGTTCGGATCGAGCACCGACATCTCGGCGATCAAGGCCCGCGAGGCGCTTTTGACGGAAAGCCTGCGGGAGAATGAAGTCTTCCGCAGCATGATCGACAATCTGCCGACCGCGATCTACGCCAAGAAGCCGAATCTCGAACTGGTCTACGTCAACAAGGGGTGGTCGGACCTGACGGGGTTCCCGCGCGAGGAGGTCATCGGCAAGACCGACAGGCAGATCTTCGGCGCCGACGGCGACGCCTTCGCGGCCGCCGATCTCGCCGTTCTGGAGACGCGGCGGACGCATGAGCTGGACGAGACCGTCGTATGCGCCGACGGTACGATCCGCCATCAGTTCGCCCGCAAGAGCGCGTTCGAGGCGTCCGACGGGTCGCTTTACCTGATAGGTTCGACCGTCGACGCCACCGAGCAGAAGCACCGCGAGGCCGAGCTGCGCGAGGCGCGAAGCCGGGCCGAGCTGGCCGACCGCGCCAAGTCCGAGTTCCTCGCCAATATGAGCCATGAGATCCGCACCCCGATGAACGGCGTGCTCGGCATGGCGGAACTGCTCGCCAAATCCGATCTCGACCCCAAGCAGCGGACGTTCACCGAGATCATCGTCAAGTCCGGCAACGCGCTGCTGACGATCATCAACGACATCCTGGATTTCTCCAAGATCGACGCGGGGCAGCTCGTGCTGGACGCGGCGCCGTTCAATCTCGCCGAGGCGATCGAGGACGTCGCGACGCTGCTCTCGACCCGCGCCCAGGAGAAGGACCTGGAGCTCATCGTCCGCGTCGGGCCGGAAGTCGGCACCACCTATGTCGGCGATGTCGGCCGGGTCCGCCAGATCGTCACGAACCTGATCGGCAATGCGATCAAGTTCACCGAGGCCGGGCATGTGCTGGTCGAGATGACGGCGACCGGCGGCGCCGACGCCGACACGTTGCGGCTCGCCGTGACGGATACGGGGATGGGCATTCCGGAGGAGAAGCTCGGGCTGGTCTTCGAGAAGTTCAGCCAGGTCGACGCGTCGTCGACGCGACGCCACGAGGGGACGGGTCTCGGCCTCGCCATCACGTCGCGGCTGGTCGCGCTGATGGGCGGCGAGGTCGGCGTCGAGAGCACGCTCGGCAAGGGATCGACCTTCTGGATCACCATGTCGCTTGCCAAGGGCACCGCGCCGAACGCCGCCGCGCATGCGCCGGTCGATGTGAGCGGCGCACGGGTGCTGGTCATCGACGACAATCCGGTGAACCGGATGATCCTGCTCGAGCAGCTCGCCGGCTGGGGTTTCGACGCCTGCGCCGCCTGCGGCGGCGGCGAGGGGCTGCAGGTGATGATGGCGGCGCACGGTCTCGGCCTGGCGATCGACTGCATCATCGTCGACTACCAGATGCCGGAGATGTCGGGGCCGGAGGTGGTCGATGCGGTGCGCGACATGCCGGGCGGGCGCGATCTGTCGATCGTCATGCTCACGTCGGTGGACCAGTCGCTGGGCGCCATCGGGCTGCGCGATGCGGAGATCGATGCCCAACTGGTGAAGCCCGCCCGCGGCTCCGTGCTGCTGAAGACGCTGGTGACCTTGATCCAGAAGCGGCGCTCCCCGCATCAGGCCCCGGAAAGGAGCGCCGAGCAGGCCACGTCGCCTGCCATGCCGGCGATGGCCGGCGCGAGCGCACCGCCGACCATATCGCCGACCGTGATCGGCAAGCCGCAGGGGCCGGTCAGCGCGGCCGGCCGGCGCCTCGATGTCCTCGTCGCCGAGGACAACGAGGTCAACCAGCTTGTGTTCACCCAGATCCTCTCGGAGACGGGGCTGACGTTCCAGATCGTGTCGAACGGCAGGCTGGCGGTGCAGGCCTATCGCGAGATGCAGCCCGGATTGGTGCTGATGGACATTTCGATGCCCGAAATGAACGGGCTCGAGGCGGCCTCGGCGATCCGCGCGATCGAGCACCAGAGCGGAGCGCGCACGCCGATCATCGGCGTCACCGCGCACGCGCTGCGCGGCGATCGGGAACGTTGCCTGGAGTCCGGCATGGACGACTATCTGCCCAAGCCGGTCAGCCCCAAGGCGCTGCAGGAGAAGATCGACCGCTGGGCGGTCGCCGCCGGCATCGGGAGACAGCCCGGCGCCGGCGGGCGGGCGCTACCTTAGGGTGGCGGCGATGTTGCCGCCGTCGACGGTCGTCACGTCGGCGGTGGTGCGCTCGGCCAGCGCGTGGTGCAGGAAGGCCTGCGCCACGTCGAACGCCGTCACTTCCAGCCCGAGCAGATTGCCCGACATGTAGTCCTTTTCGGACAGGCCACGCGCCTTGGAGCGGTTGGCGATCATCTCGTCGGTCAGCAGGCCGGAGCGGATACGGTCGGCGTTGACCGCGTTCGAGCGCACGCCGATCGGTCCGTATTCGAGCGCATACTGCCGCGACAGGAAAAGGGTCGCCGCCTTGGGCAGGCCGTAGGCGCCGAACTTCGCTCCCGGGTTGATCGCCTGCTTCGAGGTGTTGAACAGCAGCACGCCGCCGGTCCCCTGCGCCTTGAAGATGCGCACCGCGTTCTGCGCGGCGTTCTGGTGGGCGAAGAAGTTCAATTCGAAGCTCTTGCGCAGCAGGGCGTCGTCGAGGTCGCCGATCATCCCTTCCCAGGCGTTGCCGGCGTTGGAGACGAGGATGTCGAGCCCGCCGAACACGTCGACCGCCTTGTCGAAGGCGGTGCGCAGGGCGGCCGGATCGGTGATGTCGCAGCCGACCCCGATCGACTGGTTGCCCGCCTTCTTCGCCGCTTCGGCGGCGCGGTCCGGATCGATGTCGACGACCACCGCATGGGCGCCGTAATCGGCGAACAGCTTCGCCGTCGCCGCGCCGATCGCGCCGGCGCCGCCGGTCACCAGCACGACCTGGCCGGTCAGCGGCTTCGGCTTGTTGACGGCGAGCTTGGCCTGCTCCAGCGACCAGTATTCGAGCTCGAACAGGTCGGCATGGGCGAGCGGGTGGAAGCTGCCGATCGCCTCGGCGCCGACCACCGCCTCGATCCACATCTCGCCGACATCGGAGGCGATGCGCGCATCCTTGAGGGTTCGGCCATGGCCGAACATGCCGAGGCCTGGGACGAGGGTGAGGCGCGGCATCGGATCGAGCATGGTGCGCTTCACGTCGTCACGCGCATCGTTGGTCCGGAAGTAGTCTGTGTAGGCCGAAGCGAATTCGGCGACGGCGCCGCCGATCACCCTGGGATAGTCTGCTAGCTTCGCGGCATCGGGGGTCGACAGCACCATCGGCCCGGTCTTGATGCGGATCGACAGGTCGGGCGTCGACACGCCGATGCGGGCAAGCTCGGCCAGGCGCGGGTTTCCGAGGAAGTCGAGGATTGCCGGGGATGTCCGGAAATCGCTGACCATGCGGTCGTAGCGCCCCTCACCCTTCGCCACCGCGACCGCGCCGCGCAGGGCCGGCGCGATGTCGCGTGCCGTGGCGAGCCCCGAGGGCAGGGCGACCGGCGCTGGCCTGGACTTGCCGGTCCTGGCCACAAAGTCCTCGGCCAGGGTGACGAACTCGATCATCCGGTCGTAGGCGTCCTTGGCCGTCTCGGCGAAGGTGAAGATGCCGTGCTTGTCGAGGATCAGGCCTTCGACGCTCGTGTCCTGTTCGAACACTTCGGCCGCGGCCTTGGCGAGGTCGAAGCCGGGCTTGATGTAGGGCACGAAGCCGAGGCGCCTGCCGAACGCGGCGGCGCAGATCGGCTGGCTGTCGGCCTGGTCGATCAGCGACAGGATGGCGGTCGAATGGGTGTGATCGACGAATTTTTGCGGCAGGAAGGCGTGCAGCAGCGTCTCGACGGAGGGATTCGGACCGGTCGGGTCGAGCAGGTTGGCGCGCTGCAAGGCAACCATGTCCTCGTCGGTCAGGCTGGCGAGCCGGCGCGCCTTGAGCAGTGGGGCGAGCTTGACCGCCGGCAGGCCCGGCGGCTCGATGACGCCCATGTCCCAGCCGCTGCCCTTGACGCAGAGCACGTCCCATTCGTCGCCGACCAGATCGGTCTGCCGCAGCTTCACCGAGGTGTTGCCGCCGCCATGCAGCACCAGCCGCGGCTCGCCGCCGAGCAGGCGGGTGGTGTAGACGCGGAGCGCCAGTTCGCGGTCGATGCCCTTGGCGGCGTACTGCGCCACAATGGCTTCGGCGGCCGCGTCGTTCCAGAGGTTTTTCATCTGAGGATCCCGTTCGTGCTGTGCCGGCTAGTTCCGGCTCGTCTTCAAGGTCGTGTCATCGAGCAGCCGCCTCGCCATGTCGGCGTCGACCACGAGGTGCGTGCAGAAGCCGCCGCGGATGGCGGCCTTCAGCGCCTCGAACTTGTCTGCGTCCTGGACGACGACGAGGCGCTTGGAAATGGCGCGGATCGCATCGAGATCGGCGGAGATGAGGCGGCGATTGTAGCTGCAGTCGACCGCCTGTCCCGAGGCATCGATGACGCGTCCGGCAATCACGCAGACCCCGCCGACCCGGCGCAGCGCGTCGAGTTCGCTCCTGTCGATGGCGCCGCAGCGGACGATATGGCTTCCCGGGCCGGTGGTGCCGACGGAGAACAGCGCAATGTCGCAGGAGGCTATGCCGTCGAGCTGGTCGCGGATCACCGGCTCGGCGCGCAGCGCCGCGGCAAGCTGCTCGGTCGACAGAACGAGCGGCGCGTAGAAGTTCAGGCCCTTGGCGTTGAGGCGCCGGGCGATCTCCATGGTGCATTCGTCGGGCCGGTAGGAGTAGGGCGCGCCGAGATTGCCGCAGAGCTGGACGACCGTGACGTCCTGAAGGTCGGCATGGGCCATCAGGTCGGCGATCGTATAGACGGTCTGGCCCCAGGCGACGCCGATGCGGGCGCCGCGGTCGATCAGGCCGAGGAACACGTTTGCCGCGACGACCGGAACATCGGAGGCCATGGCGGCGTCGCCGGCGGTCGGCACGACCCAGACGGAGTCGAGCCGCAGGGCATCCTCGAGCCGGCGTGCCAGGCCGTCCTCGGCAAAGAGCTGGGTCGAGGTCGAGATGGTGACGATGCCCGTCTCGCGGGCGCGGCGCAGATAGGTGGCGACGGAGGCGCGCGAAATGTTGAGGGCGCGCGCGACCTCGTCCTGGCGCAGACCATGCGCGTAGTAGAGCCATGCGGCCTTGTGGATGATCTGGTCCGCCAGACGGATCGACATGTCGCCTCCCATTCGACATTAGTCATGGACGTTGACAAAAGTCAAACAAGGATGTGGGGAAAGCCCCATCCGGCCGCGCCCGGGGCTCCGGGTGCGATCGCGCCGTTGCTTCGCTTGACAGGCCGCCGCGTTTCCCCTTATGACCCCGGCACATTTCGGCGTGCCCGCGGGCACGCCTTTTCGTTCGGCCTTCCGGGGCCCAGTTCGACAGGCCAGACCATGAAGATCAAGAACTCGCTCAAGGCCCTCAAGGCCCGCCATCGCGACAACCGCCTGGTTCGCCGCAAGGGCCGCATCTACATCATCAACAAGTCCGCGCCGCGCTACAAGGCTCGCCAGGGCTGAGCCCGGCGATACGACGTCCGTTCACCGGACCGCGTTCACGCGAATATCAGTTTGACGATCCGCTCCGGAAGCCTAGTGTTTCCGGAATGCGGATTCGTGTCGTTTTGATCCCGGCTCTCGTCGCCCTTGGCCTCGCGCCGGCGATCGCCCAGGAACAGCCGTTCCCTGGCGACGGGACCACAATGGTACCTCCACCCGCGACGGCATCCCAGTCGGAAAAGCCTGCCGAATACGTCGCGCCGAAGACCAGGGCGCAGCGGCTCGACGAGCTGTTTGCCGCCCTGAAGCGCGAGCGCAACGAGAAGGCGGCCGAACGCACCGCGAACCGCATCTGGCAGGAATGGAAGCGCTCCGACAGCGCGGTGGTCGACCTGATGATGCAATGGTCGCAGGATGCCATCGACAAGAAAAAGTTCGATGTCGCCCTCGATTTCCTCGACCAGGTCGTGACGCTCGATCCGGGCTATCCGGAAGGCTGGAACCGCCGCGCCACCGTCCACTACATGATGCAGAACTTCTCGAAGTCGATGGCCGACATCGAGAAGACGCTGGAGCTCGAGCCGCGCCATTTCGGAGCTCTGTCGGGCATGGCGCAGATCATGAAGGATACCGACCGCAAGGCGCTGGCGATGTCCGCCTATGAGCGGGTGCTGGAGATCTATCCGATGCTGCGCAGCGCGCAGAACGAGGTCGCTTCACTGTCGGAGGAACTGACCGGCGAAGCCATCTGATCCTGCGGACCGCGGTCGCGTATAAGGCGAGAACCGCCCTCGCTCCGCACGGTCCGCATGAATCTCCCGCTCGCCGCCGCCTCCCTGCTGATCGCGCTGCTGCTTTGCCTGTTCGGGGTGACACGTCTCTCAGTGGTGCAGATCGAACGCCGGCATCCGCCGGTCGGGGCCTTCGTCGAGATCGACGGCGCCCGCATCCACTATGTCCACGTCCCCGCGGCGGGTCCGGATCTGCCGGCCGTGGTGTTCCTGCACGGGGCGAGCGCCAATCTGCTCGACCAGATGGTGCCGCTGCGGCCGCTGCTGGAGGGTCATGCGGAGATGCTGTTCTTCGATCGGCCGGGGCTCGGCTGGTCGGAACGCGGGACCGGCAACGGGACGCCCGACGGACAGGCGCGGCTGCTCGGGGCGCTGATGGATCGGCTCGGGATCGAGCGCGCCATCCTTGTCGCGCACTCGTTCGGCGCATCGGTCGCGACGGCATTGGCGCTCGACAGCCCGGATCGCGTCGCCGGCCTCGTCTATGTGTCGGCGGCGACGCATCCGTGGCGCAGCGGTGCGACGTCCTGGTACTACAAGCTGACGGTGATGCCGGTGGTCGGCTGGCTGTTCTCGCAGACGCTGGTCGGTCCGGCAGGGGCGATGCAGATGGCAGGCGCGACGGCATGCGTCTTCGCGCCGAACGCCGTGCCGCCGGACTACCTGGCGCGCGCCGGCATCGGGCTGGTGCTGCGGCCGGCGGCGTTCCGGGCGAATGCCGAGGATGTCGAGAGCCTCAATGCCTATGCCCGCGCCAACGCACCGCGCTACCCGACCATCACGGCGCCCGCCGTCGTGATCTCCGGCGACAGCGATACGGTCGTCTACGAGGAGATCCATTCGGCCGGGCTGGCGCGCGACCTGCCGAACGCCAGGGCGGTGTGGGTGCACAATCTCGGCCACAAGCCGGACTGGATCGCGCCGGACCTGGTCGCTGCGGCGATCAGGAGCGTCGCCGGGCAGAAGGTCGACCTCGAAGCATCGGCCCGCGCGGTCGAGGCACGGATCGCGCAGGACCGGCACGGCGAAGGACGCTGCGCCGCGACGGCTGCCGACAGCGGCGAATTCGTCACGCCCTAAAGCGCGTCGCGTCCAATTGGACTCAGGCGCAGCGCATTAAGTTCTTGTTTTGATGCATGTCGTTGTCCCGAAACCGGTTCCCACTTTCGGGCGACATGCATTAACGGCGGACATTTCAGAGATAGGCGATGCGGATCATGTTGGTCGAGCCGGGCGTGCGCAGCGGCACGCCGGCGGTGATGATGATCCGGTCGCCCTTCTGGCCGAAACCCTCGTTCTCGGCGATGCGGCAGGCGCGTTCGACCATGTCGTCGAGGTCCTGGGCGTCCTCGGTGACGACGCAATGCGTGCCCCACAGAAGCGACAGGCGGCGCGCGGTCTGCAGCACCGGCGACAGGGCGATGACCGGCACGCGCGGCCTTTCGCGGGCGGCGCGCAGGCCGGTCGCTCCGGAGGCGGTGTAGGTGACGATCGCCGACAGCTTCAGCGTTTCGGCGATCTGGCGGGCGGCCAGCGATATGGCGTCGGCGCCGGTCGCTTCGGGCTCGGTGCGCTGCGCGTTGATGATGCCGGCATAGGTCGGATCCCGTTCCACCTGCACGGCGATGCGGTTCATCATCGCCACAGCCTCGACGGGATAGTTGCCGGCGGCCGATTCGGCCGAGAGCATGATCGCGTCGGCGCCCTCGAACACGGCGATCGACACGTCGGACACTTCGGCGCGGGTCGGCACCGGCGCGGTGATCATCGATTCCAGCATCTGGGTGGCGACCACCACCGGCTTGCCGGCGCGGCGGGCCGCACGGGTGATCTGCTTCTGGATGCCGGGCACGTTCTCGAGCGGCATCTCGACGCCGAGGTCGCCGCGCGCCACCATGAGGGCGTCGGACAGTTCGATGATCTCGGCGAGGCGGCTCACCGCCTGCGGCTTCTCGATCTTGGCCATCAGCAGGGCGCGTCCGCGCACCAGCTTGCGGGCCTCGGCGAGATCCTCCGGCCGCTGCACGAAGGACAGTGCGATCCAGTCGACGCCCTCGGCGGTCACCGCGTCGAGATCGGCGCGGTCCTTCTCGGTCAGCGCGCCGACGGGAAGATCGGTGTCGGGCAGGCTGACGCCCTTCTTGTCGGAGATCGCGGTGCCGGCCTCGACCACGCATTCGATGCTGCGCCCGTCCGTCCTGACCGCTCTGAGCGCCAGCTTTCCGTCGTCGATCAGCAGACGGTGGCCGACTTTCACCGACTGCAGGATCTCCGGATGCGGCAGGCGGACCCGTTTCTCGTCGCCGGGCGTCGGGTCGTCGTCGAGGGTGAAGGTCTGGCCGAGCGTCAGCGGCACCTTGCCGGCCGCGAACTTGCCGACGCGCAGCTTCGGACCCTGAAGGTCGGCCAGGATTCCGATCGGCCTGCCGGCGGCCTGCTCGACCGAGCGGATGCGCTGCACCAGCGTGCGCATCAGCGGGTGGTCGGTGTGGCTCATATTGATCCGGAAGACGTCGGCCCCGGCCGTGAACAGCTTCTCGATCATCTCCACCGAGGAGGAGGCGGGGCCGATCGTCGCCAGAATCTTGACCTTGCGGCTGCGTCTCATTGCTGCGGTGTTCCCGTGGACGGCGGCGGGGTCGCGTCCGCCGCGGGGGCGTCGCTGAGCTGGACCATCCAGCTCGCCTGCTCGCCCGTGTCGTATTCCTGGAAGCCGGCGCGCTGAAAACCGCGGGAGACGCAGTCGGTCACGCCGGCGATCTTGAACTCCTTGTCGGCCACGCACATGGTGATCGGGCCGTCCCAGCGGCCGCCGCGCTCGGCATCCTCGGCGTAGAGGTAGTAGAAGCGCGACGCCAGCGGTCCCTCGATCAGCGTCTTGCAGCTCGATCCCTCGATGTGCCACCAGCCCTCGGTGATCCAGCCCGCCTGGGCACGATAGCCGATGCCGACGCCCACCAGATTCTGGGTGGCGTTGCACACCCGGAAATCCGCATGCGCCGCGCCGGCCCAACCCAGCGAAAGCAGGGCCGCTGCCGCCGCCGCGACCGCGGCATGCCTGCGCCAGACAAGCGTCACGTCCGAAGCACCCCAGATCGTCAGAACCATGTCCCGCCCCTTTTCGGCAAAGTGCGCGCTCGTGTCAACGCGGGCATCGGAACCGGTCCAATCGATTTAGGCGAGGGGGGCCCGCCGCCCGCCCGCGGTTCATCGATGTCCGCCGCAACAATGTCGAAACAACGGCGTTGCATCGCCGCCGCCGGCGTGGAATGACGCGCGGCGAGCAGGCAGCCAGGATGTCCATGACCCGCAGCGCACTCTTCGACCCGGTCGTTCTCGTCGAAGGGAGACGCTCGACCGGCGTCGTGCTGGTGGCCGACCATGCCCGCCGCGACCTGCCGGAGGAGTATGGCGATCTCGGCCTGCCGCCGGCGGAGTTCGGCCGCCACATCGCCTACGACATCGGCGTCGAAGCGGTGACGCGCAGCCTGGCGCGGCGCCTCGGCGTGCCGGCCGTGATGGCGGCCTATTCGCGCCTGCTGATCGATCCGAACCGCGGCGAGGACGATCCGACGCTGATCCGCCAGCTCTACGACGGCACGGTGGTGCCGGCCAACTATCCGATGCCGGAGGCGGAGCGGGAGCGCCGGCTCGACATGTTCTACCGTCCCTATCACGATGCCGTGTCGGCGGCTGTGGCCTCGGTCGCCCACGAAAGCGGCGGTCCGCCGCTGATCGTCTCCATCCACTCCTTCACGCCGGTCATGCAGGGACGTCCGCGTCCCTGGCATGCCGGCATCCTCTGGGATCTCGACGATCGCGCCGCCCGGCCGCTGATCGAGCTGCTGGGGCGCGACCGGGACCTCGTCGTCGGCGACAACGAGCCCTATGACGGGGCGCTGAGGGGCGACACGATGTATCGGCATGCGATCGTCAACGGGTTCGCGCATGCGCTGATCGAGATCCGCCAGGACCTGATCGCCGACGAGGCGGGCGCCGAGGCCTGGGCGGAACGGCTGGCGCCGATCGTTGACGCCGTCAACCGCCGATCCGATATACATCAGGTGAGGATGTTCGGCTCGCGGACGGGGCCGATGTAGAGGACCGATGCGATGACCACTCTTTCGGAAGACCAGAAGCGCGACTTCGAGGCGGCGGCGTTCCGCCGGCTTCTGGACCACCTGCGCGAGCGGAGCGACGTGCAGAACATCGATCTGATGAACCTCGCCGGGTTCTGCCGCAACTGCCTGTCGAACTGGTATCGCGAGGCGGCCGATGGCGCCGGCGTGGCGCTCGACAAGGAGCAGTCGCGCGAGATCGTCTACGGCATGCCCTATGCCGAATGGCGGGCACGCCACCAGACCGAGGCATCGGCCGAGCAGCGCGCGGCGTTCCAGGCGGCCAAGCCCAAGGATCACTGATCGAGACTCCGGCTTGACCGGCGGGTCCTGCTGAGGCATCGAGCCGGCTCTTTCGCGCCCGCGCCGACTCGGGCAGGCACGCCTACCAACAATCGGAGACCATCATGGCCGAGGACATCACCGAGAGCAGCCAGACCGTTGCGGCGGGCCAGCTCAAGGCCTTCATCGAGCGCATCGAGCGCCTGGAGGAGGAGAAGCAGACGATCGCCGACGACATCAAGGACGTCTATGCCGAGATGAAGGGCACGGGCTTCGATACCAAGGCCGTGCGCACCATCATCCGCTTGCGCAAGAAGGACGCCAACGAGCGGCAGGAAGAGGAGGCGATCCTCGACCTCTACATGGCTGCCCTGGGCATGGCCTGACAGATTCCGAGGCCGGCGACCGTGGCCGGGGGAGCGGCCTGGCGCGCCAGTCCCCCGGCACATTCCGCACCGTTCAGCGGGCGGGAGGCCTGAGGTCGCTGGTCGCCGACATGACGGTCGCGTCGGCTTCCCGCTTGAGCCAGGTGCGGAGTGTCTCGACGGCCGGCTTGTTGGCAAAATCCACGCTGGTCAGGATGTAGTAGCCTTCATCCTCCAGGTCGAAGACGGTTTCGAACGGAGCGATCAGCCGGCCGGTGGCCAGGTCCTTCTCCGCCAGCAGATAGTTGGTCAGACAAACGCCCTGGTTCGCCACGGCCGCCTCGAGCATCAAGGCGGCGTCGCCGAAATAGAGCGTGTCGCGAAAGGTCTGCGACTGGCTGTCGGTCGTCGTGAACCAGGTGGTCCAGGCACTGCCATGGACCTCGTGCAGCACCGTCGCCCGCGACAGGCATTGCGGCGTTCGCAGGTCGATCTCATCCCGATAGCCGGGGCTGCACACCGGAAAATGGTAGTCCCGCGTCAGGCGCTCGGCAAAGACGTCCGATTTCCAGTCGTTCTTGCCCCAGCGGATGGCAACGTCGATATCCTGCCGCCTGAAATCGACCGGATCGTTCGACGCCAGCAGCGTGATCTTGATCTGCGGATGCTCCTGCATGAAGCCCTTGAGATGGCTGACCAGCCAGCGGTTGGCGAGCGAGGTCGACGTGTTGATGCACAGGATCACCGACGCGTCCGGATCGAACAGCCGGCCGCAGCCGTGAACCAGCATGGTCAGGGCTTCCTGCACGACATCGGCCAGGATCGTGCCGTCGCGGGTGAGCTCGACGCTTCGCGGCATGCGGCGGAACAAGCGCACCCCGAAATAGTCCTCGAGCTGTCTGATCTGCTGGCTGACCGCCGACGGCGTCACGCAAAGCTCGTCGGCGGCGAGACGAAAGCTGTGATGGCGCGCGGCGGCGTCGAAGACCCGGAAAAGATTGAGCGGCGGCAGCTTGGGAGCCTGGCGTTCGGCTTTCCGGGAACCGATCGCTCCGGACAGCAGACGGCCCGCCTGTTCCGAACTGTTCAGCTCCGCCGAATTCCGCAATTCTCTCATTCTGTTGTCGAGCCTCTCCCTCCGCTGGGACACGCATACTCGATCGTGCCGTCGTCCGGACAGCAAAATAAGAGTGATCCGGCCGGCAGCGGCGCCGACCGTGCCAGCTTCACGCTACGGCGCGCTTCTTGAATTCCAGATAGCGGGCCTTCGTCGCCTCGTTCATCGGATAGAGCCCCGGCAGCGGAACGCCGCGCCCGACCTCGCTCATGATCCAGTCTTCCATGCGCTCCTGCTCCGCCGCTTCTGCGAGCACATCCTGCAGAAGGGCCTGCGGGATCAGGACCGCGCCGTCCTGATCGAGAACGATCACGTCGTCGGGAAAAACCGCGACGCCGCCGCAGCCGATCGCCTCCTGCCAGCCGACGAATGTCAGGCCGGCCACCGACGGCGGTGCCGCGTAGCCGTCCGCCCAGACCGGCAGCCCCGTCGAGAGCACCCCGACGAGGTCGCGGATCACGCCGTCGGTGACCAGCGCCGCCACCTTGCGCTGGCTCATGCGCGCGCACAGGATGTCGCCGAAGATGCCGGCATCCTTGACTCCCATGGCATCGACGACCGCGATGCATCCCTCGGGCATCTGTTCGATCGCCGCCCGCGTGGAGATGGGTGACGCCCAGGAGGCGGGCGTAGCGAGGTCTTCGCGCGCCGGAACGAAACGGAGGGTGAAGGCCCGCCCGACGATGCGCTCCCTGCCCGGCGTCAGCGGCTTGGCGCCCCGCACCCAGACGGACCGGAGCCCCTTCTTCAAAAGCACCGTGGTGATGGTCGCGGTCGAAACGCGCCGCAGGATGTCGAAGGCTTCGGTGTCGTCGGTCATGATGGTTTCGCCTGTGGTCATGTGCTTGGGATGAGGCCGCCATCGATGCGGACAACGGAACCGGTTACATAGGAAGCGCGATCGGAGGCCAGGAACGCAACGACGTCGGCATATTCCTGCGGCGTGCCGTAGCGCCTCAGCGGAATGGACGCCTCGCTCTGGGCGGATACCTCGGCAACACTGCGGCCCTCGCGCTTCGCCTTCTGCTCGTCGAGGAAGGCGATGCGCCGGGTCGCGATGCGTCCCGGCACGACGACGTTGCAGGTGATGCCGTCGCGGCCGACTTCGCCCGCCAAGGTCTTCGACCATCCGACCAGGGACAGTCGAAGCGCATTCGACAGGCCAAGGTTCGGGATCGGCGCGACGACGCCGGAAGACGTCGACGTGATGATGCGTCCCCAGCGACGTGCCTGCATGCCCGGAAGGACCGCGTCGGCGATCGCCACCACCGACAGCACCATGGCATCGAAATGCTTTCGCCAAACCGCCGGATCCTGACCCGAAACGAGCGTCGGCGGGGGGCCGCCGGTGATGTTCACCAGAACGTCGACGGCGCCGAGATGCTTTTCCACCAGTTCGATGTTCGGGGCGATCGCAGCGAGATCGCCAAGGTCCCAGGCCAGGGCGAGCGCCTCGCCGCCGCCATCCCTGACGGCCGCGACGGTCTGATCCGCCGCTTCCTTCGACAGGTCCCCGACCGCGACCCTAGCCCCCTCGGACGCCAGCGATCGCGCAATGGCGCTGCCCAGCCCGCCGCCGCCGCCGAGGACCAGCGCCACCTTGCCGTTCAATCCCAGATCCAAATCCGACCTCCGCGATGTTGATTTCTCCAGTGTCGCATCGACGAGTCGAAAAGAAAATGTGAAATACTGTGGTTTCAATCGATAGGAAAACCGATGGATACCCGGTTCCTGGAAACCTTGGTCACGGTCGTGCGCGAAGGCTCCCTCGCCGGGGCTGCCCGCGCCATGAACCTCACCCCCGCGGCAATCGCATTGCGGATCCATACGCTCGAGCAGGAACTGGGGGCCTCCCTGGTGACCCGCGCCGGGCGCAACGTCATCCCGACGGCGGCCGGCGCGGCAATCGCCGCCCGGGCCCCGCACCTGCTTTCCGAGATCGGCGCGCTGAGCGTGGTGGCGGGCGACGGCTATCCGCGGGGAGAACTGCGGATCGGAGCCATATCGAGCGCCATCACCGGCATGATGCCGTCCATCCTGAAGCGGATGGTCAAGACCTATGCAGCCATCGACGTCTATCTGGAGCCGGGCAGGTCGCCCGAGCTTTACCATCAGGTGGTCGACGGCGAGCTCGACGTGGCGGTGATGGTTCAACCGCCGTTCACCTTCTCCAAGTCGTTCCTGTGGAAGCCGCTGCGCAGCGAGCCCTTCATCCTGCTGGCGCCTGCGTCGGTCAGCGGCGAGGCCCTCGACATCATCCGGCGCTACCCCTTCATCCGCTACGACCGACGCTATTGGGGCGGCCGGCTGGTCGACCGCTATCTGCGGTCGCAGCGCATCGCAACGAACGACCGGTTCGAACTCGACGCGATCGAGGCGATCGCCGTGATGGTCGACAGCGAACTCGGCGTGGCCGTCGTTCCCGACTGGGCCGAGCCCTGGCCGTCGGGCCTGCGTATCCAGAAGATACCCTTGCCGAAGCCCGCGCCCGTCCGGCAGGTCGGACTCTTCTGGCAACGCAGCTCGCCGCGGATCGCCGTGGTCGAGGCGTTCTGCAGGATCGCCTCGGAAGCACCTGAAGCCGTCCGAGGCGGTGAACAGCGCGCCGCGACCTCATCGGCCGAAGCGCGCCGGCGCCTGCCAAAGGTATAGGAATCATGACCTCTGAAGCCATGATCGCTGAGGTTTTCTATCCCTTGTTCCTTCGACATAGTCGCTCAGCACCGGCGCGTCGGGAACGAACTTCATGCATCTGCTGTCGAGCAAACTCCATTCGGTCAAGGCATCTCCGACCCTCGTCATCACGCGGCGTGCGCTCGAACTGCGGCAGGCGGGCAGGGACGTCATCGGCCTTTCGCAGGGCGAACCGGACTTCGACACGCCGACGCACATCAAGGCGGCGGCCAAGGCCGCCATCGATCGCGGCGACACGAAGTACACCACGGTCGACGGCACCGACGAGCTGAAGTCCGCCATCGCCGCCAAGTTCTCCCGCGAGAACGATCTCGACTACCGGATGTCGCAGATCAGCGTCGGTACGGGCGGCAAGCAAGTGATCTACAACGCCCTCGTCGCGACGCTCGATCCGGGCGACGAAGTCATCATTCCCGCCCCATACTGGGTGTCGTATCCGGACATGGTGCGGCTGGCCGGCGGCACACCGGTCTTCGTCGGGTGCGGCGAGGATGCGGGCTTCAAACTGTCGGCGCCGCGATTGCGCGCGGCGATAACCCCGCGCACCAAATGGCTGATCCTCAATTCGCCGAGCAATCCCACCGGTGTCGGATACAGCGCCGCCGACCTGGCGGCGCTCGGCGACGTGCTGCTGGAACACCCCGACGTGCACGTCCTGACCGACGATATGTACGAGCATATCCGCTATGACGGCTGGCGCTTCGAAACGATCGCATCGGTCGTCCCGGCGCTCGCCGAGCGGACCCTGACCTGCAACGGGGTTTCGAAGGCGTTCGCCATGACCGGATGGCGCATCGGCTATGCCGGCGGGCCGGAGCGACTGATCAAGGCGATGGGCGTCATCCAGTCGCAGAGCACGACGAATGCGAGCTCCATTTCGCAGGCCGCGGCGGTCGCCGGCCTCAACGGACCGCTGGATTTCCTCGACGAGCGCAACGCCGTTTTCGCGTCGCGCCGCGACATGTGCCTGGATCTGTTGCGGGCGACCGACGGGCTGACCTGCGTCACGCCGCAAGGCGCCTTCTATCTTTTCCCGTCGTGCAAGGCGCTGCTCGGCCGCCGTGCACCCGACGGCACGTCGATCGCCACGGACGGCGACCTGGCCGCCTATCTGCTGGAGGCCGCCGAAGTCGCCGTCGTACCCGGGTCGGCATTCGGCCTGGACGGCTACTTCAGGATCTCCTTCGCCACGGCGACGGACCGCCTGCGGACCGCCTGCGAACGAATTCGCGCAGCCTGCTCTGCGCTGAAGTAACTCATATCAAGCAATCGAAAAGGGATGCCACGATGGCCGCGCAACGAATCCGCGTGAAGAGCGGAAGCAAGTTCGAAGATCTCTATAAGTACTCGCGAATACTGAAGACGGATGGATGGATCTATTCCTCCAACACGTCCGGCCGCAATTTTGCCACCCGCGAGATGGTGGAGAGTGCGGTCGGGCAGACCGAACAGAGCCTGAAGACCTTGCGGACGGCACTTGCCGCCGTGGACGCGGACCTCGGCGATGTCGTCCAGTTCGGCATCTGCGTTGCGGAGCGGGATGACCTGGACGACGTGATGACGACGATCGCCAGGCACATCGACGGCAACGATCCGACGCACACGATCCACATCGGGCCGTTGCCGCAGCCGGAAATGAAGGTGGAGCTCTCGATCATCGCGAAAGTTCGCGACAAGTCGGCCGCCGACAAGGTCCTTCACGTGACGGTCTGACCGCCTGCGCGACATCTCACCGATCCGGATTTTCAAACGGCCCGGGAGGCATGCCTCCCGGGCCTTTTGCGTTGCCTGACGATCATCCGGACATCTCATGAGCAATCGCAGGAGGGTTAGCACAGCTAACGTGTAGCGCTGGGCTTAGCCTGTGCCATCGGCGCTTTAGAACTCATTGTTTGCTTGTTCCGGCGAGTTTCAGTCTGCTGACGCTCGCAACCGCCAAGGGAAAATGCGTGATGGAGATGAATGGTAAGAACGTTGTCGTGACCGGGGCCGGAGGCGGCCTGGGCAGTGCTATCGCGATGACGTTGGCCAAACAGGGCGCTGGCGTGGCGGTCATGGACGTCAACCAGGCGACCGCCCAGAAGGTGGTTGACAGAATCGCGGCGGCGGGCGGCAAGGCCGTTCCGATCATCGGCGATCTGACGACGCGCGCCGGTGCGCACGGACTCTTCGGCAAGGCCGTCGATGCCTTCGGCGAGATCCACGGGCTGGTCAACAATGCCGGCATCTATCCGCGCCGTCCGATCTTCGAGATCACCGACGACGAGTGGAACGCCAGCCTGTCGGTCAATGTGCGCGGCCTCTACCACATGACCGTTGCCGCGATCGAACATATGAGGCCGCGACGCGACGGCCGCATCGTCAACATCGCCTCCATCGATGCCTTCAAGGCCCATCCGAAGAACAGCCACTACGCCGCGACCAAGGCGGCCGTGGTCAGCCTGACCAAGACGTTCGGCCTGGAAGTCGCGCCGCTCAACATCCTGGTCAACGCGGTCGCGCCGGGGCCGATTGCCACCGAAACCGCGAAGAGCATGGGCTTCCTGCCCTCGATCGAGGCGGAAACGCCGCTCGGCCGCGCCGCGGAGCCCGAGGACATCGCGGAGGTCATCCTGTTCCTCGTCTCGAACCGCAACCGCTACATGGTCGGCGAGACCGTCGTCGCCGCCGGCGGCTACTACATCCCCTGACCCCTACTCCATCCTGCGGACTGGAATCCAAACATGAAGCTCGGTCTCTTCAACCTGATGTCGTACCAGGACAATCCTGGTGGCGTCGGCGGTATCATATCGAATACTCGCGACATGGTTGCGATGGCGGAGCAGATCGGCTTCGATATCGCGTGGTTCGCCGAGCACCATTTCACCAACTATTCGGTCAGCGTTTCGCCGCTGATGATGTGCGCGCACTTTGCCGGCCTCACCAAGACGATTCGCCTCGGCGCCGGCGTCGTCGTGCTGCCGCTCTACCACCCGATGCGGGTCGCGCAGGAGATCGGCCTTGTCGACCAGTTGAGCGGCGGGCGTTTGGTGCTCGGGGTCGGCACCGGCTACCAGCACTACGAGTTCGACCACTTCAACGCGCCGATCGCGGAAAAGACCGAGGTCTTCCTGGAATACTGGTCCATCCTCGAGCAGGCGATGGAACATGGCGAAGCCAGTCTCGACGGAAAATACATCAAGTCCGACAAGACGGTCTTCACGGTCAGGCCCACCGGCAACCGCTTGCCGGAACTGTTCATCACCACCGTCGCTCCGCGCATCATGGCGCCGCTTTGCAAGCGCGGCGCGACGCCGTTCTTCACCGCCGGGTGGAGAGGCAGCAAGACGCTGTTCGAAATGGTCGACAACGGCCGCAAGGTCTGGGATTCGGTCGGCCTGGCGCATCGTCCGATGCCGGTGGCGCTGCAGCAGTACATTCACGTGACCGACAGCCCCAAGGAGGCCCTGGAGGCGGCCGAGCGCGCCCGCTTCGTGGGCCGCATGGTGTCGGCGCTGCGCGAGCCCAACGTGCAGACCAGCGGCACCTTCCTGAAGGTCGGCCCGCTTCCCGACGAACCGGGACTGGAGACTTTTAGGGACAATTTGATCATCGGCGATGCGCATCACGTCGCCATGCGCATGGCCGAGGAGATCCGGCGCCTCAATCCGGTTCACTACAACTGCTTCTTCCAGTTCGGCGATATGCCGATCGCCCGGTCGCTTCGGTCGCTGGAGCGTTTCGGATCGGAAGTGCTGCCGCTCCTGGAGAAGGAGGTCGGGCCTCTCGAGACTATCGGCCAGGCGTCGCGCCCGGCCGCGACGGCGGCGGCTTGAGCACCCAGGGGACCATGTGATGAGCCATCCATCGCTCAAGGGACGTGTGGCCGTCGTGTCGGGTGCCGGTGCCGGCATCGGGCGCGGCATCGCCACGAGGCTGCTGGAAGACGGCGTCCGGCTGGTGATCAGCGACATCGACGCGACGAGGGTCGAGGATGCCGTGCGCGACCTTTCGAAGATCGGCGAGGTCGTCGGCCTGAAGGCCGACGCGGCCAGCAACCAAGGCATCGACGCGACCTTCGACAAGGCGATCTCGACGTTCGGCAGCCTGGACATCCTGGTCAACAATGCCGGCGTGCCGGACTACTGGAAGACCATGCTGGAAGTGACCGACGAGTTCTGGGATCGGCACCTCGGCATCAATCTCTCCGGCCCGTTCAAGGCCTGCCGCGCCGTCGTGCCCATCATGATCAAGCAGGGCAAGGGCGTGATCATCAATGTCGCCTCGATTTCGGGCTTCCGCGGCGGCCGGTCCGGCTTTGCCTACACCGTCGCCAAGCATGGCGTGATCGGGCTGACGCGAGCCGTCGCCATCGAATACGGCGAGGCGGGCGTGCGCTGCAACTGCATCTCGCCGGGCTCGGTGGTGACCAGCCTGTCGAGCATGGACGGCATGTCGGAGGAAGGCCTCAAGATCCGCGAGAAGGGCATCGTGACCCGTCCGCCGCGTGCCGAACCCGGCGACGTCGCACCGGCGGTGGCCTTCCTGGCATCCGACGACAGCCGCTACGTCAACGGAACGAATCTCATCATCGACGCTGGATGGACTGCCTGGTGAGGCGTCGCCAGGGGCAATGGTCTTTTGAAAGGAAGACCGAAACTGAAGCAGGGAAACGACCGGCCTGTGGCCTCAACCAACAACACGAAGGGGAATGAAAATGACAAAGACCTGGAAGACTCTCGTACTCGGCCTCGCGACCGCCGCGGTGACCGCCATCTCGGCCGTTGCGGCGCAGGCGGTGACGCTCGACGAGCTGAAGGAGCGCGGCTTCGTGCGGATCGCGATCCACAACGAGCCGCCCTACGCCTTCACCACGCTTGACGGCACCGCCGCCGGCATCGGACCGGAGGTGGTCACCGCGGTCCTGAACAAGCTCGGCGTCAGCCAGATCGACTGGGTCGTCACGCCGTTCTCGACCCTGATCCCCGGCCTGCAGGCCGGCCGCTGGGATATGGTCGGCGCACAGCAGTCGATCTTCCCGGAGCGCTGCCAGCAGGTCTCGTTCAGCAATCCGACGAGCACCGCGGCGGAAGCGCTGCTGGTCAAGGCCGGCAATCCGAAGAAGCTGCACAGCTATGACGACATCAAGAACGACGCCACGGCCAAGATCGCCGTGCCGACCGGATCGGTGCAGCTCAAATATCTCCAGGCCTACGGTATCCCGGAGGACCGCGTCGTCCTGTTCTCGAACCATGCCGATGCCCCCGAACTGGTTCTCTCCGGTCGTGTCGACGCCTATACGATCGAAGACGCGGCGGCCGACCTGCTGCTGCGCAGCGGCAAGGTCCAGGGGCTGGAAGTCGCCGATCCGTTCACCCTTCCCGTCGTCGACGGCAAGCCGGTGATCAGCTACGCTGGCTCGACGTTCAAGAAGGAAGATACCGAGCTGCGCGACGCCTATAACAAGGAACTCGCGGAGTTCGTGAAGACGCCGGAGTTCGCGGCGATCGTCGAGAAGAACGGCCTACGCCCGATCAGCACCGAACGGGCGCTTGCCATGACGGCGGACCGCCGTTGCGCAGGTGAATGAACTTCGAGGCTTGCCGCCCTCCGATCAGTCGGAGGGCGGTGCCTTGATCAAACCTGGGAAGGCGGCGGTCGATGGGCGTCTGGACTGCGTATTTCGAGTATCTTTCGGTCGGTATCGAGGCCACCGTGGTGGTCTGGACCATCTCGTTCATTTCAGCAGTCGTGATCGCCTTCGTCGTCGGCGTTGTCCGCTTTCAGCAAGTACCGGTGCTGCGGCACGTCGCTTTCGTCTACGTCGAGATCTTTCGCGGCACCTCGCTGCTGGTCCAGCTCTTCTGGCTGTATTTTTCGCTTCCGCTGATCGGCTACAGCGTCAGCCCGATGACGGCGGCATGCCTGGGGCTCGCGCTGAACTCAGGCGCCTATGGCAGCGAGATCGTTCGCGGAGCGCTGACCGCCGTATCGCGCGATCAGTTCGAAGCTGCCACGGCACTCAATTTCAACTCGACGCAGACCTTGCTGAAGATCGTCCTGCCGCAGGCGGTCGTCGAAATGGTTCCGCCCTTCGGCAACCTTGGCATCCTCGTCCTCAAGGATACGGCGCTGGTGTCGATGATCTCGATCGCCGACGTGGCCTTCCGCGCGCAGCAACTGCGCACCATGACCTATGACAGCGCCAACATCTACATGGTCACGTTGATGATCTACTTCACACTGGCGCTCGTCGTCATGCTGATCGGCAAGCTGGCCGAGCGCTACGTGAAGCCGTCGTTCCAGAGAACGCCACTGCTCGCCCTGGGGGCGATGCGATGATCAACGACATCAACGTCGATACCAGCTCGACCCTCTCGTTCTTCCTGGACGTTCTTCCGCTGCTGCTGAAAGGCCTGCAGGTCACCATAGCGGCGGCGCTGCTGGGGTTTGCCATCGCACTGGTGGCGGGACTGTTCTTCGCCATCCTGCGCCAGGCGCCGACGCGGCTGATATCCTGGCCGGTGGCGGTGTTCCTGGAGTTCGTGCGCGACACGCCGCTGCTGATACAGTTATTCTTCCTCTACTACGTTCTGCCTGTCTACGGCATCACGCTCCCGGCGTTCATGACCGGCGCGGTGGCGATCGGCCTTCAATACAGCGGCTACACAGCCGAAATCTATCGCGCCGGCATAGGCGCCATCGGGCGCGGGCAGTGGGAGGCCTCGACGGCATTGAATTTGACCTCCGGCAGAACCTATGCCGTGGTCATCATCCCGCAAGCCATCCCGCGTGTCATTCCGGCGCTGGGCAACTGTCTCGTGGGCATCCTCAAGGAGACGCCGATCCTGTCGACGATCTCGGTGCTCGAGATGCTCAACCTCGCCATCATCGTCGGCGATCGCACCTACCACTACACGATCCCGCTGACGCTGGCCGGCGTGCTGATGCTGCTCGTCACCAGCGTATTCGCCTATCTCGTCCGCTTCATCGAGTTCACGGTTCCCAAAACAGGGATTAGGCTGCGTTGACCGACATCATCGAATTCAAGAACGTCTCGAAGTCCTTCGGCACGCTGAGGGTGCTCGAGGATTTCGACTTCAAGGTCCGCAAGGGAGAGAAGGTCACTCTGATCGGCCCCAGCGGCTCCGGAAAGTCCACGGTCCTGCGCATCCTGATGACGCTCGAGCCGTTCCAGGACGGGTCGATCACCATAGACGGCACGTCCTACCACCAGCCGGGCGGAAAAGGTCCGTTCAAGGCCAATGCCAGGCACCTGTTCGACATTCGCAAACGCGTCGGCATGCTGTTCCAGCACTTCAACCTGTTTCCGCACATGACGGTGCTGCGAAACATCACCGAAGCGCCGGTCAGCGTGCTGAAGCTGTCGCGCGCCGAGGCCGACGAGCGGGCCAGGGAACTGCTCAGCATGGTCGGCCTCGAAGACAAGGCGTCGTCCTTCCCGGCCCAGCTTTCCGGCGGCCAGCAACAGCGCGTCGCCATCGCACGCGCCCTCGCGATGCGCCCGAGCGTTCTGCTCTTCGACGAACCGACGAGTGCACTCGATCCCGAACTGGTGGGGGAAGTGCTGAATGTCATCCGCAAGCTGGCGGCCGAGCATGACCTCACCATGTTGATGGTGACGCACGAGATGCGCTTCGCCCGCGAGATCTCCGACCGCGTCTGCATGTTCGACCGGGGCAAGATCGTCGAGGAGGGGCGGCCGTCGGAATTGCTGGTTCGCCCGAGCCATCCGCGTACCGTTTCGTTCCTCGGCGCCGTGCTCGGAGAGGGCGTCGGCGGCCTTGGCGATGACGGTGACCAGGCGGATCCGGCCCGGGCGGAAAAGCCTCCGGGTCCACGGGGCGACACAAAGCTCTTCGCCGCCGGTTGATCTCCGCCGCTCCGCATTCAGAACCATGCAGGAAAGCTCAGAAGAATGAACCAGTACGAGTTCCGGGGCCAGGTCGCCATCGTGACCGGCGGTAGCGGCGGTATCGGAAAGGCGGCCGCGAAGCGGCTTTCTGCTGCCGGCGCCCAGGTCGTCCTGTGGGACATCAATCGCGACGCGCTCGCGGCCGCCGCCGCAGACGTGCCCGGCGCGGCGACCGAAACCGTCGACATGCTCGACGAAAGCGTCGTCGAGGCAGCGGCGAACGCGGCGGCCGAGCGCTATGGCCGCATCGATATCCTGGTGAACAGCGTGGGCATCGAGGCGAGGCGCTCGACGGTGATGGACTATCCGGTCGCCGAATGGCGGCGGCTGGTCGAGATCAACCTGGTGGCGACCTTCATGGCCTGCAAGTTCGTCATCCCCCACATGCAGGCCGGCGACTACGGTCGTGTCGTCACCATTTCATCGACGGCGGGCAAGGACGGCAACGCGTTCGATTCCGCCTATTCGTCCGCCAAGGCAGGCATCATGGGCTTCACCAAGAGCCTCGGCAAGGAGCTTGCGACCAGCGGCATACGGGTCAACTGCGTATGCCCGGCGGCGCTGGAAAGCCCGCTGTTCAGCCGCCTGCCGCCCGAGCAGCAGCAGTTCTCCCTCGGCAAGATCCCGATGGGCCGGCTGGGGCGCGTCGACGAGATCGCCGCGCTGATCATGTGGCTGTGCAGCGAGGATTGCTCGTTCTCGACGGGCGCCATCTTCGACGCTTCCGGCGGACGGTCCACCTACTAGACGCAGCATGCCGGAGAGCCGCAGATGAAGCAAAGCACCGATCTTGGCGAAGCCGCAGCCCTGGTGACCGGCGGCGGTACCGGCATCGGGCGGGCGACCGCCCTTGTCCTGGCCGAAGCCGGCGTGCGCTCCATCGCCATCAGCTACGCCAGCTCCGACAAGGAGGCGCGAGCCACCGCCGACCTGCTTGAACAGACCGGCGTAAAGGTCGTGGTCGTTCGCGCCGACGTCCGGTCGGACGAGGACATAAGCGCGATGGTCGGCGCATGCGGCGAGGCGTTCGGCCGCCTCGACATCCTGATCAACAATGCCGGGACGACCCGCTATGTCGACTTGAAGAACCTCGACGGACTGACGGACGAGATCTGGGACCTCGTCCTCGATACCAACCTGAGGGGCGCCTTCAAATGTGCCCGCGCGGCCGCGCCGCTGCTGAGGAAAGCGGGTGGTACGATCGTCAACGTGGCTTCCATCGCGGGCATGCGCGGAGCGGGCTCGTCGATCGCCTATTCGGTGTCCAAGGCCGGCGTCATCCAACTGACGCGCGTGCTGGCCGTGGCCCTCGCGCCGGAGATCAGGGTCAACTGTGTCGCGCCGGGGATGGTGCGCACGAACTGGATCGAGCGCGGCGGCGGCCATGTCGCGACCAATGACGAGGCCGTCAAGGTCGCGGCGAAAACGCCGCTCAATACGGTCGCCGAGGCACACGATGTCGCGCAGGTCATCCTCGGGCTGGTGCGGAGCAGGGCGGTGACCGGCGAGAACATCGTCATCGATGGCGGAAAGAACCTTGTTTATTAGATCTGCCCGAGGCGACGGCGGAATGCACCGGAAGAAGGAGTCATCGGCCTTGGACGATCTGTCGCAAGATGTGCGCTTCACCAAGAGCTAGGCAGGAAAATGAAGCTCGGCCTCTTCAACCTCATGGGACTGTACGATCGCAATACATCGCCGACCGCCGTGGTCGACACCACGATCGAAACCGTGAAGATGGCCGAGGATTTCGGCTTCGACGTGGCCTGGTTTGCGGAACACCACTTTACCAACCATTCGATCTGCCCGTCGTCGCTGCTGATGGTCTCCCGATGCATCTCCGAGACAAAGCGGATCAGACTTGGCCCGGCGGTGCTCGCGCTGCCGTTCTACAACCCGTTGCGCATCGTGCAGGAGGTGGCCTTCACAGCGCTGCTCACCGGCGGCCGCCTGGCCCTCGGGCTGGGATCCGGCTACCAGCCCTATGAATTCAATCGCTTTCACACAGATATCGACGTCAAGACCGAGCTCATGCTGGAAGCATGGGAGATCATCGAGCAGGGACTCGCGAAGGGGTTCGTCGAGTTCGAGGGGCGGTTCAACCATATCGAGCATACCGAATTGCCGATGACGCCGTTCGGCCTTGAACTGCCGGAAATCTTCATCGCCGGCAGCGATCCGCGCGTCGTCGCACGGGCCGCGCAAAGGAACTACACGCCGTTCATGAGCTTCGGCCATCGCGGGCTGGCTCCGGCGGCTGCATTCCGCGACAGGCTCGCCGAACTCTGGGAAGCGGGCGGGGGAGACGCGGCGACGATGCCGCTCGGCGTCCAGCGCTACATCTATGTGACGGACGATCCGCAAGATGCGCAGCATGCGGCGCGCTGCGTCCGCAACCTGGCGCGCGCGTCGATTTCCCTGAACGCCAACCATCCGACCAAGGACGGCGTCTTCCTGCGCCTGATGCCGCTGAACGACGAGCCGCCGCTCGACAATTTCATGGACAACGCCATCATCGGCCCCGCCCGCCTGTGTGCCGAGAAGCTCAGCCGGGAGATCGAGGCCCTGCGGCCGACACATCTGTCGTGCTTCATGGGGTTTGCCGGCGTTGGCCGGACCGAGACGCTCGCATCGATGGAACGATTCGGCTGCGAGGTGATCCCCGAACTGGGCGACCTTGTCGACGTGGCGGTAAGCCACTGAACGGTGCCTGCGTGCCGACTTCAGCGATCTGCGGTGCTCGCGCCGCAGCGGGACTGCGCGTCGCACCGGGGCAGTCACCGCCGGCACGACCACAAGGCCGTCGCATCCGGTCGTCCGACCGTGGCTGGAGAGGTTTCGATTAGCTCAACTAATCGCTTCCGCATGAGTAACGTCTGGTCAGCCGCGCTTAAGAATTGCCCGTTTGCATGAATGACTATTCCGCAAGATGTTTTGGCTGCGGGCCGACTTACTTTCGCGACGGCCCACCGAAGAGGACATCAGACGGACATGCTGGCTACGCAACGCAAGGCTGAAATTATGTCGATCGATCCGGCCGATTTTCGTGCGGCGATGCGTGAGATGGCCGGCGCGGTCTCCATCATCGCCGCCGGATGCGGATCGCGCCGGCGAGGCATGACGGCGACCGCGGTCTGTTCACTGTCGGCGCAGCCACCCACCCTCCTGGTCTGCGTCAACAAGGATACGGAATGCCACAAGGCGATCGTCGAACATGGCGCGTTCAGCGTGAACGTGCTCGGCGCCAACGCCGAGGGTTTGGCAAACCGCTTCGCCGGACGCGAGGGCACCCGCGGCCTCGAGCGTTTCGCCGCGGGACGCTGGAGCGCCCTGGCGACGGGGGCACCGATCCTCGAAGACGCGGTCGCGGTATTCGACTGCACTTTGCGGCAGTCGTTCGACGGCGGTACGCATTCGGTTTTCATCGGGGATGTCAGCGCGGTCTCCACCCAGGGAGGGCAGGCCGCCCTGGTCTACCGGGCCGGTCGTTTTGCCGCCGTCGACTGAGACGCGCACGCCGAAACCTTCAACAGGATGCGGAGCATCACATGTCGGAAGCGGCCCGGCTACAGAACGTCTTCTATCGCGTCGAGAACATGGAGCGCGCGCGCGCCTTCTATGAAAGGGTGCTCGAGCCGGAGCTCCGGTTTGCCGACGGCGACAGGTGGGTTCAGTACAGATCCGGCACTTGCGGATTTGCGCTCGCCGCTCCGTCGGAAGCCCACCACTCCATGGCGGGTGCGGCCATCGTCTTCGAGGTTCACGATCTCGAAGTGCTGCGCGAGGCGATCGCGGCGGCCGGCGGCGCCGTCCTCGGCGAGCGCGACATGGGAAATCACGGGGTCACGCTCATCGTCGCCGATCCGGACGGCAACGTGCTGCATCTTTGGAAGCGCGCCTAACGCAAGGCCTTTGCGGATCGCCCCTCGCCGGCGGTCGGCCCGCTCCAGTCAGACACGTTCGAGGGCGACCGCGATCCCCTGGCCGACGCCGACGCACATCGTCGCCAGCGCCAGACGTCCGCCCCGCCCGGCCAGCTCGACGACGGCGGTGCCGGCGATGCGCGCGCCGGACATGCCGAGCGGATGGCCCAGCGCGATGGCGCCGCCGTTGGGATTCACATGCGGGGCATCCTCGGCAATGCCGAGCTGGCGCAGGACGGCGATGCCCTGCGAGGCGAATGCCTCGTTGAGTTCGATCACATCGAAATCCGACGGGGAGATGCCGAGCCGGGCGCACAGCTTGCGCGTCGCCGGAACCGGGCCGATCCCCATGATGCGCGGCGCAACCCCGGCGGTGGCGCCGCCGAGGATGCGGGCGATCGGCGTGAGCCCGTGGTTGCGGGCGGCTGCCTCGGAGGCGACGATCAGCGCCGCCGCGCCGTCGTTGACGCCCGAGGCGTTGCCGGCGGTGACCGTGCCGCCGTCGCGGAACGGGGTCGGCAGGCGGGCGAGCTGCTCGATCGTCGTGCCGGCCCGCGGATGTTCGTCGCGGTCGACGATCAGCGGCGCGCCCTTGCGCTGCGGCATGCTCACCGCCACGATCTCGCGCGACAGGCGGCCATTGGCCTGCGCGGCGACGGCCTTTTCCTGGCTGCGCACGGCGAAGGCGTCCTGATCCTGACGCGAGACGCCGAATTCGGCGGCGACGTTCTCGCCGGTCGCCGGCATGGAGTCGATGCCGTACTGCGCCTTCATCAGCGGGTTGACGAAGCGCCAGCCGATGGTCGTGTCGTGGATTTCCGCGTTGCGCGAGAAGGCGCTGTCGGCCTTGGGCATCACGAAAGGCGCGCGGCTCATCGATTCCACCCCGCCGGCGACGACGAGCTGCGCCTCGCCGGCCTTGATGGCGCGGGCCGCGGCGATGACGGCGTCCATGCCGGAGCCGCAGAGGCGGTTCATCGTCGTGCCGGGCACCTCGACGGGCAAGCCGGCCAGCAGCAGCGCCATGCGCGCGACGTTGCGGTTGTCCTCGCCGGCCTGGTTGGCGCAGCCGTAGACGACTTCGTCCACCGCCGCCCAGTCGACGCCGGCATGGCGCTCGCGCAATGCGCGCAGCGGCACGGCGCCGAGATCGTCGGTCCGGACAGTCGCGAGGGCCCCGCCGAAGCGTCCGATCGGGGTGCGCACATAGTCGCAGATGAAGGCTTCCGTCATTCTGGCATCCCTGATTGCGCCGCGATAAATCCGGTTCTCGTCTACCCGCCTTCATGCGCAGTCCTGACGGCTGGCGGCAAGACGTGAACGCGATGGTCGCAGCGACCGGCGTCAGAATGCGACGCCGTTCTAACGGATGTATGGCTTTGCCCGGATCAAACAAAATTTGGCCGAAGTCTCAGGGCCTGATAAAAGCCCTTTCAGCGCGTCGGCGGCAGGTACGGGTTCGGGGCTGATCCGCCGGTCGCGCCAAGCACCTATCCTCATTGCGCGAGATGCCCATGTATTTTCGGACGATCCTCAGCGGCACACTGGCCGCGCTGCTGCTTTCCGCCACCGCAACCATCGCCAGCGAGCGCGGCGGTGCGGACCATCTCGACCAGCGGCCGGTCGCGGCGCCGATGAACGGACTGCCGGGCGTCTTCTCCAACGACGTTCAGCAGCAGCCGCTGCTGCTGGCGCAGGCGTCCGATCCGCGCGTCGTGTCGCTGGAGGAGCAGGTGCGCGCGCTCAACGGCACGATCGAGGAGCTCAACTTCCAAGTCCTGCAGCTTCAGGAGCAACTGCGCAAGATGCAGGAGGACAATGAGTTCCGCTTCCAGGAGCTGGAAAAGCGCGGCGACGCGGGCGGCAAGAAGGATCGCACCGTCGCCTCCGCCCCGGCTGCCGCGCCGCCGGAGGCATCGGCGGCGCAGCCCGGCACCGTCGATGAGGTGATCGCCGGCGACACGACCAGCGCCACGCAGCCCGGGGCCGATGGAACGCTCGGCGCGCCGCCGAAGACCTTCGGCTCGCTCAGCGTCGACGAGAACGGCAACGTGATCGAGGAGGGCGCTGTCGCGCCGTCCGACGGCGCGGCGGTGGCTGCGCTGCCGCCGAGCAACGATCCGGAAGAACTCTATCGCAACTCCTACCAGTTCATCCTGTCGGGCGACTATGCGATCGCCGAATCCGGCTTCCGCCAGCACATCGAGCGCTTCCCGCAGGACGGCCGTGCCGCCGACGCGCATTTCTGGCTCGGCGAATCGCTGCTCGGCCAGAAGAAATACCGCGACGCGGCCGAGACCTTCCTCAACGCCAACAAGCAGTACCCCAAGTCCAAGAAGGCCGCCGACATGCTGCTGAAGCTCGGCATCTCGCTGATCGGCCTCAACCAGCGCGAAGTCGCCTGCGCTACCTTCGGCGAAGTCGGCAAGCGCTATCCCAACGCCTCCGCCGCCCTCAAGGACCGCGTGAAGCAGGAACAGGCGCGCGCCGCGTGCTGAGCCTTCGGGCAGCGATTTCCGACTCCTTCTCGACTTTCGATTTCGCGGCACGGCGCTCTGTTCTCGTCGCCGCGTCCGGCGGCAGCGATTCGACCGCCCTCCTGCTCCTGCTCAAGGCCTGGCTCGCGGAGCACGCGCCTCGCACACGGCTCGTTGCTGCGACCGTCGATCATGATCTGCGCCAGGGCTCCGCCGAGGAGGCGGCAAGCGTGGCGCGCCTCGCCGCGCGGATCGGCATCGCGCATCTGACGCTCGTCTGGCAGGGCGAAAAGCCCGGTGCCGGCCTACCGGCCGCGGCGCGCGAGGCGCGCTACGGCCTGCTCGCCCAAGCCGCGTCCCGCATCGGCACGGACATCATTGCGACCGGCCACACCGCCGACGACCAGGCCGAGACGGTGCTGATGCGCAAGACCCGGGGGGAGGGGCGCGGCCTGTCGGGAATGGCGCCGGCAACCCTGCTGGCCGGCCGCCACTGGATCGTCCGGCCGCTGCTCGGCGAACGCCGCGAGGCGCTGCGCGGTGATCTGCGCGCGGCCGGCATCGGCTGGCTGGACGACCCGACGAACATCAATCCCAGCTTCGAGCGGGCACGGCGCCGCGCCGACATGCGCGAGGCGGACCTTGCGGAGGCGCTGGAGACGGCTGCCCGCAGCGCGCGGCAGCGGGAAGCCCTGGCAAGGGCGGCGGCCGGGCTGATCCGGAGTTGCGCGGCGATGCCGGCGCCGGGTCTGGTGCGGCTCGACAGACGCATGCTCGGTCCATCGGACGCCGACGCTGCGGTCCACGCGCTGCGCGTTCTTCTCGCAGCGATCGGCGGCACGCCGCACCTTGCCGACGCGGCGCGCGTCGAGGCGGTTGCAGGCAAGCTCGGGGCGCCGACCTTCCGGACGAGCATCTCGCGCTGCCTGGTCGCGGCGCGGCGGGACGGGATCTGGCTCTGCCGCGAGGCGCGCGGCCTGCCACCGCCCCGACCGGCGTGCGACGGCATGATCTGGGACGGACGATATCGCGTTTCGGCCGGGCCGGGGGCGGCCGATTGCCTGATTGCCCCGTCGGGAAGCGCGGGTGCCGGCATGACCCACCCAGCAGGCAACCTTCCGGCTGGTCCTGTCAGGACCGCCTTGTCAGGGCAGCCCGCGTTCCTGCAGGGTGAGGGGCGCTGCTACCTCCTCAGGCACGGAAGTGAGGGGCAGCGGGACGTTTCTGATGGTGGCCCCCGCGAGCCTGAAGGCTGGACCGCGACACCGGTGCTGGCGCCGTGGTCGCGCTTCCTGCCCGGCTTCGACCTCGACCTGGCCCGTGCCGTCGCGGCGCTGCTCGTTGCGCCGCCGATTCCCGACTCGCCTTGGCACGGACATATTGTCACGCGAGCTTAACCGCGCGGGGCGGTTGCGCTTGGCAAGGGTGTCGCCCGTCCCTATGTTAGACCGACACAAGTTCCTCGGGACGTGCGCCCGCCTGCGGCGCAAACGGGATAGGTAATGAATCCGAACTATCGCAATCTGGCGCTGTGGGCGATCATCGCTGTTCTGCTGATCGCGCTCTTCAATCTGTTCCAGACCCCGCAGTCGCGCGGCTCGGCCACGGAAGTCGCCTATTCCGACTTCCTGCGCGACCTGTCGGCCGGCCGCGTCAAGTCGGTGACCATCGTCGGCGACCGGATCAGCGGCAACTACGTCGACAACGCGGCCGGTTTCCAGACCTACTCGCCTGGCGACCCGACCCTGGTGTCGCGCCTCGAAGAGAAGGGCGTCGTCATCAACGCCCGTCCCGAGACGGACGGCTCGAATTCCATCTTCGGATATCTGATCTCCTGGCTGCCGATGATCCTGATCCTCGGTGTGTGGATCTTCTTCATGCGCCAGATGCAGTCCGGCTCCGGGCGCGCCATGGGCTTCGGCAAGTCGAAGGCCAAGCTTTTGACCGAAGCGCACGGCCGCGTCACCTTCCAGGACGTGGCGGGCGTCGACGAGGCCAAGCAGGATCTGGAGGAGATCGTCGAGTTCCTGCGCGATCCGCAGAAGTTCCAGCGGCTCGGCGGCAAGATTCCGCGGGGCGTGCTGCTGGTCGGCCCTCCCGGCACGGGCAAGACGCTGCTGGCCCGCTCGGTCGCCGGCGAGGCTAACGTGCCGTTCTTCACCATCTCGGGTTCGGATTTCGTCGAGATGTTCGTCGGCGTCGGTGCGAGCCGCGTCCGCGACATGTTCGAGCAGGCCAAGAAGAACTCGCCCTGCATCATCTTCATCGACGAGATCGACGCGGTCGGCCGGCATCGCGGCGCGGGTCTGGGGGGCGGCAACGACGAGCGCGAGCAGACGCTGAACCAGCTTCTGGTCGAGATGGACGGTTTCGAGTCGAACGAATCCATCATCCTGATCGCCGCGACCAACCGTCCGGACGTGCTCGACCCGGCGCTGCTGCGCCCGGGCCGCTTCGACCGGCAGGTGGTGGTGCCCAATCCGGACATCATCGGCCGCGAGAAGATCCTGAAGGTGCATGTGCGCAACGTGCCGCTGGCGCCCAATGTCGACCTGAAGACGGTGGCACGCGGCACGCCGGGCTTCTCCGGCGCCGACCTGATGAACCTCGTCAACGAGGCCGCGCTGATGGCGGCGCGGCGCAACAAGCGCCTCGTCACCATGGCCGAGTTCGAGGACGCCAAGGACAAGATCATGATGGGCGCCGAGCGGCGTTCGTCGGCGATGACCCAGGCCGAGAAGGAGCTGACCGCCTATCACGAGGCCGGCCACGCCATCCTGGCGCTGAACGTCGCGTCGGCCGACCCGCTGCACAAGGCCACGATCATCCCGCGCGGCCGCGCGCTGGGCATGGTCATGCAGTTGCCGGAAGGCGACCGCTACTCGATGAGCTACAAATACATGATCTCCAGGCTGGCGATCATGATGGGCGGCCGCGTCGCCGAGGAGTTCAAGTTCGGCAAGGAGAACATCACCTCCGGGGCCTCGTCCGACATCAGCCAGGCGACCAAGCTGGCGCGCGCCATGGTCACGCAGTGGGGCTTCTCCGACAAGCTCGGCCATGTTTCCTATGGCGACAATCAGGAAGAAGTCTTCCTCGGCCATTCGGTGGCGCGCACCCAGAACGTCTCGGAAGACACCGCGCAGATCATCGACGCCGAAGTGCGCCGGCTGATCGACGAGGCCTATACGACGGCTCGCCAGATCATCACCAAGCACAAGAAGGCGTGGATCGCCATCGCCGAGGGCCTGCTCGAATACGAGACCCTGTCTGGCGAGGAGATCAAGCAGCTCATCGCCGGCAGCAAGCCGTCGCGCGACCTCGGCGACGACACGCCGCCGAGCCGGGGCTCGGCGGTTCCGAAGGCCGGCGCTACCGGCGGCGGGCGCCGCAAGAAGGGCGAGGAGCCCGAGGGCGGCATGGAGCCTCAGCCGCAGGGGTGAGAAACGTCCGGCCGCAGGCCGGCGAAAAGCCCCCAAACGGGCTTTTCGAGTTTCGAACGCCCGGAGCGAGAGCGGCGGGCAGGGGTTTCACAGCCAGCGAGAAAGCCATGATGCCGGTGGCATCATGGCAGGCGTCGAACAGCCGGGAACTGCCGGAGGCAGCGGGACCCGGCTGAACAGCCCGCACGGGCGATCGAAGCAACGAACGCCCGAAGCGTAAGCGGAGGGCAGGGCGTTCGGTAATGGGCAATCGCATATTGGTCGCGGACCGGATGACTCCGCCGTCATCCTCGGGCTTGTCCCGAGGATCTGCTTTGGCTGGCCGCGTTTCACCGGACCGGCGCCTGCGAAAAGGCGATAGTGGCGCATACCTGCCGTCGTACGGCAGATCCTCGGGACAAGCCCGAGGATGACGGCGTCAGGACGGATTGCCTACCCGCCAGATGCGATTGCCCTGAGGAACGGATCACAGCACGCCTACGCCGGTGGCATCATGGCAGGCTCCGGACGCAGGGAGCTGCCATGGGCGGCGCTACGCGTTACAAGCTGGCAAGTCAGCCAGCCATCTGCGACGCCGAGAGCAGAATCAGGCCAGTATGTCCTTGATCCTCTCCTCGTGCTTGGGATCGCCGAAGAACACGGCCTGGTCGTGCGCCGCTGCGGTGGATGGGCCGAAGGCGATCGTCGAAGTCAGGTCATTGTTGATCAGGAATCCGTTGACCGGGCCGTGGATCTCGCCCTTCATGTCGCTGGTCCAGATGAGTCCCTTGCGTTGCGTCGACGGAGCAGCCTTTACGCCGATGAGCGTGTAGAAGTTCACGCTCTCGTCCGACCTGAAGGTCTGTGCCTTGATGCGCAGGTTCTTTGCCGACATGGAAAGCAGCCCGGGCGGCGCCACGGCATCGTCATGGAAGAAGGCCCCGTCCGAGATGCCGACATAGGACATCGGTATGCTGCGCTCGGTCAGCATTCCCACGACCTGAAGCACGTTCTTGCCGCCGACGCTGGCTCCGTAGACGCAGGTCTTGCCCTTGCGCGCCAGACGCTCCTTCACCACGCGGTCGGCGATGCCGACGGAGGGGTTCTTTTCGGGCCGGTGGCTGCCGATGAACTTGATGACCATCAGGTCGCGCTGTTTCGACTTGTGTGCGGCCCCCTCGAGTCGCGCCCTCAGGCTGCTGCTGCCTTGCTCCTCACCCTCGGCGGTCACGCCGCCGAAGGTGATGCAGACGACGATGTCGAGCGGCTTTGGACCTTCCGGCTTCGGGTCGGGCTTGCCCTCCAGCGCCTTCAGGTCGAAATCGATCTGGCCCATCGTTCCGCGGCCGATGATGGTGTCCACCTTCGTCTGGCCGGGGCCGAGAATCTTGCGGTGGTTCTTGTAGGCGCGCACGGCGTCGACCAGATCCGTGTCGAAGGACGACGAACTTTCCGACAGTTTGACGAAGCCGGGGATCGTCTGGGCCTGATTGATGCGATTGAGCGCCTTGCGGATCGAAAGGATCCAGGATCCTTTCGATCTGGGGCCGGGCGCGGGCTGGATGTTGGAGGCATGCGTGCGCATCGCCGCCAGCATGCCGGCCTGCGAGTCCGCCGGCTCCGCCTTCAGGAACTCCGATTCGATCGAATCCTGGTATTGTAGAGCCATGTGGACCTTCCGGCCAAAGATGTTCGGGCGCAGCCTATCGGAATCCGGCGTATAGGAAAGATGAAAATGCGGGCATGGGCCGCAGCCGGTGCAACTTCGTCGCCTGTGCCGCTACTTTGCTGAAAGAACCAAATGCTAAGCATTCGTGACGCACACTCACCAAAAGTGATGCCCCGTCTGCCGCGACTCGTGGCAGATGAGCGGCAAAAGTTGCATTGAGGCGGGGGACGACCTGCATGGGCAGACGCTATTTCGGCACCGACGGCATTCGCGGTCGCGCCAACAAGTTCCCGATGACGCCCGAAATCGCGATGCGGGTCGGCATGGCCGCCGGCCTGTCGTTCCAGCGCGGCAAGCATCGCCATCGGGTGGTGCTCGGCAAGGATACGCGGCTCTCGGGCTATATGATCGAGAACGCCATGGTCGCGGGATTCTGCGCGGCGGGAATGGACGTGTTCCTGCTCGGACCGATCCCGACCCCGGCCGTCGCCATGCTGGTCAGCTCGCTGCGCGCCGACATCGGCGTGATGATCTCCGCTTCGCACAATCCCTACCACGACAACGGCATCAAGCTGTTCGGCCCGGACGGCTACAAGCTGTCGGACGAGATCGAGGCCCGCATCGAGGCGATGCTCGACCAGGAGGTCGACATCAAGCTTGCCGACACCGATGCGCTCGGCCGCGCCAAACGCGTCGACGGCGTCCACGATCGCTATATCGAGTTCGCCAAGCGGACCATGCCGCGTTCCATGTCGCTCTCCGGGCTGCGTGTCGTGATCGACTGCGCCAACGGGGCGGGCTACAAGGTCGCGCCCGCCGCGCTCTGGGAACTCGGCGCCGACGTCGTGGCGATCAACACCGAGCCGAACGGCTTCAACATCAACCTCGACTGCGGCTCGACCCATCCGGAGGCGCTGGCGAAGAAGGTCCACGAGGTTCGGGCCGACATCGGCATAGCGCTCGACGGCGACGCCGACCGGCTCATCATCGTGGACGAGAACGGCACGGTCGTCGACGGCGACCAGCTCATCGCCCTGATCGCCGAGATGTGGCAGCGCGACGGCCGGCTGGCCGGCGGCGGCGTGGTCACCACCATCATGTCCAATCTCGGGTTGGAGCGCTTCATCGGCGGTCTTGGCCTACAGCTTCACCGCACGCAGGTCGGCGACCGCTACGTGGTCGAGCAGATGCGCTCCAGCGGCATCAATGTCGGCGGCGAGCAGTCGGGCCACATCGTGCTCTCGGATTTCTCGACCACCGGCGACGGGCTCGTCTCGGCGCTGCAGGTTCTGGCCTGCGTCAAGCGGCTGGACCGGCCGGTCAGCGAGGTCTGCAGCAAGTTCGAAGCCGTGCCGCAACTCCTCAAGAACGTGCGTTTCTCGGGCGGCAAGCCGCTGGAGCATGCCGAGGTCAAGGCGGCGATCGAGGAGGCGATGAGCCGACTCGGCTCGTCCGGGCGGCTGGTCATCCGCCCGTCCGGGACCGAGCCGCTGATCCGCGTCATGGCCGAGGGCGACGACCGACGCCTCGTCGAGAATGTCGTCGACGAGCTTGTCGGCGTGATCTCCCACCTGCCGACGGCGGCCTGAGCGAAGCCGACGCGCCGCCCGGAGCGGGGCGGGCCGGCCATGGCGCGGCCGCTCCGGTAACGATTTCGTCAGGGCGTCCGCCGACATTGCCGGCGCGGTCGCCAGCTTTGCGCGACGGCAGCCGGCGGGGCACCGCGGCCGCTGTCACGGCGCGATGACCGGACGCGCCGATTCCGGCAGAATGAACCCCATTTCCTGCCATTTGGCGACGACCGGCCCGAGGCGGAGGCGAACCGTTAACGCCTTGCCTCCCGGCAACGCCTTCGTTAACCGGGCATTAAGGTTAACCTTTGGTAAAGCCGACCGTTCGAGTTTTCCGGTTTACAGGCAAACGGCTTCGGCTACCCTGTTCGTGGGCGGACTTGCGGGGATTGTGGACCATGACGGACATCAGTGCGGCATCGGGCGATGCCGCCCGGGCGCGGGCGAATGCCGGGCCGGACGCATCGGAATTCGCGCGGAAGGTCTCCGAACTGCTGGAGCGGACGGAATACCGACGCTGCGACAAGGGTGAGGACCTCGAGGACATCTACCGCCTGCGCTACAAATCCTACCGCCTCTCCGACATGGTGGGCGACAATCCCAGCCAGACCATCCACGACTCGCTCGACGAAACGCCCAACTGCTACAAGCTCGGCGTCTACATCGACGGCGATCTGGTGAGCACGCTGCGGCTGCATCATGCCAGCCGGCGGCACCCGCTTTCTCCCTCGACGATGGTCTATGGCGACATCCTGCATCCGCTGATGGCGGCAGGCGACAGCTTCATCGATCCGAGCCGCTTCGCCGCCGATCCGGAATGGTCGCGCATCTATCCGCAGATACCGTACCTGACGCTTCGCCTGGCCGGCATGGCCTGCTTCCACTTCGAGGCTCCCTATTGCCTGTCGGTGATCCGAAAGGAACATGCCGGCTTCTACAAGCGCATCTACTCCTCCGAGCAGATCGGCGAATCGCGCTCCTATCCCGGGCTCAACTACCCCGTCGTGCTCTATCGGGCGACGATCGCGCAGATCCGCGAACGGACCTTCACGCGCTTTCCGTTCTTCAAGTCGACGCCGATGGAGCAGCGCCTGCTGTTCGCCCAGCCGGACGCCGGCGAACTGGCTCCGCTGACCATCCTGCCGACGGCGAAATACTTCCGCGACGCGGCCTGAGGGCCCGCCGGTCCCGGCCGGCGGCGCGGGACGGGCGTGAACCTTTCGCCGGGATGCTCGTTTCCCGGCCGGCGGGGCTGCCGTGCCGCGCCCCGACGTTCCCCGAAAGGAGTTCCCTATGACCATCGCAAACATCGCGCTGACGCCGCTGGTGTCGCTGATCGCCGGCGTGCTGATCCTCATCATGCCGCGCCTGCTGAACTATATCGTGGCGATCTACCTGATCATCATCGGGCTGATCGGCTTGTTTCCGCAGATGGCGATGTGAGGATCGGCGCCGGCGGGCGCGGGCCGGCGGCGGCTGCACGAGCCCGTTGAACGGCAACCGGATTATCATTCCGGACAAAATCACGCCGGCAAACCGACCATCCGCGACGATCCTGCCATTGCCCTGCCCGAACGATTTCTGTATGTGCCGGAAACGACCTTTCGGAGGGACATCCCATGGCCGACCACAGCCCCGCCGGACCGCTCGAAATGGGCGCCGGCATGGACTATCCCGAACATGAGCGCACCTACTCGATGTTCGTCTCACTGGCGAAGTACGGCTCGCTGGTCTGCGTCGCCCTGCTGATCGCCATGGCGTTCGGCTTCTTCGTGAGCAGCGCCGGCTTCTTCTCGGCCCTCATCCTTTTCATCCTGGTCTGCGCAGTCGGCGGCTTCCTGCTGCGCTGACGACGCCTGCCGCCTTGACGACGGTAGAGCCGCGGCCTTCGGGCCGCGGGCATTGGACGCATAGCCCGAAGGGAAGAGGTCGGTGATGCAGACGGTGTTCATTCCGCGCGAGCGCGAGGGCGGCGAAACCCGCGTCGCAGCCTCGCCCGATACGGTCAAGCGGCTGATCGCGCTCGGCTTCGAGGTCGTCGTCGAGGCCGATGCCGGTAAGGCATCGCGCATCGTCGATGCGGATTTCGCCGCCGCCGGCGCGACGATCGGCAAGCTGTCGGACGCCGGCAAGGCCGACGTCGTTCTCAAGGTGCGCCGGCCGGGCCCTTCGGAACTCAAGGGCTACAAGCCGGGTGCCGCGGTGCTCGCCATCATGGATCCCTACGGCAATGACGACGCGATCGCCGGCATGGCGCGGGCCGGGGTGACTGCCTTCGCCATGGAACTGATGCCGCGCATCACCCGCGCCCAGGTCATGGACGTGCTGTCCTCGCAGGCCAACCTCGCGGGCTACCAGGCCGTCATCGACGGCGCCGCCGAATACGACCGCGCGCTGCCGATGATGATGACGGCGGCCGGCACCGTGCCCGCCGCCAAGGTGTTCATCATGGGCGTCGGCGTCGCCGGCCTGCAGGCCATCGCCACGGCGCGGCGCCTCGGCGCGGTCGTCACCGCCACCGACGTGCGCCCCGCGGTCAAGGAACAGGTCGCCTCGCTCGGCGCGAAATTCCTCGCCGTGGAGGACGAGGAGTTCAAGGCGGCCGAGACGGCAGGCGGCTACGCCAAGGAGATGTCGAAGGACTATCAGGCAAAACAGGCCGCGCTGACCGCCGAGCACATCGCCAAGCAGGACATCGTCATCACCACGGCGCTGATCCCCGGCCGGCCGGCGCCGAAGCTGGTCTCGGCGGCGATGGTCGCCTCGATGAAGGCCGGCTCGGTGCTGGTCGATCTGGCGGTCGAACGCGGCGGCAACGTCGAGGGCGCTGTGCCCGGTGAAGTCGCCACGACCGCCAACGGGGTCAAGATCGTCGGCCATCTCAACGTGCCGGGCCGCGTCGCCGCATCCGCCTCGCTGCTCTACGCCAGGAACCTGTTCGCCTTCCTCGAAACGATGGTCGACAAGGCATCGAAGCAACTGGCGATCAAGCGCGACGACGAACTCGTCAAGGCGACGATGCTGACGGACGGCGGCAAGGTCGTGCATCCGAATTTCGCGGCCGCCGCCGAAAAGCTGCAGGAGCCGGTGGTCGAACCGGCGGCCGTGCCGGCAACGACTCTGGTGGCCGGCGGCGAAGCCGAGCCGGCGAAGAAATCCAGCCGGGCAAAGGCTGCCAAGCCCGCCGCCAAGGGAGAGGCGTGATGGACAAGAGCACCCTTGATCAGACGCTCGACCAGCTCGAGAACGCCGTGGCCGCGGTGCGCGCCGCGGCCGAGAATATCGGACCGGGCGCGGCGGATGCGGCCGGCGGGGCGGCGCATGCCTTGTCGGGCGGCGCCATCGATCCCTTCGTGTTCCGTCTGGCGATCTTCGTGCTGGCGATCTTCGTCGGCTACTACGTCGTCTGGTCGGTGACGCCGGCGCTGCACACGCCGCTGATGGCCGTCACCAACGCGATCTCCTCGGTGATCGTGGTCGGTGCGCTGCTGGCGGTCGGCGTCTCGGCCGCCGGTTTCGCCACCGGTTTCGGTTTCGTGGCGCTGGTGCTGGCCTCCGTCAACATTTTCGGTGGCTTCCTGGTCACGCAGCGCATGCTGGCCATGTACAAGAAGAAGGAGAAGTGATGTGAGCGTGAACGTCGCATCCTTCCTCTACCTCGTCTCCGGCATCCTGTTCATCCTGGCGCTGCGGGGCCTGTCGCATCCGACCACCAGCCGCAAGGGCAATACCTACGGCATGATCGGCATGGGCATCGCGATCGTCACGACGCTGGCGCTGGCCACGCCGTCGGCGAGCGGCCTCGTGCTGATCGTCGCCGGCCTGGCGATCGGCGGCGGCATCGGCGCGGTCACGGCGCGCCGCATCGCCATGACGTCGATGCCGCAGCTTGTCGCCGCCTTCCACAGCCTCGTCGGCCTGGCCGCCGTGATGGTCGCGGCCGCCGCCATGTACGCGCCTGCCAGCTTCGGCATCGGCGAGATCGGCGCCATCCACGGCCAGGCGCTGGTCGAGATGAGCCTCGGCGTTGCCATCGGCGCCATCACCTTCACCGGTTCGGTCATCGCCTTCCTGAAGCTCGACGGCCGCATGTCCGGCAAGCCGATCATGCTGCCGGCGCGGCACCTGATCAACATCGTGCTGGGTGCCGCGCTGGTGGTGCTGATCGTGCTGCTGGTGACGACCCAGAGCTATACGATCTTCTGGCTGATCGTGGCGGTGTCGCTCGTCCTGGGCGTCCTACTCATCATCCCGATCGGCGGCGCCGACATGCCGGTGGTGGTGTCGATGCTCAACTCCTATTCGGGCTGGGCGGCGGCGGCGCTCGGCTTCACGCTCGGCAATCTGGCGCTGATCATCACCGGCGCGCTGGTCGGCTCGTCGGGCGCGATCCTGTCCTACATCATGTGCAAGGGCATGAACCGGTCGTTCATCTCCGTCATCCTCGGCGGCTTCGGCGGCGAGGCGGCGGCCGCCGGCGGCGATGACGGGATCCAGCGCACGGTCAAGACCGGTGCGGCCGACGATGCCGCCTATCTGATGATGAACGCCCAGAAGGTGATCATCGTGCCGGGCTACGGCATGGCGGTGGCGCAGGCGCAGCATGCGGTGCGCGAAATGGCCGACAAGCTGAAGGCCAACGGCGTCGAGGTCAAGTATGCCATCCACCCGGTGGCCGGCCGCATGCCGGGCCATATGAACGTGCTGCTGGCGGAAGCCAACGTTCCCTATGACGAGGTGTTCGAACTGGAGGATATCAACTCCGAATTCGCGCAGGCCGACGTCGCCTACGTGATCGGCGCCAACGACGTGACCAACCCGTCGGCGCGTGACGACAAGTCCTCGCCGATCTTCGGCATGCCGATCCTCGACGTCGACAAGGCGCGCACCTGCCTGTTCGTCAAGCGCTCGCTCGGCTCCGGCTATGCCGGCATCGACAACACGCTGTTCTACAAAGACGGCACGATGATGCTGCTCGGCGACGCCAAGAAGATGACCGAGGAAATCGTCAAGGCGATGGACCACTGAGTACGGCCAATGCAGACGACCGAAGGATTTGACCCGAGCCAGCCCGGCGGAATGCTTCGATCCAGCCTCATCTGGCTCTGACCGGCGCATCCGACGCCATGCTGCGCATCCGACATTATGAAGGGGCCGACCGCGACGCTGCGATCGGCCTTTTTCTTGAGCTCAATCGCCACGAACACACGATCTGCGCCGACCTGCGGACCGATGCCGGCGGCGCCGAGTTCTGTGTCGACGACATGGTCGCCGGAAGCGGCGCCGGCGTCGAGGCGATCGTCGCCGAATGGGACGGATGCGTGGCCGGGCTGATGGTCTGGACGGTCCGCGAGGACGAGGGCTATATCGAGCAGACCGTCCGCAAGCACGGTCTCGTCCAGGACATCGTCGTGTCTTCGACGCATCGCGGCAAGGGTATCGGCAGGTCGCTGCTCGCCGAGGCCGAACGTCTGACGCGGGCGGCGGGCCTGTCGCGGCTCAAGCTCACCGTCCTCGAAGGCAATCCGGCCGCCGACCTCTATCTGAATGCCGGGTACCGGCCCCATGCCCGGGTGATGATCAAGACCCTGGATTGACCTCCGCCGTGTCGTTCACGGCGTCGCGTCGCGGGGGGCGCATGAGAAACCAGGCTGCGACGACGCCCAGCATCGCCAACGGAATGAAGCTGGCGAACAGCCAGGCGGCGACCGTGGCGGCGGTCTCGCGGCTGAGGCCCTGGGAAAAGCCCCCGGCATTGGCGATGATGCCGCTGACGGCAGCCCCGACGGCATAGCCGATGCGCTGCATGGTCGGCACCGCCGAGGAAGCGATGGTGCTTTCCTCCGGCCGCGCGGCAGCGACGATGATGCGGGTGACGAAGGGCCAGGCGATGCCGAAGCCGCCGCCCTGCAGCAGGGCGCAGGCGAGGATCAGCGGCAGGTTGCCCGCCGGGATCGTCCAGGCGAAGCCGGCCACTCCGGACGCGATCATCATGACGCCGAGCAGCACGATCGGCTTCTCGCGCGCCGGCGGGGCCGAGGCCACCAGGATCGACAGGATCGACCAGGAAATCGATTCGGCGGCGATGATGTAGCCGGTGGTCAGCAGCGGGATGCCGTGCAGGCTGGTCAGCAGCAGCGGGCCGTAGACGCCGAATGAACAGGTCGCCACCGACAGGGCGGCGATCATCGTCATGCCGCTGCCGACCGGCGAACGCCAGTCGAACAGGCGCGACGGGAACAGGCGCGAGGCCGGCCGCAGGCCGTCCAGCAGGAAGAAGGCCGCCAGGCCGCCGATGCCGAGCGCCAGCAGCAGGGTCGACCGCCAGGGCGAGATCGTCACGCCGGCATAGGCGATGAGGACGACGCTCGCCGCCAGGCAGGACAGCACGGTGAAGGGGAAGGGCGGCGGCACGATCTCGGATCGGCGCCGTGTCGCCGCGGGTCCGCGCAGCACGGCAAGCACCGCCGCGGCCATCAGCAGGCCGCCGCAGGCGAACGCGCCGAAGGCCCAGCGCCAGGACAGGGCCTCGGCCAGGACGGCGCCGAGAAGCGGGCCGCTGAACGCCGCGACGCCCCAGACGGCGGACATGATGCCGAATAGCTGCGGCCAGATGCGCGGCGGGAAAAGGCGCTCCACCGACACGAAGGCCAGCGAGACGAGCGCGCCGCCGCCCAGACCCTCGACGAGCCTGCCGCCCAGGAAGGCCGGCATCGTCGGAGCGCTGGCACAGATGGCGGCACCGGCGGCGTAGAGCAGCGCCGCGCTCATCATGTTGGTGCGCAGCGAGACGTAGCTGACGAGGCGACCCGCCGCGGCTCCCGCCACGATGGCGCCAAGCTCGTAGATGGCGAGCGACCAGCCGACCAGCTCGACGCCGGACAGGTCGCCGACCATGGCCGGCATGATGGTCGCGACCATCGTCTCGTTGGTGGCGTGAAGCAGGATGCCGAGGCTGACGAAGCAGAAGCGTGCGAGGTCGCCGCTCGCCCAGAGGGCGGACCAGTCGATGCGTTCCGCTGCCTCGTCCTTCATGAAAATCTCCCGCCAGTTGTCACGCTGGCGGGAGGGATAGGACCTCAAGTCCGGTCGAGATCAAGAGCCATCGTCAGGCGCGGGCAAGGCCACCGTGTGCTGCCCGCTACTTGAGCGCGGAATGCAGCTCGAACTCGGCGATGCCGACCGCGACGTTGAGGCCGGTCTGGCCCTGGACGCTGATCGGCTGGAGTACGAAATCGCGTGTCGACTTCTTGCCCAGCACGTTGGTGCCGACGCCGAGCGCCGCGGTCACTTCGGCGCCGATGCCGGCATATCGGCCGGACAGCGACCCCGGCCCATAGGCGTCGAAGCCGGTCGCCAGCACGCCCCATTTGAGCAGGCCGTTGCTGGTGAAGCCGAGGTCGACGCCCCAGCGGCTGATCGCGCCGGAATAGCGCTCCGGCGCCGAGCCGTTCGACGGGGTGAAGGTGCAGTCGACGGTCTTGGTCGATCCGAAGACGAAGCCGCTGCCTGATTCGACCTGGCAGACCAGGATGCCGATCTCCGTGTTGCCGAAGGCGTGGGCGGCCGGTGCGGACGCCGTCATAACCGCGACGGCCGCAGCCGCGGCGATCAGATTGTTTCTCATGTCGATAAGCTCCTCAAATAGCCTGACGCTCGATAACCGGTCCCGACAGCGAAAGGTTCCGTCGCGGGCCGGTCGGTAGCGCCGTCGTGATCTGAGGCGATGCGGAGTCGGCGGAATTGTGGCGTCGGCCGGCCGACTCACAGGCGGGCTGCGATCAGGCGCCGCCCTTGACGCGGGCCAGACCCTCGCGGGCCGGCGTGTAGTTGGGGTCGAGGCGGACGGCCTCGGCATAGGACTTTGCCGCCTTCGCCCTTTCGCCGCGCCGTTCGTAGATCGCCGCCTGGTTGGCCCAGCTCTCGGCGATGCGGCCGTCGAGCTTGATCGAGGTGTTGAAATCCGCGAAGGCGTTGTCGTTGTCGTTCATCGCCGCATAGGAAAGACCGCGGCCATTGTAAGGCTCGGGCGAATCGGGCGCCAGCGAGATGGCGGTCGAGAAATCCTCGATGGCGAAAGCGTGCTGCCCCTGGCTCTGATAGATCAGGCCGCGATTGTGGTAGGCGCGCGCATCGGTCGTATCGAGCTGGATCGCCTTTTCGAAGTCGTTGAAGGCTTCGCGGACGCGGCCGGCCTTCCGGTAGAGATTGCCGCGGCCGATATAGGCGGCATCGTAGTTGGAATTGATCTGGATCGAGCGGTTGTAGTCCGACAGCGCCGCCGCCTGGTCGCCGAGGAAGCGGTTGATCAGGGCGCGATTCGCATAGGCCTGGTAGAAGTTCGGGCGCAGTGCGATCGCCTTGTCGAAGTCGGCGCGCGCCTCGCTGTAGCGGCCGCCCTTGCCGTAGGCGGAGCCGCGGACATTGTAGGCCTCGGCATCGCCCGGGTTGCGGTCGACGACCGCGCTCAGCGACGCGATGTTCTGGCTGGAGCCCTGGGCGAGGTCGACGCTGGTCAGCTCGCCGGTCGGGCCGGTCTGGCAGCCGGCGAGGGCGAGGGCGGACAGGAGAGCGGCGGTCGCGACGGCACCGTTCGCCCGATCCCTGATCCTGACAGCGTATCTCATCATCAGTTCAGCGTCTCCGCATCAGGCCGGCCGCCGGGCAGATCGCGCAAGCGCCCGCCGTTCAAAGCAAAAGGTGGCGGCGACCCGAGTCGCCCCACCTCCCGCTAGCCACCGAAATCGTCGAAATGGAGGCGATCAGCGCGCCGGACGGCCAGCCCCGGCTCCGGCAGCAGGCACAGGGCGCGGCGTGGAGGGCAGCAGGCCTTCGCGCTGGGCACGCTTGCGCGCCAGCTTGCGGGCGCGGCGAACGGCTTCCGCCTTTTCGCGGGCGCGCTTCTCCGAGGGCTTCTCGTAGTGGCCGCGCATCTTCATCTCGCGGAAAATACCTTCGCGCTGCATCTTCTTCTTGAGCGCGCGGAGCGCCTGGTCAACGTTGTTGTCGCGAACGAGTACCTGCACGGGCCATCCTGTTCTTCGGTTCTAGGGGTGTCGAGGCACGGCCAAAGCCAAATGCCTCCGCAATGGGTTGCATCGCGAATTGGCGCGCGTTTAGCAGAAACCCCGGAGGCTGTCCACAGGCGAAGGCGGCGGGAACGGCAATCGTGATCGCTCCGCGCCGCAAGGTCGACACAGCGCGTGCTCTGGTGTAGCGGCTGCGTCCCCCGCGCTCGCGCGCGTTCCCCAATGGACCGGAGCATCACCATGAAGCCTGTCAGCGGCGGCATCGACTTCGGTACGTCGAATTCCACCGCCGGCCTTGCCGCGCCGGACGGGCCGCGCCTCGTCGCGCTCGAAGGCGACAATCTCACCATCCCGAGCGCCGTATTCTTCAACTTCGAGGACGACCGCACCTATTTCGGCCGCCGCGCCATCGCCGACTACACGGCGGGCTCGGAGGGACGTCTGTTGCGGGCGCTGAAGAGCGTGCTCGGCACGTCGCTCATTCGCGAGAAGACGCGGATCAAGGCGCATCAGATGGCCTTCACCGACATCATCGGCGGCTTCGTCTCGTTCCTGAAGCAAAGGCTCGACGAGGAGGCCGGGCAGGACGTGGAGAACATCGTGCTCGGCCGGCCGGTGCATTTCGTAGACGACGACGCGGCGGCTGACGCCCAGGCGCAGTCGGAGCTCGCGGCGGCGGCGCGCAGCCGCGGCTTCCGCAACATCGCCTTCCAGTTCGAGCCGATCGCCGCGGCGCTCGACTATGAGCGCAACGTGCAGCGCGAGGAACTGGCCTTCATCGTCGACATGGGCGGCGGTACCTCCGACTTCTCCATCGTGCGCGTCTCGCCGCGCCGCCGCGCCGCCGCCGACCGCCGCGACGACATCCTCGCCAATGCCGGCGTGCATGTCGGGGGCACGGATTTCGACCGGCTGCTGTCGATGCGGAAGGTGATGCCGGAGCTGGGCTACGGGACGGAGACGAAGGACGGCAAGCGCAACCTGCCCGCCGCCTATTTCTTCGATCTCGCCACCTGGCAGCGCATCAACCTGCTCTACACTTCCAGGGCGATGAACGAACTCAGGCAGGTCCGCTACGAGGCGGCGCGCCCCGACCTGGTGGAACGGATGATCGAGATCGTCAGGCAGCGGCAGGGTCATGCCCTGGCAGGCAAGGTCGAGGCGGCCAAGATCGCGCTGACCGACCTGCCGCGCGCGGGGATCGACCTCGATATGGTGGAGAAGGGCCTGTCCGTCGACGTCACGGTGGCCGATCTCGCCGGCGCCATCGAGACGGCGGTACGCAGGGTGACCGACACGATCGCCGCGACTCTCACCGGGGCGGGCGTCACCGCGGACCGGATCGACACGGTGTTCCTGACCGGCGGGTCGACAGCCGTGCCGGTCGTGCGGCAGCGGGTGCTGTCGCTGTTCCCGTCGGCGCGGCTCGTCGAGGGCGATCTGTTCGGCAGCGTCGGGACCGGCCTGACCATCGATGCCGGACGGAAATTCGGCTGAGATCTACTCCGCCGCATCGCGTTGCGCCGCGATCTCCTCGGGCCCATCCGGATCGCCGGGAAGCGTCTCGCAGCCGAGATCCGGAAACGCGACGATGCGCTTGCCGTGAAAGTCGATGCGCAGCACCGCCAGGCCGCGCTCCTCGAAGAAGGCGAGCAGTCGCCGCGCCCGGCGCGCGGAATGGCTGCCATAGGCGCGCGCCAGCGCCGAATCGGACGGGCAGGGCAAGCCCGAGGTCGCGGCCCGCGCGACCATGAGGAACACGCCCTGCAGATCGTCCGGCAGGGTTTCCGAGAGTTCAAGCGCCTTGGCCCAGACGCCGTCCTCCTCGGCGTGACGGTCGATGCCGGCCCGCGCGACGGCGAGACGCCGGCGAAAGCCCGACAGCGGCAGCGGCTCCCCCGGCACGCGCCGGATGCGGCAGCGGACGAGGAAATCCTGGTAGAGCACGGCGTCGGTGCGGAACGCCGCGTCGCGGTCTTCCAGGATCTCGCGCAGCACCGAGGCGATGCCGGTCTCCCGCTCGGCCTCGTCGATGATGGCGAAGACCGGTTGCTCGACAGGCATCGGCGCCGGTTTCGGCCGCGACAGTTGCGCGAGGAGATCGGCGGTCGGCATGGGTTGCGGCGGCGGCCGGCGCACCACGGGCCGGGCCTCCTCCGGTCCCGGCGTGAAGATCAGGTCGCGGGCGTCTTCCGGCGCGTCGGGAAGCGGCGTCAGCCTGGGGCTGGTCGACCGCGCCGAGGTCTCGACCGCGCCGATGGTGATCGGCAAGGGGCGCCGCGACAGGGCCGGGCCGAGCGCGACGAAATGGCCGCGCGCCAGATCGCGGAACATCTCGGCCTGCCGCCGGTCCATGCCGAGCAGGTCGGCGGCGCGCGCCATGTCGATGTCGAGGAAGGTGCGCCCCATCAGGAAGTTGGAGGCTTCCGCCGCGACGTTCTTGGCGAGTTTGGCCAGGCGCTGGGTGGCGATCACCCCGGCCAGACCGCGCTTGCGGCCGCGGCACATGAGATTGGTCATGGCGCCAAGCGATAGTTTCCGCGCTTCGTCCGAGACTTCGCCGGCGACCGAGGGCGCGAAGAGCTGGGCCTCGTCGACGACGACCAGCACCGGGTACCAGTATTCGCGGTCGGCATCGAACATGCCGCCGAGAAAGGCGGCCGCCGCGCGCATCTGCTGCTCGACGTCCAGCCCTTCGAGGTTGAGCACCACCGAGACGCGGTGCTGGCGCACGCGCCCGGCGATGCGGACCAGTTCCGCCTCGGTGCGCGCGGCATCGACGACCTGATGGCCGAATCTTTCCGCCAGCGTGACGAAATCGCCCTCCGGGTCGATGACGCATTGCTGCACCCAGGGGGCGCTCTGCTCCAGCAGCCGGCGCAGCAGATGCGACTTGCCCGATCCGGAATTGCCCTGCACCAGCAGCCGGGTGGCAAGCAGTTCCTCGAGGTCAAGCGCGGCAGCGGCCTTGCCCGCTGCGCCCATGTCGATCGCGACCTTCATCCGGCTCCTCGTTCGATCCGTCCTTAGCATCGACCACCGGTCGGGGCGAGGCGAGCGCCGCAGGATTCCCACAGCCTGTTGGCGGGCACTGCTGCGGCTATGCCGCGCAGCATGCGCGGCGCAAAGCGGCAAGCCCCGTCGCAAACAGCGCAAGGCTGGCAGCGGCTTTTCGCTAGTGGTACACCTCGCACGGCGCTGGAAACGCCGATCGCACATCATCCCGAGGTCGAGCCTGCCCATGCGAAAATATTCCGTCTTCGCGATCGCACGCGAGGCCATGCGCGGCCACAAGGGGTGGCCCGAGCAGTGGACCTCGCCCGAGCCGAAAAGCGAATACGACGTGATCATCGTCGGCGCGGGCGGCCACGGCCTGGCCACCGCCTACTATCTCGCCAAGGAACACGGCATCACCAATGTCGCGGTGATCGAGAAGGGCTGGCTGGGCGGCGGCAACACCGGCCGCAACACCACCATCATCCGCTCGAACTACCTCTACGACGAGAGCGCCGGCATCTACGAGCATGCCGTGAAGCTCTGGGAAGGCTTGAGCCAGGAACTCAACTACAACGTCATGTACTCGCCGCGCGGCGTCATGATGCTGGCCCACAACGTCCACGACGTCCAGGTCTTCAAGCGCCACATCCATGCCAACCGCCTGAACGGCATCGACAATGAGTGGCTGACGCCTGAGCAGGCGAAGGATTTCTGCCCGCCGCTCAACATCTCGCAGGCGGCCCGCTATCCGGTCATGGGCGCGGCGTTGCAGCGGCGCGGCGGCACGGCGCGGCACGACGCGGTCGCCTGGGGCTATGCCCGCGGCGCCAGCGCCCGCGGCGTCCACATCATCCAGAACTGCGAGGTGACGGCGGTGCGCCGAGCGCCGGACGGCAAGGTGACGGGCGTCGAGACGTCGAAAGGCTTCATCGGGGCGAAAAAGGTCGGCGTGGTCGCGGCCGGCCATACCTCGGTGATCATGGATATGGCCGGCGTGCGGATGCCGCTGGAGAGCTATCCGCTGCAGGCGCTGGTGTCGGAGCCGGTGAAGCCGGTCTTCCCCTGCGTCGTAATGTCGAACACCGTGCATGCCTACATTTCCCAGTCCGACAAGGGCGAACTGGTGATCGGCGCCGGCACCGACCAGTACACCTCCTATTCGCAGACCGGTGGGCTGCACATCCTCAACCACACGCTCGATGCGATCTGCGAGATGTTCCCGATCTTCTCGCGCATGAAGATGCTGCGCTCGTGGGGCGGCATCGTCGACGTGACGCCCGACCGCTCGCCGATCCTCGCCAAGACGCCTGTGCCGGGCCTCTACGTCAATTGCGGCTGGGGCACCGGCGGCTTCAAGGCGACTCCGGGTTCGGGCAACGTCTTCGCCCATACGATCGCGCGCGACGAGCCGCATCGGATCAATGCGCCGTTCACGCTGGAACGGTTCCGCACCGGCCGACTGATCGACGAGGCGGCGGCGGCGGCGGTGGCGCACTGAGCATGCTCGCCGGCCTGTCTCTCGCAGCGGCCCTGCCATTCCTGCCCGCCGTCGCCGGTGGGGACGATCTCGTTCGCCCTGCGAGCAGCTTCCCGGAGATGGTCATCCGCAAGGGTCAGACGCAGCATGAGTGGCCGTTCTCGCTCGACGAGGGGAAGCTCTCCTGCATCGGCTTCGGCGGACAGCGGCACGTCTTCTTCGCCGAAATCCTGACCGACGAGGAGGCGGGCACGTTCGGCAACATGAAGCTGCCGCGCATGGTGGTGGTCACCGCCAACCCCTTCGCCTATTTCGCGACCTTCGACAGCCGCGAACTCTATCTGCCGTGGGACTCGCTGGAGACCCTGATCAAGCGCCTCGCACCCTACGAGCGCATGGGCTGGGACCTGTGTGAATCCGCGAACGACGCTCCGCAATCCGACGACCTCTAGGATAGATCATGCTGCTGATCCGCTGCCCCTATTGCGAGGAAGAGCGCCCGGAACTCGAGTTCCGGCATGCCGGCGAGGCGCATGTCGTGCGCTCCGGCGAGCTGGCCTCGATCTCGGACGAGGACTTCGAAAAATTCTTCTTCATCCGCTCCAATCCGAAGGGCGTGGTGTTCGAGCGCTGGCGCCACATCCACGGCTGCGCACGGTTCTTCAACGCGGCGCGCAGTACGATCACCGACAGGTTCTATCTGACCTACAAGGCCGGCGAACCGAAGCCCGAGGTCGATTTTTCGGCGATCGACACCGGGCCTGCGGCATGGGCCAATCGCGAACCGGCGGAGCCGAACGTGGCGGCGGGTGCCGAGCCGGGGAAAAGCGACTGATATGGTCCGGTCTTTTTCACCCCCCTCTGTCCTGTCGGACATCTCCCCCTCAAGGGGGGAGAGTGGCTGGCCGAATTGCCGGTCCTCTATCGGCGAAGTTGCAGGAAGTCCTGAAAGGCTGAAGCTGCCGATCTCCCCCCTTGAGGGGGAGATGTCCGGCAGGACAGAGGGGGGTGCAAGCAAGCACCACCAATTGAGACCGAGCGCAGGTGTAGCCGCATGACCAAGCAGCCCTTCCGCATTCCGGGCGCCGGCCGGCTGACCCCGGCAAAGACTGCCCGCTTCACCTTCGACGGCAAGCACTTCTCCGGGCTGGCCGGCGACACGCTGGCCTCGGCGCTGCTGGCCAACGGCGTGCATCTCACGGGACGATCCTTCAAGTACCACCGGCCGCGCGGCATCCTGTCGGCTGGCGCCGAGGAGCCGAATGCGCTGGTGACGATCGAGCGCGACAGCGCCCGCAAGACGCCGAACGTGCGCGCCACCGTGCAGGATCTCTACGACGGACTGGTCGCCTCCTCGCAGAACCGCTGGCCGTCGCTGTCCTTCGACGTCGGCGCCGTCAACAACATCGCCTCGCCGATGTTCTCGGCCGGCTTCTACTACAAGACCTTCATGTGGCCGAAGTCGGCCTGGGCAAAACTCTACGAGCCGAAGATCCGCGCCGCCGCAGGCCTCGGCGTGTCGCCGGACCAGCCCGACCCCGATCACTACGGTTCACGCTACGCGCATTGCGAGGTGCTGGTCATCGGCGGCGGCGTGGCCGGCCTTGCCGCGGCGCTCGCGGCGGCGGAAAGCGGGGTGCGCGTCATCCTCGCCGACGAGCAGAGCGAATTCGGCGGCGCGCTGCGCTACGAATCCGGCGCCCGCATCGACGGCCAGTCCGGCTGGGACTGGGCGCAGGCGACGGCCGCCCGCCTGGCGGCGATGCCCAATGTGCGGCTGCTGCCGCGCACGACGGCTTTCGGCTACTATGCGCAGAACTTCGTCGGTCTGGTCGAGCGGGTCACCGAGCACCTGGCGCGGCCGGACAAGTCGCTGCCGCGCGAGCGGCTGTGGCAGGTAAGGGCGGGACGGGTGGTGATCGCCGCCGGCGCCATCGAGCGCCACATGGTGTTCGCCGACAACGACCGTCCCGGCATCATGCTCGCCTCGGCGGCGCGCAGCTATCTGAACCATCACGGCGTGGCCGTCGGCCGCAATGTCGGCGTCTATACCGCCAACGATTCCGCCTATCACGCGGCGATCGACCTGAAGAAGGCCGGCGTGGCCATCGCGGCTATCGTCGACCTGCGCGACAATCCGAGCGGACCGGTGGTCGAGGAGGCGCGCAGCCTCGGCATCGAGGTCAATCACGGCCGCGCGGTGGTCAAGGTCGGCGGCACGCTGCGGGTCTCGTCGATGACCATCGAGGCGAAGGGCGGCGGCGCACGGCGTACCGTTCCGGTGGACGCGCTGCTTATGTCGGCCGGCTGGACGCCCTCGGTGCACATGTTCTCGCAGTCGCGCGGCAAGGTTGCCTTCGACGAGGCGAGCCATCGCTTCCTGCCCGGTACCTATGCGCAGGACTGCATCTCGGTCGGCGCCTGCAACGGCACCGACGGGCTGGAGGCGACGCTCGCCGAGGGTTTCGAGGCCGGCAAGGAGGCGGCACGGGCTGCAAACGGAGTAAACACGAAATCACCCCCGCCCCTTACCCCTCCTCGCAAGGGGGAGGGGGGCACCAGCGTCTCAGATCCCCCCTCCCCCTTGCGGGGAGGGGTAAGGGATGGGGGTATTGCAGGCCGCAGCCCTTCGGTCGACTCCTCCGAATCCTGGTCCGGCGGCATGCTCGGCAGCGGCCCGGGCGCCGGTGCGGAGACCACGGTCAAAGCCTTCGTCGACTTCCAGAACGACGTCACCGCCAAGGATATCCGCCAGGCGGTACGCGAGGGCATGCGCTCCATCGAGCATGTGAAGCGCTTCACCACCAACGGCATGGCGACCGACCAGGGCAAGACCTCGAACATGCACGGCCTCGCCATCGCCGCCGAGACGCTTGGCAAGCCGATCCCGGCGGTGGGTCTCACGACCTTCCGTGCGCCCTACACGCCGGTGACCTTCGGTTCGATCGTCGGCCATGCCAGCGGCCCGCTGTTCGATCCGACCCGCCGCACGCCGATCCACCCTTGGTCGGAACGGCAGGGCGCGGTGTTCGAGGATGTCGGCCAGTGGAAGCGCGCCTGGTACTATCCGAGGGCCGGCGAGGACATGCACGCGGCGGTGAATCGCGAATGCGTGACGGTGCGCAAATCGGCAGGCCTGTTCGATGCCTCGACGCTCGGCAAGATCGAGGTGGTGGGGCCGGACGCCGCCAAATTCATGGAGCTGCTCTACACCAATCCGTGGGAGAAGCTCGATCCGGGCCGCTGCCGCTACGGCATCATGCTGCGCGAGGACGGTTTCATCTATGACGACGGCGTCGTCGGCCGCCTGGCGAGCGACCGCTTCCACGTCACCACCACCACCGGTGGCGCGGCGCGCGTCATGAACATGATGGAGGACTATCTCCAGACGGAATTCCCGCATCTCAACGTCTGGCTGACGTCGATCTCCGAGCAATGGGCGGTGATCGCGGTGCAGGGGCCGAACTCGCGAAAGATCATCGAGCCGCTGATCGAAGGCATCGATATTTCGGACGATGCCTTCCCGCACATGTCGGTGCGGGAAGGAAAGATCTGCGGCGTGCCGACGCGGCTGTTCCGCATGTCGTTCACCGGTGATCGCGGCTTCGAAGTCAACGTGCCGGCCGACTACGGCGAGGCTGTCTGGGAGGCCCTCTGGGAAGAGGGGCGCAAGCATGGGGCCTGCGCCTACGGAACGGAGGCGATGCACGTGCTGCGCGCCGAGAAGGGCTACATCATCGTCGGCCAGGACACAGACGGCACGGTCACGCCGGCCGATGCCAGCGTCGACTGGGCGATCGGCAAGAAGAAGAAGGATTTCGTCGGCATCCGCGGCCTGCAGCGGCCGGACCTCGTCGCCTCGGGGCGCAAGCAGCTCGTCGGGCTGAAGACCAAGGATGCCAAGCTCGTGCTGGAGGAGGGCGCGCAGATCGTCGCCGACCCGAAGCAGGCGATCCCGATGAAGATGATCGGGCATGTCACCTCGAGCTACTGGTCGGAGAATTGCGGCCGGTCGATCGCCCTGGCGCTGGTGGTCGACGGCAAGTCGAGGATGGGCGAGACGATCTACATCCCGATGCCCGACCGGACCATCGAGGCCGAGATCACCGGCATGGTCTTCTACGATCCGAAGGGAGATCGCCTCAATGGCTAAGGCAGCTACCCCGATCGCGGCATTGCGCCGCCCGGCTGTTTCCGGCCGCGAGACGATGGCCACCGGCGTGCGGATCGCCGTCCTGCCGCCGGCCGAGCGCATCTCGCTCAGGGCGCCGGCCGGCTCCATCGGAGCGCTGTCGCAGGCGCTCGGCCTCGATCTGCCGACGAAGCCGAAGACCTCCTCCGCCAAGGGCGGAAGGTCGGCGCTCTGGCTCGGCCCCGACGAGTGGCTGGTGATCGACCAGACGGCGGGCGACCCGCTGGCCGACTGCGCTTCGGTGAAGGCACTGCACTCGGCGGCCGGCGTGTCGCATCGCAACGTCGCATTCTCGGTGTCCGGCCCGGCGGCGGAGGCGACGATCAGCGCAGGCTGCCCGCAGGATCTGTCGCTCGCCGCGTTCCCGGTGGGCGCCTGCTCGCGCACCATCCTCGGCAAGATCGAGATCGTCGTGCTGCGCATCGGCGAGGACAGTTTTCGCGTCGAATGCTGGCGCTCGTTCAGCGACTATGCCTGGACCTTCCTCGCCGAAGCGGCGCGGGACGCCGGTGTCTGAGATTTCGGGAAGCAGGGGACAGTTTACTTTCTTTCGGCAGAAAGGCCGCACCTGCCCAGAAGTCGCGCGGGCCGAAAAAGTAAACTGTCCCCGGCACCTACGTCTCTCGGCCGCGAACTTCATGAGCCGATTCGGTTTCTCGGGTAGGCGGGGTAAAACGGTCCCCGGCACTCAGTCCGACTTCGTCGGGATGAAGGCCAGCGTCAGCCAGCGCGCGGTCAAGGCCGGCTTCAGCGAATCCTCGATCTCGATCGTCACGTCATGGGCGATCTCGATCCAGCCGGAGGGCCGCGCCTTGACCTTGGCCAGCACGAAACGGGTGCGGACGCGGGCGCCGGTCTTGACGGGCGCGACGAAGCGGACCGTGTCAAAACCCTGGTTGATGCCCATCTCGGCGCCTTCAAGCTGGGGCACCGTCTCGAAGGCCATGGCCGACAGCAGCGACAGCGTCAGGAAACCGTGCGCGATGGTGCCGCCGAACGGCGTCTCGGCGGCGGCGCGTTGCGGATCGCAATGGATGAACTGATGATCGTCGGTCGCATCGGCGAAGGTGTCGATCATCGCCTGGGTGACGGTTCGCCACGGCGACAGGCCCACCTCGTTGCCGATGTTGGCGAGAACCTGGTCCAGTGTGGTGGTGTTCACGTGTCGCTCTCTCGCGCGGCAAAGGCTTCGGCACGGTTCGTCGCGGGCAGGCCCGGCGGGAGGCACTGATAGTCAATCGGTGGTGCAAAGTGCAAGCCGGATGTCGGCGATCCGCCTATTCCGCCGGCTCCATCCCGGTATAGGCGGCTTCCTGCAACTCGCGCTCCAGCCGCGCATGCTCCTCGACGTTGGGCGTGACGAACCGGCCGAGCAGCAGATAGGCGACGGGCGTCAGGAACAGCGTCGACAGCGTCGCCATGCCGAGGCCGCCGACGATCACCCAGCCCAGCGCGATGCGCGCCTCGGCGCCGGCGCCGCTGGCCAGAACCAGCGGCAGGCCGCCGAGCACCGTGCAGATCATCGTCATCATCACCGGGCGCAGGCGGACGGTCGATGCCTGCTCGATCGCCTCGCGCAGCGGCAGGCCGCGGTCGCGCAACTGGTTGGCGAACTCGACGATGAGGATGCCGTTCTTGGCCATCACGCCGACCAGCAGTACCAGGCCGATCTGGCTGTAGGCGTTCAGCGACGTGCCGGTCATCAGCATGGCGAAGACCGCGCAGGCGAGACCGAGAGGGACCGTCGCCATGATGATGAGGGCGCTGACGAAGCTCTCGAACTGCGCGGCCAGAACCAGCAGGATGATGACCAGCGCGAAGCCGAAGATCGTCGCCAGACCGCTCGACGTCTCGCCGAGCGTGGCGGCTTCCGCCAGGGGAACGATGCGCGTGCCGGCCGGCAGGATCGGCGCCGCCATCTGCAGGGCCTCGGCATAGGCGTCGCCAAGGGCGAATTCGGGCTGCAGGCCGGCGGTGATGGAGACGGCGCGCAACTGCTGCTCGCGCGACAGTTGCGGCGGGACGGCGCGCTCCGTCAGGGTGGCGAAGGTCGAGACCGGCACGTAGCGGCCGTCGGCGGCGCGCATGAAGATGTTTTCCAGGTCGGTCGGATCGTTGACCGGGTTGCTGGTCGACAGCAGTTTTACCGGATAGGCGCGGTCCTCGATGAACACGTCGGCGACCTCGCGCCCGTCGAGCATCGCCTGGATCGTGTCGGACAGGCCGGCGATGTCGATGCCGAGGTCGGAGGCGCGCTCGCGGTCGATCTCGATGGCGAGCTGCGGCTGCGTCGCATCGGTCGACAGGCGCGGCTGATCGAAGCGCGGGTCCTGCTCCATCGCCGCGATCAGCTTGATGGCGGCCTCGCCGAGTTCGGCGTAGGAATTGCCGACGATGGCGAATTGCAGGCCGCTGCCGGCGCCGCGAATGCCGAGGCTGTTGGGCGAGAAGGGCGTGGCGCGCACGCCCGGCACGCCGCGGACCAGTCGGTTGATGTCGCCCATGATCTGCTGCTGCGAGCGGCTGCGCTGGTCCCAGGGCGCCAGCGCCATGACCATGAAGCCGCTGTTGGTCGTGCCGCCCTGGCCGACATTGGCGAAGACGGAGACGATCTCGCCGCTGTCGCGCAAGGGCTGGAGCAGCGCCTCGATGTTGCGCATCTGCTGCGTGGTGTAGTCGAGGCTGACACCCTGAGGGGCGGCGACACGCATCAGCGCCAGCGAGCGATCCTCCGGCGGCGTCAGCTCTTGGCGGATCAGTCCGAAGGCGGCGAAGGCCGCGCCGGCGAACAGCACGCTGACCAGCACGACGATCAAGGGCGCGTTCAGGCAGGCGCGCAGGCATGATCCGTAGAGCCGCGAAAGGCCTGCTCCAAGCCTGGCCATGGGGCCGCGGCGCACCTGGCGCGCCTTCGGATCGACGGCCTTCAGCATGCGCGAGGCGAGCATCGGGCAGAGCGACAGCGCGACCACCGACGACAGCAGCACCGACATGGCCAGCACGAAGCCGAACTCGCGGAACAGGCCGCCGGTCTGGCCGGGCAGGAAGGAAAGCGGGACGAAGACCGCCGCCAGCGTCGCCGTCGTGGCGACGACGGCGAAGAACACCTCCTGCGTGCCGAGGACGGCGGCGGCGCGGGGGCCCATCCCCTCGTTGCGGCGGCGCACGATGTTCTCCAGCACGACGATGGCGTCGTCGACCACCAGGCCGGTGGCCAGCACCAGCGCCAGAAGGGTGAGGATGTTGACGGAAAAGCCGGCGAGATAGATCGCGGCGATGGTGCCGATCAACGCCACCGGCATGGCCAGACCCGGGATCAGCGTGGCCCGCCAGTCCAGCAGGAAGATGTAGATGACGAGCAGGACGATGGATACCGACAGGCCGAGCGCGATCTCGACCTCGTGGATCGCGCCCTGGACGAAGATCGCATCGTCGCTGTTGACGCGGATCGCCATGCCCTGCGGCAGGCTCTGCGCCAGGCGGGCCGCCGCCTCGCGAACGCCCTGCGAAATGTCGAGCGTGTTGGATTGCGCCTGGCGGATGATGCCGAGCCCAATCCCCGTCTTGCCGTCGGAGCGCAGCGAGGTCGCCGCGTTCGGATCGCCGCCGAGCGTCACCGAGGCGACGTCGCTCAGCCTGGTGCGGCCGCCGATGACCAGGTTCTCGAAGGCTTCCGGCGTCGTCACATTGGCGGTGGCGCGGACGATGATGTCCTGATTGGTGGTGGTGAGCGAGCCGGCCGGCGTGTCGAAGGCGACGGAGGCCAGCGCATTGCGGACATCGACGACGGTCAGGCCGGCGCTGGCGATCCTGGCCTGATCGATGTCGACGCGGAAGATCTTCTCGCGGTCGCCGTAGACCTGCACGTCGGCCACGCCGGGGACGGCGGCGAGCGTGTCGGTGACCTGGTCCTCGATCAGGATGGTCATGTCCTCGACCGACATCGTGTCGGAGGTGATCGCCAGCCGCATCACCGCGTCGGCGTTGGCGTCCGCCTTGACGATGCGCGGCGGGTCCATGTCGTCGGGCAACTGGTTCTGCACACGGCTGACGGCGTCGCGCGCATCGGAGGCGGCGACGTCGAGATCGACGCCGTCGTTGAACTCGATGGTGACGCGGCTGCGGCCGTAGGATGAGGTCGAGGAGATCGTCTTGACGCCGGAGACGCGGGCGACCGCGCCCTCCAGCACGGCCGTCACCTCACGGTCGATGGTCTCGCCGGCGGCGCCCGCGAAATCGGCGTTGATGGTGATGACCGGGCGGTCGACGTCGGGCAGTTCGCGGATCTCGACCCCGTAGAAGGCGGCGAGGCCCGCCACGGCGATCAGCACGTTGAGGACGAAGGCCAGAACCGGCCGGCGCACGAAGAGAGCCGTGAGACCCTTGCCGCTTTCAGCCGGTTGCGGATCGTTCATGCCGGCTACGACCCTTTGCCGACCGAGGCGCCGGTCGCACCGGCCGGCTTCGGCTCGGCGCCGGCGATCAGCAGGTCGGCGCCCTCGCGCACCAGATGGACACCTTCCGTCACCACCGGTTCGCCGTCGCGCAGCTCGCCGGCGACCAGCACGTTCTCGGTGTTGCGCTGGACGATCCGGACGGGGACGCGGCTCGCCGCGCCGTTGCGGACGGCCCAGACGAAGGCCCCGTCGGTTCCCCACTGGATCGCCAGCGGATTGACCGACGGGTAGGTGTCGCCGGAAAACCGCATCTCGATCTTGAAGGACATGCCGGCGCGCAGCGTGTCGTCGGGATTGGCGAAGCGCGCCCGCACCAGCAGGGTGCGGCTCTGCTCGTCGAGCCGATTGTCGACCGCGCTGATCCTGCCATTCAGCGTCTCGCTGGGCCGCGCCACCGAAGTCGCGGTCACCGGCTCGCCGAGCGCGATGGCGCTCGCATAGCGCTCGGGCACCCAGAATTCGGCGATGATCGCGGAACGGTCGTCGATGACGGCGACCTGCGTTTCCGCCGTGACGTAGTTTCCGGCCTCGATCGGCAGGATGCCCACGAAGCCGGCGATCGGGGCGACGATGGCGCGGCGCTCCAATGCCAGCTCGGCGTCGCGCAAAGCGAGGCGCGCCGTCGTCTCGACGAGTTCGGCATCGGTGACCTGCACGGCCGTCGCGGCGTTCGACGAGCGCAGCGACTTCAGCCGGCCGCTGCGCGCCACCGCGTCGTCGAGCGCGATGCGCGCACGGTCGACGGCGATCTCCTCCGTCTCCGATTCCTGCCGGGCGAGAACCTGGCCCTTGTCGACGCGCGCCCCGGCTTCGACGAGGATCTGCGTGATCCGGCCGGAGGCATAGGGCTTGACCGACACGGAGGCATTGGCGCGGCCGGTGCCGATTGCAGAGAGCCGGTCGTTGATCGTCGCCGCCGCCACGGGCGCCGTCACGACGGTCGGGGCGCGCCGCTGGCCGCCCTGCTCGCGGACCGCGCCGGTCGCCGCCGCGTCCTTCGCGGGCACGGCAGCCCGTGCCCAGTCCATGCCCCACTGGGCGAGGAGGGCGTCGGCGCCGGGGAAATATCGCGTCCACGCAAAGCCGGCCGCGACAAGCACGACAAGGGCGATCAGCAGTTGTTTCCAGGCCGCCATTCAATCTCCGGCAGGAGCATGTCTTTCCGGCCGCCAACATGCCGGACAGCGACACATTATACGCGGAATCGGTTGGACTTATGTCGCGTCGATGCCGCCGGCGCATCTAAATTATCGGAAAGGTGACGGCCGGACGGCACCGGCGCGATCACATGTTCGTTGGTTCGGAGGTCAGCGCAGCCGGTCGAGATCCCGCAGCCGTCGCGCGCTGTCGGCCTCACGCAACTGGGTGACCGCGGCGATCAACGCCTCGGCGACGGCCAGGATGGCGGTGGCGGAATCCCACGGCGACGGAACGGAGGTGCGTCCGGCGATGACGTGCCGCGACAGGCGGGCGACGGGCGACAGCCACTGATCCGTCAGCAGCACGATCTTGGCGCCGCGCGCCGCGGCCTTCTCCGAGAACACATGCAGGCTTTCCTGGTAGCGCCGGATGTCGAAGACGATCAGCACGTCGCCCTTGCCGATGTCGAGCAGGCGATCCTGCCAGTTGCTCTCCTGGCCGTCGAGATGCAGCACGCCCGGCCGGATGATCCCCAGATGAGCGGCCATGTAGCGGGCGATCGCATCGGTGAAGCGGCCCCCGATGAGGTAGACGCGGGCTTTCGGCACGGCGATCAGCGCCGCGGCCTCCTGGATCTGCCGGTCCGACAGGTGCCGGAAGGTCTCGCGGATGTTGTCCTGGATGGCTTGCGCCAGCGGCGAACTGCCAGGGTCGGCCGGCGACCCGCGGTCGGTGCGCGAGGCGGGGGATTGCAGTTGCGCGGCGAGTTCCTCCTGGAGGGCCGACTGGAAAGCCGGATAGTTGGCGAAGCCCAGCCGTGCGACGAAGCGCAGGACGGTCGGCGAACTGACCCCTGCAAGCTGCGAAAACTCCGCCACCGTCTTCAGGCCTGCGACCGGATAGGCGGCGATCAGCGTCTGGGCGGCGCGGCGCTCGCCGGCCGGCATGGAGTCGATCCGCTCCGCGATCAGTTCAGCGACGCTTGAGCCCAAAATGCTTCTCCGAACCCAATTTTGCCGCACTGCGAAAAGGCGTTTGACAATGTGGCTGAAAGTGTATGAGATCATCCACAAGCGCGCAATCGCACATAATACGAAACATTTGATACGCGCCTCGGGGAACGACGCAGACATGGATCAGCCTGTCGGCGCGCCATCGGACCTGACCGGTTCGGTGCGCACGGAGAATCGCAATGGAAGAGGGGCGGTGGTGCTGTTGTGCGACCATGCCTCCAATTTCGTGCCGCCCGACTACGGCACGCTCGGCCTCGATCCGAAGGATCTCGTCCGGCATATCGCCTGGGACCCCGGCGCCCTGCCGGTGGCGCGCGCCATGTCCGTGCTGCTCGATGCGCCGCTGGTGGCGGCGGGCATGTCGCGGCTGATCGTCGACTGCAATCGGCCGCTGCAGGCGCCGGACCTGATCCCGGAAAGCAGCGAGGACACCATCGTTCCAGCCAATCGCGGCCTGGATGCGGCGGAAAGGGCGCGCCGCGTGGCGCTGTCGCACGCGCCGTTCCATGCCGAGATCGAGTCTCTGGTGCAATGCCGCTCGGCGGCCGGGCAAGAGACCTGGCTGGTCTCGATCCATTCCTTCACGCCGACCTATCGCGGCGTGGCGCGGCCGTGGCAGATCGGCATCCTGCATGACGACGATCGGCGCCTGTCCGACGCTCTGATGGCAAGCCTCGACGCGATGCCGGGACTGACGGTGGGCGACAACCAGCCCTACTCGCCGGCCGACCGCGTCTACTACACGCTGGAGCGGCATGCGCGCTCGCGCGGCCTGCCCTGCGTGATGATCGAGATCCGCAACGACGAGATCGCAACCGAGGCCGGGCAGACGGCCTGGGCCGAGCGCCTGGCCGGGCTCTTCCAAAGCCTCTCCGTCACCGCTCAGGAAGGGATCGAGGCATGACCGACGTCGCGTCGAACCTCGACAGGCTGCCCGGACCGATCCGCGGCTTCGTGCGCTTCGCCGACGCGATCGCCTGGGTGTCGGGTCTGTTCTCGATGTATCTGATCTTCGGCATGATCGGCATCCTCGCCTATGCCTCGATCATGAAGGTGTTCTTCCTCCCGTCGCTGTGGACGGTCGAGATGGCCCAGTTCTTCATGGTGGCCTACTTCACGCTCGGCGGCGCCTACACGCTCAAGGAGGGCGAGCACGTCCGCATGGACCTGATCTACAGCGGGCTCGCCGTCCGCACCAAGGCGCGCACCGATCTGTTCACCAGCGTGGTGCTGATCGGGTTCCTCGTCATGATGCTGATCGGCGGCATCTCGTCGCTGACCTATGCGATCCAGTACGGCGAAAAGAGCTTCTCCTCCTGGGCGCCGATCATGTGGCCGATCAAGCTGGTGCTCAACATCGGCATCGCGCTGACGCTGATCCAGGCGGTCGCGCTGTTCTTCAAGGACTGGGCCTCGCTCAAGGGAGACGCGCCCCGATGAGCTACGGGCTGATCGCCACGCTTCTGTTCTCGTCGATGATGATCCTGCTCCTGACGGGGCAGCGGATCTTCGCCGTCATCGGCTTCGTCGGCGCCGCCGCGGCCGTGCTGCTGTGGGGCGAAGGCGGCATCGAGATCCCCTTCACCGCCATCATCAAGGTGATGAAGTGGTACCCGCTGCTGACCCTGCCGCTGTTCGTCTTCATGGGCTACATGCTCGCGGAATCGAAGATCGCCGACGACCTCTACAAGATGTTCCACGTCTGGATGGGCGGCCTGCACGGCGGCCTGGCGGTCGGCACCATCTTCATGATGGTCATCATCTCGGCGATCAACGGCCTGTCGGTCGCCGGCATGGCGGTGGGCTGCACCATCGCGCTGCCGGCGCTGCTCAGCCGCGGCTACGACAAGCGGATGGTGACGGGTGTCATCCAGGCCGGCTCGACGCTCGGAATCCTGATTCCGCCGAGCGTCGTGCTGGTGCTCTACGGCATGATCGCCCGGCAGCCGGTCGGCAATCTGTGGATGGCGGGGGTCTTTCCGGGCCTGCTGATGGCCTCGCTGTTCATCCTCTACATCGTCATCCGCTGCTGGCTGCAGCCCGAACTCGGTCCGCCTCTGCCCAAGGCCGAGCGCGAGCAGTATACCTTCTCGCAGAAGCTCGCGCTGGCCCGCGCCGGCGTGGTCCCGCTTGTGATCTTCGTCACCATGACCGGCCTGTTCCTCACCGGGGTCACCAGCCTGGTCGAAAGCTCGGCGGTCGGCGCCGTGTCGTCGATCCTCGCCGCGTGGTGGCGCGGCGGGCTGACGTGGCGGATCATGCACGACACGGTCAAGAAGACGCTCGGCATCTCGTGCATGTTCTTCTGGATCATCACGGCGGCGCTGTGCTTCGGCGCGGTGTTCGACGGGCTCGGCGCGGTCAAGTCGATCGAGGCGCTGTTCCTCGGCGAGATGGGGCTGGCGCCCTGGCAGGTGCTGGTGCTGATGCAGCTCACCTTCCTGGGGCTCGGCATGTTCCTCGACGACACGGCCATGCTGGTCATCGTCGCGCCGCTGTTCATCCCGCTGGCCGGCGCGCTCGGTTTCGACCTGGTCTGGTACGGCGTGCTCTACACGATCACCTGTCAGGTCGCCTACCTGACGCCGCCCTTCGGCTACAACCTGTTCCTGATGCGCGCCATGGCGCCACCGGAAGTGACGCTGCCCGACATCTACCGCTCGGTCGTTCCCTTCGTCGGCATCATGCTGCTGACGCTGCTGATCATCGGCATCTTCCCCGAGATCGCGACCTGGCTGCCGAACCACGTCTATTCGAAGTGAACCCTGAGAAAGAGAGAGGGAAGCGCAGATGACCACGCATTCGAGACGTAACTTCCTGAAGAAGGCCGGATTCGTGACCGTCGGCGCGGCCGGCGCAACGACGCTCGCCGCCCCGGCAGTCATCGCACAGACGCCGATCAAGTGGCGCCTGCAGACCTATGCGGGTGCGGCGCTCGGTCCGCATGTGACGAAGCCCGCCGTCGACATGTTCAACAAGGCGGCTAAGGGCGAGATGGAGATCGAGCTCTACTATGCCGACCAGATCGTGCCGACGGGCGAGCTGTTCCGCGCCATGCAGGCCGGCACCATCAACGCCGTGCATTCCGACGACGACTCGATGGCCGCGCCGGTCGACATCTCGGTGTTCGGCGGCTACTTCCCCTTCGCGACCAAGCATATCCTCGACGTCCCGGTCCTGTTCCAGCAATACGGCCTGGCCGACATCTGGCGCGACGCCTATGCCAAGGCGGGCGGCGTCGTCTGGCTGTCGGCGGCGGGCCAGGACCCCTGCCACTTCAACACCAAGAAGGCGTTGAACTCGCTGGCGGACATGCAGGGCCTGCGGCTCTATACCTTCCCGACCGCCGGCAGATTCCTGGCGCAGTTCGGTGTCGTGCCGGTATCGATCCCCTACGAGGACGTGCAGGTGGCCGTGCAGACCGGCGAGCTCGACGGCATGAGCTGGTCGGGCATCACCGAGGACTACACGGTCGGCTGGGCCGACGTGACCAACCACTTCACGACGAACAACATCTCGGGCGCCTGGATCGGCTCGTGGTTCGTCAACGAGAAGAGCTGGGCCGACATTCCGGACCATCTGAAGCAGCTCTGGCAGGCCTGCGTCGACGCCGGCCACACCTATCGCAACCAATGGTACTGGGGCGGCGAAGCCAAGCTGCGCGCCACCGGCGAGAAGCTCAAGCTGACCACGATCCCGGCGGCCGAATGGGCCGAGGTGGAGAACGCGGCCCTCAAATTCTGGGACGAGATCGCCGCCGAGAGCGAGACCAAGGCGAAGGTCGTCGCGATCTTCAAGGAGTACAACCAGATCCTCAAGAAGGCCGGCGGCGTCTACACGCAGGGCTGATCCAACCGGCGCGGCGGCGGTGTGGCTACGCCGCCGCCGCGCCGGAGACTATCGAAGTCGACATTGCGATCCGCCGGCCCCGCCGGCGGTCGCCTCAGTTGAGGGGTTCACATGGCCGGCAATCTCACATTCGACCAGTTGAAGAAGGCGGTCGCCGACGGCGAGATCGACACCGTGCTCGCGGCGGCCATCGACATGCAGGGCCGCCTGATCGGAAAGCGGTTCCTCGCCAAATACTTCGTCGAGAGCGCCTACGACGAGACCCATGGCTGCAATTACCTGCTCGCCAACGACATCGATATGGAGCCGGTGCCGGGCTACAAGGCGGCAAGCTGGTCGAAGGGCTATGGCGATTTCGTCATGAAGCCGGATCTGTCGACGCTGCGGAAAATCCCCTGGCTCGACAAGACCGCGCTGGTCCTCAACGACCTGCAGGACCACCGCACCCATGAGGATCTGGCGCATTCGCCGCGCGCCATCCTGCGCAGGCAGGTCAAGCGCCTGCAGGAGCGCGGCTATCTCGCCTATTTCGCCTCGGAGCTGGAATTCTATCTGTTTTCCGAGACCTACGATTCGGCGCGCGCCAAGCACTGGCAGAAGCTGGAGACCGCCTCGCCCTATATCGGCGACTATCTGATCGGCATCACGACCAAGGAAGAGGGCGTGATGCGCCGGCTCAGGAACGAGATGGAGGCGGCCGGCATTCCGATCGAGAACTCCAAGGGCGAGTGGGGCCCCGGCCAGGAGGAGATCAACGTCCGCTACGCCGAGGTGCTGGAGATGGCCGACCGGCACGTCATCCTGAAGGACGGCGCCAAGACCATCGCCGCGCAGGAGGGCAAGGCGATCTCCTTCATGTCGAAGTACAATTACGGGCTGGCCGGCAATTCCAGCCACATCCACAACTCGCTGTGGAGCGCCGACGGCAAGACGCCGCTGTTCTACGACAAGCAGGGCGCCTACGGCATGACCCGGCTTGGGCACCAGTGGGGCGCCGGGCAGCTCAAATACGCCCGGGAGTTCACCTGGTTCCTCGCCCCCTACATCAACTCCTACAAGCGCTTCCAGGCGGGCACCTTCGCGCCGACCAAGATCATGTGGAGCGAGGACAACCGCACGGCGGGCTTCCGGCTGTGCGGCGAAGGCACCAAGGGGGTGCGCATGGAATGCCGCATCGGCGGCGCCGATCTGAACCCCTATTTGGCCTTCGCGGCGCTGATCGCGGCCGGCCTTGCCGGCATCGACGAGGAGCTGGAGCTGCAGAAGCCGTTCGTCGGCGACGCCTACCAGGCTGCCAAGCTGCCGGAGATCCCGAAGACGCTGCGCGACGCGACCGAGACGATGGCCAAGTCGAAGATGCTGAAGGAGGCTTTCGGCGAGGAGGTGATCGAGCACTACGTCCACACGGCGCGCTGGGAGCAGCTCGAATACGACCGCCGCATCACCGACTGGGAGCTGCATCGCGGGTTCGAGCGATATTGAGATTTTCACAACGTTGTGACATGTTGCGCTCTTGGATTTGCGAGGTGCGCCATGACTGTCAACGTCGACAAGAAATGGTTTGTGGATCGGTGGACGGAAAAAGGCCTGACGTTGCGAAAGATGGCGCGCCTCATGGGCGTTGATCCCAGCGCTCTGTCGCGGACACTGAAGGGCGAGCGAGAATTGAAAGTCCTGGAGGTCGGCAAGATGGCCAGTATCCTTGAGGTCTCGCCTGGCGAAGTTCTCGCTCGCTTCGAGGGAGCCGGTGAGGGATCCGCCGCGACTGCCAAAGCGCCGGCAATCGTGCGGATCAGTCATCATCCGGGGTTTGGGTTCATGAAAGGCCTCATCAAGTTCGAGGAAGGCTTCGACGGAACCGGTCCCTATGACGATGAGCCGTGGGATCAGGGCTATCTCGGCGGCGACTCCAGATGACGGACGATACGGCTGTCCTGCTCGACACCTGCGCGGTTCTATTCATCAGCAACGGGTCGCGCATCGATGATGCGGCTGACCTGGCGATCGGCGGCGCAGCGAGCGACAATCGCCTTTTTGTCTCTCCGATGTCGGCGTGGGAACTCGGTGTCGGCGTGGCAAAGGGACGGTTCATTCTGCCGGCCGGGCCGCTGGAATTCTTCAACAGGTTCGTCGCGAGGATCGGAGCCAAGTTGAGTGCCGTGACGCCGGACATACTGGTCGGTTCGTCCCATTTGCCGGGAGCGTTGCACAAGGACCCGATCGACCGGATCCTTGTAGCGACAGCGCGCAGCCTCGACATGATTCTCGTCACTCGCGACGCGCCTGTTCTGGCCTACGGACAGGCCGGGCACGTGAGGACGCTGGCTTGCTAGGCAAAACAAGAATTTTGGGGAGTCGCCCTTGGAAACCGTGAAACTCAAATCTCCCATCGACGGCTCGATCTATGCCGAACGGCCGGTGCTGGCCGATGGCGAGGCGAATGCCGCCGTCGAACGGGCGCGCACGGCGCAGCCGGGCTGGGCGGCGCTGCCGGTGGCGACGCGCGCCGGCTACATGCTGAAGATGCTCGAAGCGCTGGTCGGCATGTCCGACGAGATCGTCCCGGAGCTCGCCTGGCAGATGGGCCGGCCGGTCCGCTACGGCGGCGAGTTCGGCGGCGTCAAGGAGCGCACGCAGTACATGGTCGAGATCGCCGAGACGGCGCTCGCTCCGGTTCCGGCGTCCAATCCGAAGGACGGCTTCCGCCGCTACGTCAGGAAGGATCCGCTCGGCGTCGTCATGGTCATCGCGCCGTGGAACTACCCCTATCTGACGGCCGTGAATACCATCGTTCCGGCGCTGATCGCCGGCTCGACCGTCATCCTCAAGCATGCGGCGCAGACGCTGCTGGTCGGCGAGCGCTTCGCCAAGGCTTTTGAGGCAGCCGGCCTGCCGAAGCATGTGTTCCAGAACGTCGTGCTGAACCATCAGCAGACCGAATGGCTGCTGGGGTCGGGAAAGATCGACCATGTGAACTTCACCGGCTCGGTCGCCGGCGGCCGTGCCATCGAGAAGGCGGCGGCGGGCACCTTCATGACGCTCGGCCTCGAGCTCGGCGGCAAGGATCCGGCCTATGTGCTGCCCGACGCCAGGCTCGACCACGCCATCGCCAATCTTGCGGAGGGCGCCTTCTTCAACTCGGGCCAGTGCTGCTGCGGCATCGAGCGCATCTATGTCCACGAAGAGGTCTATGACGACTTCGTCGACGGATTCGTCGCGGAAGCGCGCCAATGGACGCTCGGCAGTCCGCTCGACAAGGATGCGGTGATCGGCCCGATGGCGCAGGCGCGTTTCGCCGACTTCATCCGCGAGCAGAAGGCCGAGGCGCTGCGCAAGGGCGCCCGGGCCCACATCAACGGAACCGACGACCGCGACGTTGCCGGCTCGCCCTACCTGCCGGCCGAGGTGCTTACCAACGTCAACCACCAGATGAGCGTGATGCGCGAGGAAAGCTTCGGGCCGATCGTCGGCATCATGAAGGTGAAGGACGATGACGAGGCGGTGCAACTCATGAACGACAGTCCCTACGGCCTGACCGCGTCGATCTGGACCCGCGACACCGAACGCGCCATTGCGGTCGGCGACCGCGTCGAGACCGGCACGGTGTTCATGAACCGCTGCGACTATCTCGATCCGGCGCTGGTGTGGACCGGCGTCAAGGACACGGGCAAGGGCGCGGCACTGTCGTCGATCGGCTACGACAACCTCACCCGGCCGAAGAGTTTTCATCTGCGCGAGCAAATCTGACCCGACTTTGATGCAATCGACCCCCACTCCGTCTTGCTTCGCAGGCCACCTCTCCCCCGATCGACGGGGGAGAGGAAAGGCGGCAGCGATGGCGGCGCTCTTCCTCGCCCCCGGGCAGGGGGAGAGGTGGCACGCGGAGCGTGACGGAGTGGGGGTGCTTCACTCCTCGAAGGCAAACACATGACCACGCTCTTCTCACGCTGGAACTACCCCACCACCGTCCGGTTCGGCGCGGGGCGCATCAAGGAACTTCCGGAGGCGCTCGCCGCGACGGGCATCGCCAGGCCGCTGTTCGTCACCGATCCGGGCCTGGCCAGGCTGCCGGTCGTCGCCTCGACGCTGAAGCTGCTCGATGAGGCGAAGGTACCCTACGGCGTCTTCTCGGAGGTCAAGCCGAACCCGGTGGAATCCAACCTCACGGCCGGCATCGAGGTGTTCAAGGCCGGCGGACATGACGGCGTGATCGTCTTCGGCGGCGGCTCGGCGCTCGATCTCGGCAAGCTGATCGCCTTCCAGGCGCACCAGAGCCGGCCGGTCTGGGACTTCGAGGACATCGGCGACTGGTGGACGCGCGCCGACGCCTCGAAGATCGTGCCGATCGTGGCGGTGCCGACGACCGCCGGCACCGGCTCGGAAGTCGGCCGGGCCGCGGTGATCACCCACGAGGCATCGCACACCAAGAAGGTGATCTTCCATCCGAAGATGCTGCCGGCGATCGTCATCGCCGATCCGGAGCTCACCGTCGGCATGCCGCCCTTCATCACCGCCGGCACCGGCATGGACGCGCTGGCGCATTGCCTGGAAGCCTATTGCGCGCCGGGCTATCACCCGATGGCCGACGGCATCGCCGTCGAGGGCATCCGGCTGGTGCTGGAGAACCTGCCGAAGGCCTATGCCGACGGGACCGACCTGACGGCCCGCGCCCATATGATGAGCGCCGCGGCGATGGGTGCGACCGCCTTCCAGAAGGGGCTCGGCGCCATCCATTCGCTGTCGCACCCGATCGGCGCGCTGTACGACACCCATCACGGCATGACCAACGCGGTGTTCATGCCCTATGTGCTGGCCTTCAACCGCCCGGCGATCGAGGAGCGGATCGCACGGCTTGCCGCTTATTGCGGCATCGCCGGCGGCTATGACGGCTTCGTGGCGGCCGTCATGAAGCTGCGCGGCGATTTGAAGGTGCCGAACACCCTGCCGGAATTCATCAAGGGACTGGAGATGGACGAGGCGCGCAAGGGACTGATCGCCGACATGGCGATCGTCGATCCGACCGCCGGCGGCAATCCCGTAGAACTGACGCGCGCCGCCGCGCTCGCACTTCTCGAGAACGCGCTCGCCGGCAGCCTCTAGAGGCCCGGAGCGGCGCGCCGCAGATGGAGGAAGACCACAAGGGAGGGACTGTTTAGCCGGAAAAACATCCAAGCCGGCGATTGCTACGGAAATGCAGAAGGTGTTTACTTTCAGCGCCTCAGGGGGTTGGGCAGTCGACATTCACGCGACTGTCACACGACAAGAATAACCGCAACACGGGCGTCCAACGGCGTCAGCTCAACGGAGACAAACCATGTTCAGTTTCACGGGAAAGATCCTTTCCCTTACCGCCGCGTCGCTGATGGTGACGACGGCGATCGCCTCGGCGCAGAGCGATGAACTCATCGCGGCCGCCAAGGCGGAAGGCCAGCTCACGACGATCGCGCTGCCGCATGACTGGTGCGGCTACGGCGCGGTGATCGACGGCTTCAAGAAGAAGTATCCCGAGATCACCATCAACGAGCTGAACCCGGATGCCGGCTCCAGCGACGAGATCGAGGCGATCAAGGCCAACAAGGACAACAAGGGTCCGCAGGCCCCCGACGTGATCGACGTCGGCCTGTCCTACGGACCGGCCGCCAAGGCCGACGGCCTGATCCAGCCCTACAAGGTCGCGACCTGGGATTCGATCCCGGATTCGGCCAAGGATGCCGAAGGCTACTGGTACGGCGACTATTACGGGGTGCTGTCCTTCGAAGTGAACAAGGACCTCGTGCCGAATCCGCCGGCCGACTGGGCCGACCTGCTGAAGGACGAGTACAAGAACTCGGTCGCGTTGGCCGGTGATCCGCGCGCCTCCAACCAGGCCATCCAGGGCGTCTATGCGGCCGGCCTGTCGAAGGGCGCCGCGGCCGGCGAAGCTGCCGGAACCTCCGGCCTCGAGTTCTTCAAGGAACTGAACGCCAAGGGCAACTTCGTGCCGGTCATCGGCAAGGCCGCGACCCTGGCGCAGGGCCAGACGCCGATCCTGATCACCTGGGACTACAATGCGCTGGCAGGCCGCGACACGCTGAACGGCAACCCGCCGGTCGACGTGGTTGTGCCGAAGAGCGGCGTCGTCGCCGGCGTCTACATCCAGGCGATCAGCGCCTACGCTCCGCATCCGAACGCGGCGAAGCTGTGGATGGAGTACCTCTATTCCGACGAAGGCCAGCTCGGCTGGCTCGCCGGCTACTGCCACCCGATCCGCTTCAACGATCTGGCCAAGAACGGCAAGATCCCGCAGGAGATGATGGACAAGCTGCCGCCGGCCGCCGCCTATGAGGCCGCGGTATTCCCGTCGCTCGACGAGCAGGCGGCCGCCAAGGAAGCCATCACCAAGAACTGGGACAGCGTCGTCGGCGCGAACGTCCAGTAAGGAAGACGGACCGGGCGGCGGCAAGCCGTCCGGTCCTCCTTTCGGTTGCCCATGTCCGCCCCCGCAATCTCCTCGCCGACACAAGTCCCGCCCGCGGGTCGCAGGCTGCCGTTGCATTGGCTCGGCGTCACGCCCTTCTTCCTGTTTGCCCTGCTTTTCCTGGTCCTGCCGACGCTGTACCTCGTCATAGGTGCCTTCCAGGACGCCGAGGGCAACTATACGCTGGCCAACATCTCGCAACTGTTCACCGACGCTTCGATCCGCAATTCCTACTGGGTGTCGATCAAGATCAGCTTCTGGTCGGCGACGATCGGCGCGCTCGCAGGTCTCGCCATGGCGATCGCCATCGTGCGCGGCGGGCTGCCGCCCTGGGTGCGGTCGGCGACCATGACCTTCTCGGGCGTCGCCTCCAACTTCGCCGGCGTGCCGCTGGCCTTCGCCTTCCTGGCGACGCTCGGGCGGCTCGGCCTCGTCACCATCATCCTGCGTGACGTCTTCGGCCTCAACATCTATGCGATGGGCTTCAACATCCTCACCTCCTGGGGGCTGATCGTCGTCTATCTCTACTTCCAGATCCCGCTGATGATCGTCATCATCACGCCGGCGATCGACGGGCTGAAGAAGGAATGGGGGGAGGCGGCGGCGACGCTCGGCGCCACGACGTCGCAATACTGGCGCATGGTGGTCATTCCGGTGCTCTGGCCGAGCTTCCTCGGCACGGTCATCCTGCTGTTTGCCAATGCCTTCGGGGCGATCGCCACGGCCTATGCCTTCACCGGCTCGTCGCTCAGCATCGTCCCCATCAAACTCTACGCGCAGATGCGTGGCGACGTGCTGCATAATCCGAATCTCGGCTATGCGCTGGCCTTCGGCATGATCGTCATCACCGGGCTCGCCAACGTCTTTTACATCTGGTTCCGGGTGCGGAGCGAAAGGTGGCTTAAGTGATGGCTGCCATGGTCTATTCGAAGTACCCCCTCACCGGCCCTTCGGGCCACCTCTCCCCCTGCCCGGGGGAGAGGAACCCAGGCTGGATAGGCGCCGGCATCACGACGGCGTTTCCTCTCCCCCGGGCAGGGGGAGAGGTGGCCCGAAGGGCCGGTGAGGGGGTGGTTTACGCACTGCTCTATCCAGGGAGCGTCGCATGAAATCCGGACGCTTCTGGGCCTGGGCGACCTTCCTCCTCGGCGCGAGCTTCTTCTTCATCCCGCTGATCGCGACGTTCGAATTCTCGCTGCGCATGCGGCGCGGCGAATACTCGTTCGACGCCTACCGCATCGTGTTCGGCGACGAGCGTTTTCAGGCGACGTTCGGCTATTCCGTCATTGTCGCCGTATTCACCATCATCCTCGGCGTGCTGATCGTCGTGCCGACCGCCTACTGGATCCGGCTGCGCATGCCGCATCTGCGGCCGGTGGTCGAGTTCATCACGCTGCTGCCGCTGATCATCCCGGCGATCGTCATCGTGTTCGGCTACATCCGCATGTACGGATCGAACTCGCCGCTGCCCTTTCTCGCCACGGCGCGCGGCACCGACCTGCTGCTGATCATCGGCTATGCGACGCTGGCGCTGCCCTACATGTATCGCGCGGTCGACACGGGGTTGCGCACCATCGACGTGCGCACGCTGACGGAAGCGGCGCAGATCCTGGGTGCCGGTTGGGCGACGATCATCGGCCGCGTCATCCTGCCCAACGTGCTGATCGCCGTTCTGTCGGGTGCGTTCCTGACTTTCGCCATCGTCATCGGTGAATTCACCCTGGCAAGCCTGCTCAACCGTCCGGCCTTCGGCCCCTACATGCAGTTGATCGGCGCCAACCGCGCCTATGAGCCGGCGGCGCTCGCCATCATCGCCTTCGTCATCACCTGGGGCTGCATGTCGGTCATCCAGGTGCTATCCCGCTTTGCGCCGAGATCGGCCAACCGCCCGAACTGATCCGAGAGAGCCGCGCTCATGGCCGACCCCTTCCTCAGCATCCAGAGCCTGCGAAAGTCCTTCGGGCCGACGACGGTCGTTCAGGACTTCAACCTCGACGTCGCACCGGGCGAGTTCGTTTCCTTCCTCGGGCCGTCGGGCTGCGGCAAGACCACCGTGCTCCGCATGGTCGCCGGGTTCGAGCAGCCGACCTCCGGCAACATCACCGTCGGCGGCAAGGACGTCACCTCCCTCAAGCCGAACCAGCGCAATGTCGGCATGGTGTTCCAGGCCTATGCGCTGTTCCCCAACCTGACGGTGGCGCAGAATGTCGGCTTCGGGCTGAAGGTCGCCGGCATGCCGAAGGCCGACGCCGACAGGCGCGTCGCCGAGATGCTGTCGATCATCAAGCTGCCCGAGTTCGGCGACCGCTATCCCTACCAGCTTTCCGGCGGCCAGCAGCAGCGCGTCGCGCTTGCTCGCGCCCTGGCGCCTAAGCCGAAGCTCCTGCTGCTCGACGAGCCGCTGTCAGCGCTCGACGCCAAGGTGCGCGTGTCGCTGCGCGACGAGATCCGCTCGATCCAGAAGACGCTCGGCATCACCACCGTCTTCGTCACCCACGACCAGGAGGAGGCCTTGTCGATCTCCGACCGCATCGTGGTGATGTATGGCGGCAAGGCCGAGCAGGTCGGCGCGCCGTTCGAGATCTACAACCGCCCGGCGACGAAATTCGTCGCCAACTTCGTCGGGACGCTGAACGTGCTCGAGGGCAAGGTCAGCGACGCGGCAGGCGGCAGGGTCAGGATCAACGACCAGGAAGTGCTGATCAAGGACCGGCTGAACGGCTCCAGGACCGGCGACACGCTGTCGCTGGCGCTGCGCCCCGAGGCCATCGCGCTCGGCGCGCGCGCCGGCCACGACACGACGATCAGCGGCCAGATCGCCGATGTGCATTTCCTCGGTTCGGTGATCCGCGTGCGGGTCGGACTGGGCGGCAGCACGATCTCGCTCGACACGTTCAACAATTCGAGCACGCCGCCGCCGAGGGTCGGCGACCGCACGCAGATCAGCTTCTCCTCCAGCGACCTGCTCGTCCTGCATTGACGGATCGCGCGGCCCGCACCGGCTGTCACGCATCTTGCATCCCCTGTCGTCCGCCGGCCATCATCGCCTGCTTGCGGAGGAATGCCCATGAATCGTGAGGCGGCCGACGAGATCGCCAACTGGCTGGCCGTCACCGGGCTGAAGGGCCTGGACGAGCTGGCGCTGCTGCACGGCTTCTGCGCGCGCTGCCAGGCGGCGGGCCTGGCGCTGGGGCGCGGCATCGTCATCATCGATACACTGCATCCGGTCTACGAGGGACGGGGCTTCCGCTGGCGCGAAGACTCGAGCGACGAAATCCCGCTGCTGGAGTTCAAGCGCGGGGAGATCATCGGCAATGCCGATAGCTGGACGGAAAGCCCGTTCTACGCGCTGATCCAGAAGGGCGGCGGCGAGATGCGCTGCCGGCTGCATCTCGGCGAGACCGCCGGCTTCGGCTCGATCGAGGAGCTGCGCGTGTCGGGCCAGACCGACTACCTGGCGGTGGTGCACCTGTTCGAGGCCGATGCCGTGATCGGCGAGATGGACAATCTGGCGGCACGCTGGACCACGGCCCGACCGGGCGGTTTCACCGAGGCGGAGATCGCGGCGCTGATGCGGCTGACCCCGCTGCTCGGGCTGGCGATGAAATCCGCATCGCTGGCGCGCGTCGCGCAGTCGCTGGTCGAAGCCTATCTCGGCCGTGATCCCGGCCGGCGGGTGCTGAAGGGCCGGATCGGCCGCGGCGCCGTCGACAAGATCAATGCCGTGCTGTGGTTCTCCGACCTGCATGGCTTCACCAAGCTGTCGGAGACGATGGCCTCTGATCAGCTCATTCCCTTCCTCAACGACCACGCCGATGCGGTCATCTCGGCGATCCAGGCGTCCGATGGCGACGTGCTGAAGCTGATCGGAGACGGTGTGCTGGCGATCTTCGACGGAACCGATCCGCAGAAGGCATGCCTGGCGGCGCTGCAGGCCGAACGCGACCTGCGGCGACGCCTCGGCGAACTGCACGCGCGGCGGCGTTCGGAGGACACGCCGGTTGCCGACGTCTATCTCGGCCTGCATGTCGGCGACGTGTTCTACGGCAATATCGGCAGCGCCGACCGGCTGGACTTCACCGTGGTCGGACAGGCGGTCAACGAGACGGCACGCATCGCCGCCATGTGCAGTTCGGCCGACCGCCCGGTTCTGATCTCGTCGGCCTTCCGCGGCCTCCTGCCCGAGGCGGAGCGTGGCCGCTGCGTCTCGGTCGGCCGCTACGCGCTGCGCGGCGTCGGGCAGGCGCGGGAACTGTTCACGCTCGATGCCGATCCCTGACTGGTCCAAGCAACGGTCCGGTGCTTCGTCTGGCAAGCGCCGCCCATACATCGTATGAGCGCGCCGGCGAACAGGGCGGACGGACGGTGGCTGTAGACAAGGGCATGCGCCAGTCGACCGGACTCGGCATCTTCCTGATGCTGCTCGGCATCATGATGTTCGCGCTCAACGACGTGCTCGGCAAATGGCTGGTCTCGACCTATTCGGTCGGCCAACTGCTGCTGCTGCGCAGCGCGGCGGCGCTGGTGGTGCTGCTGCCCTTCGTCTGGCGGGCCGGCGTTCGGTCGCTTTTCCGGGTCGAGCGGCCGCGCCTGCAGGTCGTCCGCGTCATCCTGACCTCGGCGGAAGTCTTCGCCTTCTATTTCGCCGTGATGTACCTGCCGCTCGCCGACGTCATGACCTATTGGCTGGCCGCGCCGATCTACGTCGCCGCGCTGTCGCCGCTGCTGCTCGGCGAGCGCGTCGGCTGGCGGCGCTGGACGGCGATCTTCATCGGCTTCTGCGGCGTCGTCGTCGCACTGGAGCCGTCCGCCGCGACCTTCACCGCGCCAGCGATCATCTCGATCCTCGGCTCGTTCGCCTTCACCTTCATGATGATTTCGGGACGCGCCTTGCGCGGGACGCCGGATCTGACCATGGTGACGTGGCAGACAGTCGGCGCGGCCCTGCTCGGCGCGGCGACCGCGCCGATCGGCTGGGTGACGCCGACGGGGTCCGATTTCGCCCTGCTGAGCCTGCTCGGCGTGGTCGCGATGCTGGCGCATGTCTGCGTCAACCGCTCGCTCAAGCTGGCCGACGCGGCGACCGTCACGCCCTTCCAGTACACGCTGCTGATCTGGGGCATCTCGATGGGCTGGATCGTGTTCGGCGACGTGCCGCGCCCCGCCATGCTGATCGGCGCGGCGATCATCGTGGCGGCCGGGCTGTTCATCTTCTTCCGCGAGCAGCAGTTGAAGCGGCGGGGGCAATAGCGGTTTCAGGCATCCCAAGGATTCACGACGACGGGGCCTGCGTCGTGGAAGTCTGTGACGTTGCGGGTGACGAGAACAAGATTGTGGACGAGGGCGGTTGCCGCAATGAGGCTGTCGGCTTCTCCGCGTGTGCGCATTGCCGAGATCCGGCCCCACTCCAGCGCAACGGCCTCATCAACGTTCAGGATCTTCTCCGCGAATTCTACGCGGATCCTGGCGAACCACGAGATCAGATGATTGGCCGCATGCATGTCTTTTCGCAGTTTCATTTCGATGCCCCGCCTGATCTCGCCCAAGGTCACGACGCTCAGCCAGGTCGATCCGTAGGGTTGAGCGGAAAGCCAGGCTACCGCCGCCTTGTCCTTCTTTCGGAGGGCCGAAATGACGTTGGTGTCGAGCAGGAACATGGTCAGAGGTCGATATCTCGACCGGGCGACTTGTTACGCCGATTGACGTCCTCGACGAACTCGTCATCCCAAATAGGCCCATCAGCCAGCAGAAACTGTTCGAGTGAAGGTCGGTTGGCTGCCAACCTTTCATAATCTTCCGCCGAAAGGACCACAGCGGCTGGCTTGCCTCGCAAAGTCACCGTTTGCGGTCCTTCCGTGCGCGCCTTGTGGACCACCTTCGAGAAATTGTTCTTCGCGTCCTGCAGGTGCCAGTTCATGTCTCGACTACCTAGCCAGCTTGGCTAGCTAGATAGCATTTGCTGCTTTCGAGTTCAATTGCGTAGGGCTATCGATGCCCGAAGATCGCGGAGCCGACCCGGACGCTCGACGCGCCGAAGGCGATCGCCAGCTCATAGTCGCCGGACATGCCCATCGACAGGCGCTCGACGCCGGCCTCGCGGGCGATCCCGGCGAGCAGGGCGAAATGCGGGCCGGGATTGCCCTCCGCCGGCGGAATGCACATCAGCCCTTCGATCGACAGGCCGTGCACCGCGCGGCAGCGGGCGACGAAGGCTGCCGCCTCGCGCGGCGCGATGCCGGCCTTCTGCGGCTCCAGGCCGGTATTCACCTGTACGTAGAGCCGCGGGGAATGACCCTGCCGGGCGGTCTCGCGCGACAGCTCGGCCGCCAGCTTGTCGCGGTCGACCGTCTCGATGACGTCGAACAGCGCCACCGCCTCGCGCGTCTTGTTCGACTGCAGCGGGCCGATCAGCCGCAGCTCAATGTCCGGAAACTCCGCCTTCAGCGCCGGCCACTTGCCCTGCGCCTCCTGCACGCGGTTCTCGCCGAAGACGCGCTGTCCGGCCTGCACGGCCGGGCGCACCTCGTCGGCGGAGAAGGTCTTGGACACGGCGACGAGCGTAACGTCGCCGGCGGCGCGTTCGGCTTCACGTTCGGCGGCGGCGATTCTCGACTTCACCTCCGCCAAGCGCGCCACAATTGGGTCCACGGCGTCGTTCCTCCGGCTTCCAACAACGCGCGAAAATCAACATTCGGTTGAATTTCCGGGCGATCCGTGATGAAGGCAGTGCCCTGTATCCATCTTGGAAACAACGCGCTGCCCTGTTTCCGTTTGTGCAACAAGGGCGGTCAGTCCGCATCGTTCTAGGTGAAATTTCCGCAATGGCAACCGAACGCTACAATCCGCGCGCAGCCGAGCCGAAATGGCAGAAAGCCTGGGACGCCGCAAAGCTCTTCGAGACGAAGAACGACGACCCGCGTCCCAAATATTACGTGCTGGAGATGTTCCCCTATCCGTCCGGGCGCATCCATATGGGCCATGTGCGCAACTACACGATGGGCGACGTGGTGGCGCGCTTCCAGCGCGCCAATGGCAAGAACGTGCTGCACCCGATGGGCTGGGACGCCTTCGGCCTGCCGGCGGAGAACGCCGCGCGCGACAACAAGGTCAATCCGCGCGACTGGACCTACGCCAACATCGCGACGATGAAGGGCCAGTTGAAGACGATGGGCCTGTCGCTGGACTGGGCGCGCGAGATCGCGACCTGCGATCCGTCCTACTACCGCCACCAGCAGAAGATGTTCCTCGACTTCTGGAAGGCCGGGCTGGTCGAGCGCAAGTCGGCCAAGGTCAACTGGGACCCGGTCGACATGACGGTGCTGGCCAACGAGCAGGTCATCGACGGCAAGGGCTGGCGCTCGGGCGCGCCGGTCGAGCAGCGCGACCTGACGCAATGGTTCTTCAGGATCACCGCGCGCTCGCAGGAGCTGCTGGACAGCCTGGAGACGCTGGAGCGCTGGCCCGACAAGGTCAAGCTGATGCAGGCCAACTGGATCGGCCGCTCGGAGGGGTTGCTGGTGCGCTGGCCGCTCGACAAGGCCACGACGCCTTCCGGAGAGGCCGAGCTGGAGATCTACACGACACGTCCGGATACCGTGTTCGGCGCCTCTTTCGCCGCGCTGGCTCCCGACCATCCGCTGGCGAGGAAGGCGGCGGAGACCAACCCGGAGCTGGCCGCCTTCATCGAGGACATCCGCCACCGCGGCACCTCGGCGGCGGAGCTGGAGACCGCCGAGAAGAAGGGGTTCGACACCGGCATCCGCGCCGTGCATCCGTTCGACCCGAGCTGGACGCTGCCGGTCTACGTCGCCAACTTCGTGCTGATGGATTATGGCACGGGCGCTATCTTCGGCTGCCCGTCGGGCGACCAGCGCGACCTCGATTTCGCCAACAAATACGGCCTGCCGGTGGTGCCGGTGGTGATGCCCGAAGGCGCCGATGCCGCGACGTTCAGGATCGCCGACGAAGCCTATGTCGATGACGGCGTGATGATCAATTCGCGCTTCCTCGACGGCATGAAGCCGAAGCAGGCCTTCGAGGAGGTCGCCAACCGGCTGGCGGAGATCAGCATCGGCAACCGGCCGATGGGCGAGCGCAAGGTGCAGTTCCGGCTGCGCGACTGGCTGATCTCGCGCCAGCGCTACTGGGGCTGCCCGATCCCGGTCATCCATTGCGACACCTGCGGCTCGGTGCCGGTGCCGGACAGCGCGCTGCCGATCGTGCTGCCCGACGACGTGTCGTTCGAGAAGCCCGGCAACCCGCTCGACCATCATCCAAGCTGGAAGCACGCCGACTGCCCGAGCTGCGGCGGCAAAGCGCGGCGCGACACCGACACCATGGACACGTTCGTCGACTCGTCCTGGTATTTCGCCCGCTTTACCGATCCGTGGAACGAGACGGCCCCGACCACGGCCTCCGCCGTCGACGGCCCGACAGGCTGGCTGCCGGTCAACCAGTATATCGGCGGCATCGAGCACGCGATCCTGCACCTGCTCTATTCGCGCTTCTTCGTGCGCGCCATGAAGGCGACCGGCCATGTCGCCGAAGTCGAGGAGCCGTTCGAGGGCCTGTTCACGCAAGGGATGGTCGTCCACGAGACCTATCGCCTGCCCGAAGGCTGGATCACGCCGGCCGAGGTGAAGGTCGAGGAAATCGACGGCGTGCGCCGGGCGGTCCTGCTGAAGGACGGCAGTCCGGTCGAGATCGGCGCCATCGAGAAGATGTCGAAGTCGAAGAAGAACGTCGTCGACCCGGACGACATCATCGCGAGCTACGGCGCCGATACGGCGCGCTGGTTCATGCTGTCGGATTCGCCACCCGAGCGCGACGTGATCTGGACGGAGGCCGGCGTCGAGGGCGCTCACCGCTTCGTGCAGCGCGTCTGGCGCCTGGTGTCGGAGGGCGCCCCGGCGCTGAACGGCGTAGCGGCGCGTGCGGCGCGCGAGGGCGAGGCGGCCGCGGTCTCCAAGGCGGCCCACAAGGCGCTGAAGGCGGTTGGCGAGGACATCGGCAGGCTCGGCTTCAACAAGGCGGTGGCGCGCATCTACGAGCTGGTCAACGTGATCGCGGCGCCGCTGACGGCGGCCGCCGAGGGCAAGGCGGACGCGGCGACGCGCGCGGCGCTGCGCGAGGCCGTCGAATTCCTGCTGTCGATGATCGCGCCGATGATGCCGCACCTGGCCGAGGAGGGCTGGGCCGCGATCGGCGGCGAGGGTTTGGTCGCCGAGCGGCCGTGGCCGTCCTTCGACGCGGCGCTGACCATCGACAACGAGGTCGTCATGCCGGTGCAGATCAACGGCAAGAAGCGCGGCGACTTGACTGTTCCGCGCGACGCAGACCAAGCTGCTGTCGAGGCGGCGGCGCTGGCGCTCGACTTCGTCCGGAAGGCGCTGGACGGCAAGCCGCCGCGCAAGGTGATCGTGGTGCCGCAGAGGATCGTCAATGTCGTTGCCTGACCGCTGCCGCACCGCCCTTCCGCTGGCCGCCGTCGCGGCCGCGCTCCTGCTTGGCGGCTGCACGGTGCGCCCGCTCTATTCCGACTCCTCGATCGAGACCGGGGCGATCGCCGGCGCATCGACCGGACAGCGGCAGATCTATGTCGAGGAAGTGCGCACGCGCTATGGCCAGGACCTGCGCAACAATCTGATCTTCCTGCTGAACGGCGGCGCCGGGCAGCCTGCCGAGCCGCGCTACCGCATGGTGCTGAACGCCGCGGTGAACGTGACCGACGAAGCGGCCGTTTCAGTGGTCAATGAAAATCGCGCCACCGCGGCGCTGCTGCAGATGACGGCCGACTACGTGCTGACCGACACCGGCACCGGCGAAGTCGTCGCCAAGGGCGCGCGTTCGGTGACGGCCTCCTTCGACCATCCGGCGCAGGAATTCGCCAATATGCGGGCGCGCCGCGACGCCGAGGACCGCGCGGCGCGCGAACTGGCGGAAATGCTCCGCCTCGACGTGGCGCAGCGGCTGAGCAAGGGGTGAGGCGGTCGGTGATCCGCTCGATGGAGGTCCGCCTTGAGTCCGTCGGACTTTGCTGGAACTCTTGCTCGCATCTTGCTGGCGATACCATAAATTGATACTATATGGGCCTAAGCAGGAAGCATAAGGCGACCCTTGAAGCCCTGTTCGCAGAACCTGTGTGCGCTGGAATTGCCTGGCGCGATATAGAGACAATGCTGATCGCCTGCGGCGCCGAAATCACGGAGGGACAGGGCTCGCGCGTGCGCATTGCCCTGAACAACGTGCGCGCGGTGTTTCACAGGCCTCATCCACAGAAAGAAGCCGACAAGGGGGCAGTCAAGTCGATGCGGCGTTTCTTGCTCGAAGCGGAGATACGGCCATGACCGTCATGCACCACAACGGCTACGAAGCGATCGTGGAATTCGACGAGGAGGCGGAGCTGTTCCACGGCGAGGTCATCAACCTGCGCGACGTGATCACATTCCAGGGCAATTCGGCGCATGAGCTCAAGCAAGCTTTCGCGGCCTCGGTGGAAGACTACCTGGCCTTTTGCGCCGAACGCGGCGAGGAGCCGGAAAAGCCGTTCTCCGGACAGTTCGTCGTGCGCGCCGATCCGAGTCAGCACCGGGCATTTTCAAGCGCCGCGAAGCGTGAGGGCGTCAGCCTCAATAAGTGGGTGACGATGACGCTGCAGCGCGCGGTCTCGTAACCTCGAAAGGGTCGATCGCAGATAGGTTTGGCAGCGCCCCAAGACGTGCAGCTTGTCCTTGCCTCACTGCCCAACCACAAAGTTGCTCCGGAGCTCCTATGGCATGCCGACTACGAGCGTCGCACCGCCTGGCCATCGCCAAAGGCTTAAGGGGTCAGGTGCTGCCGACCTGCGTCGCCCGCGTCCTGATCTCCTCCTCGATGTCCATCTTCGTCCGCGCAACAAGGTCGAAGCGCACCGAGACGACGCGCGCCCGGGCGTGGATCGCGCCGTCGACCGTGCCGCGCATCTCGTGGGCGTAGGTGAGCGAAGATCGTCCCAGCTTCTCGACATGCGAGACGATGGTCAGCAGGGTTCCGGCGCGCGTTTCGTGCACGTAGTCGATCTCGCAGCGAATGTCGGCCCAGCCCTTGCCCTCTGCATCCGGACCAGCCAACTGGCCGAGCAACTGGAAGCTGGCGTCGTCGAACATTGCCGCGTAGTGGCGGACGTTCATGTGGCCCATCGTGTCGCACTGCCAGGGATGCGCCACGCCCAGGAAGGTGACGACGGGACCCGGCATCAGAAGGCCACCTCGTTGCCGCCCTTCAGGTCGAGCAGGCTTCGCGCCTCTTCGGGCGTGGCGACGTCCATCGACAGATCGGCGAGGATGCGGCGGATCTTGGTCACCTGCTCGGCATTGCTCCTCGCCAGCGTGCCCTTGCCGAGATAGAGGCTGTCTTCCAGCCCGACGCGGACATTGCCGCCCATGATGGCGCCCATGGTGCAGAGACCCATCTGGTGCCTGCCGGCCGCGAGGATCGACCACAGGAAATCGTCGCCGAACAGGCGCTCCGCGGTGCGGCGCATGTGCAGCAGGTCTTCCGGATCGGCGCCGATGCCGCCGAGCAGGCCGAAGATGGTCTGGACGAACAGCGGCGGCTTGAGCAGCTTGCGGTCGAGGAAATGCGCCAGCGTGTAGAGGTGGCTGACATCGTAGCACTCGAACTCGAAGCGGGTGCCGTAGGCATTTCCGACCTCGACGATGATGCGCTCGATCTGCTCGAACGTATTGGAGACGATGCCGCGCCTGGTGCCTTCCAGATAGTCCTTCTCCCAGTCGTGCTTCCATTCGCTGTATTTCGGCACGATCTGGCTGAGAACGAAGTTCATCGAACCCATGTTGAGAGAGCAAAGCTCCGGCCTGGCGGCGTGCGCGGCCTCGAGGCGCTCGTCGAGCGTCATCTTCAGGCCGCCGCCGGTCGAGATGTTCATCACCGCGTCGGTCTGCTGCTTGATGCGCGGCAGGAAATCCATGAACAGGCGCGCATCGGGGGAGGGCTTGCCCGTCTGCGGGTCGCGCGCGTGCAGGTGGATGATCGAGGCGCCGGCTTCCGCCGCCCCGACCGCCGCCTCGACGATCTCGTTGGGCGTCACCGGCAGATAGGGGCTCATTGTCGGGGTGTGGATGGATCCGGTAACCGCACAGGTGACGATCACTTTCGACGATTTTTTCACGGTGCCTCCTCCCGGGTTCAACTCTGGCGCCTCTGCGCGGTCTTCGCCGCGCCCGCCGTGCCGACGAGCGTCACGCGCGGCCTCGGCCGCGCCGGCTCGCGCGGCTTGCTCGCGGCGCGCAGCATGATGTCGGCGGCGTCGGTGATGTCGGCGATAAGGGCCCGCCTGGCGCGAACGCCGTCGCCCCTTCGCAGCGCGTCCATGATCTCGGCATGATGGTCGAGGCCGAGGCCCAGCGTCGCCTCGTCGCGCATGATGTTCAGCCACGGACCGGCACGCAGCCACAGGCGCTCGATGATCGGCTGCAGCACCGGCGACCGCGCCGCCCGGTAGACGGAGAAATGGAAGCGCCGGTTCAGCGTCAGATAATCCGCCGCGTCATGACGCGCCGTGCAGGCGCGCATGTGGCGATCGATGGTCGCGATCTCGGCCAGTTCGGTCTCGTCGATCGTCGCCGCCGCCCATTCGGTGGCGGCACCCTCGATGGAGCAGCGGACCCTGACCAGATCCGAGATCACCTCGACGGTAGCCTCGGGCACGATGACGCCGCGATTCGGATGATCGAACAGCGCCTCGTCGCTGACCAACTGCCGCAACGCCTCGCGGACAGGCATGGCCGAGGTCTCGAAGCGTTCGGCGATCTCGCGCACGACGATGCGCTGGCCGGGCAGGAAATCGCCGTTCATCAGGGCCTGGCGCAGCGCCGCATGGACGCGCGCATGCGCCGTGCCGGCGGGCGTCTCACCGGCGTCGATGCGTGCGCTTCGCGCCATCAGGCGGCCCGGCCGGGCAGCAGCGCGCGATGCACCGACAGGAAGTCGTCGAACGCCTCGATGAAGCCGTCGGCGTCCTGACGGGTGAAGGGCAGCGACAGGGCCAGCATGCCGCGCGGCGTCGTGTGGTAGCCGCGCAGCATCATCTCGACGTGGTAGAGCGCCAGCAGGCGGGGATCCTGCCGGTCCAGCGGCGCCGGCGTGTCGACCGGGCCGGGTACGAAATGGATGTTCATCAGCGAGCCCCGGCCGAGCACCGTCGCCGCCACCCCGCGCCGCCCGATCGCCGCATTGAGGCCGTCGCGAAGGTAGTCGCCCGTGTCGTTGACGCGCTTGCTCGCCTCCTCGGTCAGCACCTGGGTGAAGCCGGTGAAGCCCGCCGTCATCGACAGGATGTTGTTGTTGAAGGTGCCGCCGTGGGAGAACGCTTTCGGCGAGGCCGGGTCGAAGCGGTCGAGGATGTCGGCGCGCCCGCCGAAGCCGCCGAAGCTGGCGCCGCCGCCGAGATATTTGCCGAGCGTCACCATGTCCGGGTTGATGCCGTGGACGCCATGCAGGCCGCGATAGGCGAGGCGCGACGTCATCACCTCGTCGAAGATCAGGATGGCGCCGGTCTCCTGCGTAACGCGCCGCAGCATGGCGAGGAAGTCGCGGCTTGCCGGGATGCAGCCGCCGCCGCCCATCATCGGCTCGAGGATGACGGCGGCAAGGTCGGCCGCGTGCTCGCGGACCAGCGCCTCGGTGCCGGCGATATCGTTGTAGGTGGCGAAGACGAAGGGGAAGGGCAGGTTCAGCTCCGACCCGCCATGCGCGAAGGTCAGCACGCCGCCATGGTAGCCCTCGGTCATGGCGATGATCTTCGAGCGGCCGGTCACGGCGCGGGCCGCCGACAGCGCCATGATATTGGCTTCCGTGCCGGAGTTGCAGAAGCGCACCCGCTCGATCGCCGGGAAGCGCTCGACGATCGCCTCGGCATAGCGCGCCTCGTAGCGGTTCGGCGCGCCGAGCAGCACGCCGCCCTTCACCGCCTCGATCAGCGCGGCGGCGATCAGCGGGTCGGAATGGCCGTAGAGGCCGGCGCTGTATTCGGAGACGAGGTCGACATAGCTGTGACCGTCGAGATCGGTGACGCGGCAGCCATCGCCCGAGACGAGCGTCAGCGGGAATGGCCTGTACCACAGCACGGCGCGCGTGTTGCCGCCCGGCAGGTAGCCCGCCGCCTCGGTGTGGCGGGCGAAGCTCCGCGGATTCCTGTCGGTGAAGCGCTGCCTTGCATCGGCGAGGACTTCGTCGAGTTCCGAATTTCGACGCAGGTCGGCGGCGGGTGCATTCATTCGATCAAATCCAGATTGTACTCAGCCTTGCTTGCGGACGATAGGCGGAGTTCCCATTGATTATCAACTCCGGTGTGGTATCAAATTTGATCAAATCTGATGGTCCACGTCGAGGGTGTGGCGATTTCGGTCCTTGATGCGGTAGGGAGCGAGCGGATGGCGAGGATCTCCGAAGAGGACATTGCCTGGCGCAGCCATTGGCTCAAGCAGGCGCTCGCCCAGGAAGCCGACCTCCAGCCACCGCTCGACGGCGAGACCACTGCCGATGTCTGCATCGTCGGCGGCGGGTTCCTCGGTCTCTGGACGGCAATCCGCCTCAAGGAGCACAGGCCGTCGCTCGATGTCGTCATCCTCGAGAAGGACATCTGCGGCGGCGGCCCGAGCGGCCGCAACTCCGGCATGCTGCTGTCGGCCTGGACGAAATTCTCGGCGCTGGCGGCGCTGCGCGGCGAGGAGGAGGCGTTGCGCATCATCCGCCAGTCGGCCGAGGCGATCGATGGGATCGCGGCGTTCTGCGCAGACAACGGGATCGACGCCTGGCTTGATCGCGTCGGCTGGGTGTGGGGGGCGACCTGCGAGGCGCAGTCCGGCGCCTGGGACGACGCGCTGAACAAGCTCGCCCGCCACGGCTACGAGCCGGCGCGCCGGGTGACGCGCGACGATATCGCCGCGATGACCGGGTCGCCCGGCCATCTGGCCGGCGCCTTCGATCCTTCGGCGGCGACGGTGCAGCCGGGCCATCTGGTGCGCGGCCTGCGCCGGGTGGCGCTGAAGAATGGCGTTCGCATTTATGAGAAGACCGCGATGCGGCGCTTTTCGCGGCGCGGCGATCCGGTCGTCGAGACGGAGCGCGGACGCGTGCGGGCCGGCAGGCTGGTGCTCGCCATCAATGCCTGGTCGGCGGCGGTGCCCGAACTGGCGCCGGCACTGTTCATCATCTCCAGCGACGACGCCGCGTCGAAGCCGATGCCGGAGATGCTGGACAAGGCCGGCTACCGGCGCGGCCCGCTGATGATCGATTCGCGCGTCTTCGTCTCCGGCTGGCGGGTGACGCGCGACGATCGCCTGGTGGTCGGCGTCACCGGCGGCCATATCGGCTTCGGCGGCGTGATCGATGCGCGCTTCCACCGACCCTCGCCGCGCCTCGGCGACATGCGCCGAGCCTTGCGGGCCGGGCATCCGGCGCTGGCCGACTTCCCGGAGGAAGGGTCGTGGAATGGGCCGATCGACCGAACGGCGAGCGGCCTGCCGCTGTTCGGCGCGCTGCCGGCCAGCCCGAACGTGCTCTACGGCTACGGCTTTTCCGGCAACGGCATCGGCATGAGTTTTATCGGCGGCCGCATTCTCTCCGCGCTCGCCCTCGGCATCGCCGACGAATGGGCGGGCAGCGCGCTGGTGCGGCCGGTGACACGCGGCTTCCCGCCGGAGCCGCTGCGTTTCGTCGGGGCGCATTTCGTGCGCGGCGCGGTGCGACGGCGTGACGAACTCGAGCATGCAAAGCGCAAGCCGGGGCCGCTGACCGCATGGCTCGCCGGTCTTGCGCCGTCGGGGGTCACGCCGTCAAAGGCCAACATTTCGGGGGAGCCGCGGCAGTAGCCGAAAGCAAGACGGCGCGGCGCATCGCTGCGCAGCGCCGTCGGAAAGATGGTCGCGGATCAGCCGATCTTCTGGCCGGTCTTGGCCCAGTCGGCGAGGAACTGCTCCAGGCCCTTGTCGGTGAGCGGATGCTTGACCAGCGCCTTCAGCGTCGCAGGCGGTGCGGTCACGACATGCGCGCCGATCAGCGCGGCCTGCTTGACGTGATTGACGGTGCGCACCGAGGCGGTCAGGATCTCGGTGTCGAAATCGTAGTTGTCGTAGATCTGCTTGATCTCGGCGATCAGCTCCATGCCGTCCGAGCCGGTGTCGTCGATGCGGCCGACGAAGGGCGAGATGAAGGTCGCGCCGGCCTTGGCGGCGAGCAGCGCCTGGTTGGCCGAGAAGCACAGCGTGACGTTGACCTGGCGGTTCATCTCGGTGCGGATGGTCTTGCAGGCCTTGAGGCCGTCGAGCGTCAGCGGCACCTTGATGCAGACATTGTCGGCGATCTTGGCGAGCACCCTGGCTTCGGCCATCATGTCCTTGTAGTCGGTGGCCACCACCTCGGCGGAGACCGGACCCTCGACGATGTCGCAGATCTGTTTGGTGACTTCCGAAATGTTGCCGCCCGACTTGAGGATCAGCGACGGGTTGGTGGTGACGCCGTCGAGCAGGCCGAGGTCGTTCAGCTCGCGGATTTCCTTCACGTCGGCGGTGTCTACGAAGAATTTCATGAGCGTCTCCTCAAGGCTTGCGGCGGCGTTCCCGACGCCGTCCGGTCGGCTTCCCCTTAGACGAAAGTCCGGGCAAGGTCACGTCCGATGACAGCAGATTCGCGAGGCCGCCCGGTGCCCGTCCTGGTGCCGATGCCGGCGGACGCGCCCTACAGCTATTCGGTCCCGGAAGGCATGACGGTCGAACCCGGTTCGATCGTGCGCGTGCCGCTCGGGCCGCGCCTCGTCGCAGGCGTCGTCTGGGACGGTGACGGCGGATCGGTGAACCCGGCAAAACTGCGGCCGATCGACCACGTCTTCGACTGTCCGCCGGTCGGCGAGCCGATGCGGCGCTTCGTCGATTGGGTGGCGGCCTACACGCTGTCGCCGCCCGGACTGGTGGCGCGCATGATGCTGCGGGCTCCCGAAGCCTTCGATCCGGAGCCGTGGACCCCGGGCCTGACCTATACGGGCGTCGATCCGGGGCGGATGACGGAGGCGCGCGCGCGGGTCCTGGGGCTCGCCCGCGACGGCCTCGCCTGGACGCGTTCGGGGCTGGCGCATGCGGCGGGCGTATCGGCGGCGGTGATCGACGGACTGGCCGCGCAGGGCGCGTTCGAGCCGACGCTGATCCCGCCCGCGCCGGTCGTGGCGGCGCCGGATCCATCGTTCGGGGCCGCCGCCCTCAGCGACGAGCAGCAGGCCGCCGGGGCGGAGCTTCGCGCGGCAGCATCGGCGGGCGGGTTCGGGGTGAGCCTGATCGACGGCGTCACCGGCTCGGGCAAGACCGAGGTCTATTTCGAGGCCGTCGCCGCGGCCGTGGCGGCCGGCCGGCAGGTGCTGATCCTGCTGCCCGAGATCGCATTGACGCAGGCGTTCCTCGACCGGTTCCACGACCGCTTCGGCGCCAGGCCGGCCGAGTGGCATTCCGACCTGCCGCCGAGGACGCGGGAGCGGGTCTGGCGGCAGGTGGCCGAGGGCAGGGTCCAGGTCGTGGCGGGGGCACGCTCCGCCCTTTTCCTGCCGTTCCGGGATCTCGGGCTGATCGTCGTCGACGAGGAGCACGACCCGGCCTACAAGCAGGAGGACCGCGTCTTCTACAATGCCCGCGACATGGCTGTGGTGCGCGGCCGCATCGGCGGCTTTCCGGTGGTGCTCGCCTCGGCGACGCCCTCGGTCGAGAGCCGGGTCAACGCCGACCAGGCACGCTATCGGCGCGTCGCGCTAAGGACCCGCTTCGCCGAGGCGGCGCTGCCGGACATCCGCTCGATCGATCTCAGGCGCAGCCCGCCGGCGCGGGGCGGCTTCCTGTCGCCGCCGCTGCTGGCCGCGGTCGAGGCGACGGTCGGTCGCGGCGAGCAGGCGCTGCTGTTCCTCAACCGTCGCGGCTATGCGCCGCTGACGCTGTGCCGGGTGTGCGGCCATCGCTTCCAATGCCCCGACTGCTCGGCCTGGCTGGTCGAGCATCGGTTTCGCGGCCAGTTGGTCTGCCACCATTGCGGACACAATGAACGGCGGCCGGACGCCTGTCCGGAATGCGGCACGTTCGACCACCTCGTCGCCTGCGGGCCGGGCGTGGAGCGTATCGCCGAGGAGGTCGTCGAGCGCTTCCCGCAGGCGCGCACCATCGTGCTGTCCTCCGACATGATGGGCGGGGTGCGCCGCCTGCGCCTCGAACTGGAGGCGATCGCCAAGGGCGAGGCGGACATCGTCATCGGCACGCAACTGGTCGCCAAGGGCCACAATTTTCCGAACATGACGCTGGTCGGCGTGGTCGACGCCGATCTCGGCCTTGCCAATGGCGACCCGCGCGCCGCCGAACGGACCTTCCAGCTTCTGAGCCAGGTGACGGGTCGCGCGGGGCGTACCGGCAAGAAGAGCGTCGGGCTGCTGCAGACCTACCAGCCGGATCATCCGGTGATGCGCGCGCTGGTGTCCGGCGATTCGGAGGCCTTTTATCAACGTGAGATCGCGGAGCGCGAACGGACGCAACTGCCGCCGTTCGGGCGCCTTGCGGGCATCGTGGTCAGCGCCGCGACCCGCGCCGACGCGGAGGCGCATGCCCGCCTGCTGCGCCGCGCCGCGCCGCAGGCCGTCGACATCGCCGTGCTCGGGCCGGCCGAGGCGCCGCTGGCGCTGGTCGGCGGACGGCACCGCTTCCGGCTGCTCGTGCATGGCGGGCGCAGGTCGGACATGCAGGCCTATCTGAAAGCGCTGCTCGCAGCTTCGCCGAAGCCGCGCGGCACCGTGCGCGTCGCGGTCGACATCGACCCGCAGAGTTTTCTTTGAGAGCCGAGCGGCCTGCCTAGGCCCTGTGGACGGTTATGGATTGGAGCGCGGTATGAGGCGAAATCGTCCGGTTCCAGGAGCGGAGCCGACGGCGGGGTTGCCCCCGTCGAGGCTTCGCGACGCCGAACCGGGCGAGAAATCCGACACGCGCCGCGCCCAATCCCTGACTGTCCACAGGCCCCTAAAGCGCGTCGCGTCAAATCGGACTCAGGCGACGCGCTTTGAGTTCTTGTTTTGATGCATGTCGTTGTCCCGAAACCGGTTCCCACTTTCGAGCGACATGCATGA
>JAHBYY010000019.1 GCA_019635715.1 Rhizobiaceae bacterium | reverse complement strand
GGACAATGTATTGAGAAGCGCCATGACGCTTCTCATTGCGTCTTTCATTCGGCAGGCTGTTGCTGACGATGGTTAGAGAGATGGGACAGCAATCCCGACGCCTCTATGAACGAGCTGATCTCGTGCAGAGACGATGTGTCCAGTTCACCCGAAATGTTCGCTTCGCTGAAATCGTTGGCGAACTCGATAATCCGTTTGCCTGTGCCCAGTTTCGGGAAGATGTAGCCTCGAGGTACTTTGCACCTCAGCTTCTGCCAGCCAGTATGGACTTCTTTCAAAAGCCAACGCTTGGGCTGTCTGGAATAGCGATCGATACGAAACCAGTTCAGAACATCTCTCATCTGCAATCGAGGAGGCAGTGAGCCATCGAGGACGATTGCCAAAATGGCGGCACTGCCCGGTCCTTCCAGGAGATTTCCGTCATCGGGTTGATCCCAAAGCTTCTCGTCAAGCCCGGCCTGCAGGATTAGCATGTCGCGTAACGCGATCGTGCTGTTCGTCGCCGCAAGACTATCCTGATCGAACGGACCGATGAACCGCACGCCCGCTTCATTATCGATGATCACGTCGTCGGGGTGCGGTATGAATTCCGGTGCGGGTTTGCGAAGCTCTTTTGCCTGCACGATTGCCGCGCGCTCCAGAGCGGTCCTTTCGCGCCAATACGCAATGATTTCCTCATTGCGTATTGGCGTTCCCGCTCCGCCCTGTCGTAACGTTCTATGATGTGCTTTTGCGCATAGGCATTTCTGTATTTGGTCGCCTGAACGAACTGTGCGCGGACCACAGCCTCTATCGCAGAGATCTGCTGGAGGCTTTCTCCCTCTCTGACTCTCAGGAGACGTTCTGCCTCACGCATGAGCAGCGCGTTCGCCGATTTGTCGCTGTCGGTCCCATTCGATGATTTCGGTCTGCCTTTTGAATTGCCTGATTGCCCCTTGCGGAACTGTGTCGGCTTTGGCGGACGGCCAGTCGAGGGCCTGATCGGCGAGAACAGCCTTCTTGCCGGTATAGGTTTGCCAGCGAGTAATGATCGTGTCGCAACAGGCAGGATCGAGTTCCAGCAGCAGCGCCTGACGCCCGCATGTATGTGCGGCGATCAATGTCGAGCCGGAACCGCCGAATATATCCAGAACCCTCTCACCGCGCCGTGAGCAGTCACGGATTGCGTCCGCAACCAACGGCGGCAGGTCAGTAAGCTCACCAATAAGTTTGGGGACATAATGCGCCAGTATCAGCGTCTCAAACCATGAAATTGATGTGCTGTACCGCGACAAAGCTTTGAAATGTCGATGGAATTCATAACGCGAATCATGGGCTCTTGTTCGAGCGAAATCCGTTGGTGGAGCTGAGGGGGATCGAACCCCTGACCTCGTCATTGCGAACGACGCGCTCTCCCAGCTGAGCTACAGCCCCGTCCAGCGGATGGCGGTGATATGGGGCCGAGCGGCATTTCCTGTCAAGCGCGGCGGCGCAGCATTTTGACTAGGCTTCGCCCGGCCCCGCCGCGACCCGAGGACTTGTGGGGCCAGCACTCTGTCGCTACATGTCGCACATTCATCGGCACGCCGCAGCCTGCGGATCGGACGCCGTACCCCAAAAGGTCCGCGCGGGTCGGTCTGGTGTTTGACCACCTGCGATCCAGGAGACATGAATGCTCGCCCTCATCCAGACCGTGGATCTTGCCCTGGGCATCTACTGGTGGATCCTGATCGCGTCGGCGATCTTTTCCTGGCTCTACGCATTCAACGTGGTCAATCCGCGCAACCAGTTCGTCGGAGCGATCGGCAATTTCCTCTTCAAGGTCACCGAGCCGGTGCTGGCACCGATCCGCCGCCGTCTGCCCGATCTCGGAGGCATCGACATTTCGCCGATCATCGTGCTGCTGATCATCTTCTTCCTGCGCCAGTTGCTCTGGACGACGATCGCGCCCGCCGTGGTCTGATCCGCCGCCATGGCGGCATGGTACCGGCCGCGCGACGGGGGCGTCGATCTTTTCGTGCGCCTGACGCCGCGGTCGAGCCGGGACGAGCTCGGCCCGGTCGAAAGCCTCTCGGACGGTTCAAGCCGCCTTGGTGCGCGGGTTCGGACCGTTCCGGAAAAGGGTGCAGCCAACGCCGCGCTTGAACTGCTGATCGCCAGGCGGCTCGCCGTGCCGCGGTCGGCGGTGCGGATCATCGCCGGTCAGACGTCCAGGCAGAAGACCGTGCGCGTCGACGCCACGCTGGAAACGCTTCTCGCCAGCCTGAATGCCCTGGCAGCCCCCGCGCCCTGACGTCGGACCGGCGTCCTGCCCATTAGCCAGCCGCATCGGCGCGATGGACGCTGCGCCGGGCCTGCGCTACCGTCGCGACGTGCGGCTGCAGGGGAGAATGTTCGGATGCGCGGCCTGTTGATACCGGCGGCCCTGGTTGCTTTTGCCTGGCCCGCGATGGCAGCCGAGATCCGTAGCGAATACACCGATCTGGATCTCGCCAAGAGCTGCGCCCTCGTCGCGTCCGAGGGCGAAGGTGGCTTTGCGCGTCGCGTCTGTCCCGGCTGGCGCGGCTATCCGGTGGTCGTCGACTATGGCGACGCGCGGGAATCGGTGTTTTACGGCTTTCCGCCGGCGACCGAGGAGTCGCAGTGGGAGAGCTTCTCCGCGTTCAACTCGACAGGTGCGAAGATCGAGTGGCGGCTGCAGGTCGACGGCGAGGTGATCGTGCCGTTCGCCGCCATCCATCGCTGGTTCGTCAACGATGATCCCGACGAGCCGGAGGCCAGGACCGAAGTCCTGGTCATCGAGAAGGTCGGCCAGCCGGGCAAAGGCGAAGGCTGCACGGTCGGCCTCGTCGTCGCCAGCGGCAATCCCAAGGCCAACGAGACGGCGCGCCGGATCGCCGACGAACAGGCGCAGACCTTTGCCTGCGGCGCCGACGAACGCGTGCTGGTCAGCGGCGAGGTGCCGCTGCCTGACTACCAGCGTGCCGAGAACTGAGGCCGCTCAGCCGGCCTTCGCCGCCTTGTTGCGCGCGACCGCCTCGACGATCATCTCACGGGCGCGCTCGACGCCGTGCCAGCCGCCGATCTTCACCCACTTGCCGGGTTCAAGATCCTTGTAGTGCGTGAAGAAGTGGGCGACCTGGTCGAGCGTGATCTGCGGCAGGTCGGTGTAGTTGTGGACGTTCTCGTACCGCTTGGTCAGATGCGGCGACGGCACGGCGATGACCTTCTCGTCGACGCCGGCATTGTCCTCCATCAGCAGCACGCCGATCGGCCGGCAGTTGATGACGCAGCCGGGGATCAGGGCGCGGGTGTTGCAGACCAGAACGTCGATCGGGTCGCCGTCGCCCGACAGAGTATGCGGCACGAAGCCGTAATTTCCCGGATAGCGCATCGAAGTGTACAGGAAGCGGTCGACGACCAGCGTGCCTGCCTCCTTGTCCATCTCGTATTTGATCGGCTCGCCGCCGACCGGCACCTCGATGATGACGTTGATGTCTTCCGGCGGGTTTTTCCCGGTGGAGATGGCTTCGATACGCATGGCTGACCCTCTCGGAAAAGCGCTGCCGCGCTGCGGCGTCGGGCGAGACCGATAGCGGGGACTTCGTTCCAGCGCAACTGCGCCGGCAAAGCGTCGGATCAGTCGAAGATGTAGGCGACCTTCTTCAGCGCCTTCTGGTCGAAAACCTCGACCCCCTCGGCGATGTCGCGGCCCCCGGCGCCCTCATAAAAAGCCGTGGCGCCGGTATTCTCCTCCAGCGCCCAGACCACCGTGCCCTCAAGCCCATGGTCCGCCAGCTTGCGGCGGGCGGCGGCGAACAGCCGGGACCCGAGGCCGACGCCCTGGTATTCCGGCTTGAGGTAGAGTTCGTAGATCTCGCCCTGCTGGCTGAGCTCGCGCGCCCGATTGCGGCCGAGCGTCGCGTAACCGACAATCTCCCCGCCGATCACGACGACCAGCACCGTGGCGGAACGCCGAATCGCATGCGACCACCAGTCGCTGCCGCGGCGGGACACCATTCGTGCGAGGGCGCGATGCGGGATGATGCCGGAATAGGCGCCCATCCACGCTTCATGATGTACGTCGGCAATCGCTTGCGCGTCGTCCGGATCGGCCCTGCGGATGTCGATCGTCAGCGTGGTCATGATTGGTTAACCATACGCGTCCACCGCGCCGATGCCAAGCACGCTGCGCCCGGCAGGACGCGCCGCGGTCAGGTCGCGTCAGATTTCCACAAGATGGTCGTCGAGCTCGTTCGCGTCGGTCGCACCGCGCGGGAAATCCCGGGCCAGCATATCGCCGACAGTCCGCACTGCCCCGACGAATCCGTCCGCCAGCCTGCCGCCTCGAGCATGGTCGACGAGCTCCGCGACAACGCCGGTCCAGGCCCCCTCGCCCACCTTGGCGTCGATACCTCCGTCGGCGACGATCTCGGCATAGCGCTCCGCGAGCGACACGAAGATCAGCACGCCGGTGCGGGCCTCGGTGCGATGCACGTTGCGCGCCAAAAACTGCTTCAGCGCATTGTCGTGGGCGCGCCGGTAGCCAAGCCGCAAAGGCACGAAGCGCAGGCGGATGGACGGAAATGTCCACAAGAGCAGCCAGGCCGCGGCGATCGCGAGGAGCTGCGCGGCGACGAAATCCAGGGCAGGCAGGTGGATCCACCACAAATGCGCGGCGACTGCCGCGACCAGTCCGGCGACGAGAATCCCGACGGTGACGAAGAAGGCTGCGGGAAAGAAATAGGGATCGCTGCTTCGCGCCACCACGCAGAAGATCTCCCCGGATGTCTGGCGCTCCGCGGCCCTGATCGCGGCTGCGATGCGCTCGTGGTCATAGGGTGACAGCGTCATCTACCAGCTCCCCGATGCGCCGCCGCCACCCGACGATCCGCCGCCGCCCGAGAAGCCACCGCCGCCGCTGCTCCTCGACGTGCCGCCGGACGACCAGCCGCCGCCGGACGAGGACCCCGAGCCGACGCTGACATCCATGCCGAGCCACCGGTATTTGCCGGGCCCGATCTTGCGGCCGAAGATCGGCGGCAGGATCGCCATCGCCATGCCGCCGAAGAACAGCGTGCCCCAGACGATGAAGAACAGCACGAAGACCCAGTCGACTTCAGGGCCGGCACCGTCCTGGTTGCGCGCCCCGCGCGCCTCGAGTTCGGCGGCGTTGCCCTCCAGCACCATGATGATGTCGTCGACGGCGCGGGATATCCCGCCGGAGAAATCGCCGGCCCGGAATGCCGGCACCATGGTGTTCTCGATGATCAGCTTGGAATGCAGATCGGTCAGCGTACCTTCCAGGCCGTAGCCGACCTCGATGCGCATCCTGCGGTCGGATCTGGCGACGAGCAGCAGGATGCCGTTGTTCTCTCCGGCCTGGCCGAGACCCCAGGCACGGAACAGCCGGTTGGCGTAGGGTTCGATGGCCTCGCCGCCGAGGCTGTCGATGGTCGCCACGACGATCTGGTCGGAGGATTTCGCCTCGAACGCCGCGAGCTTGGCCTCCAGCCCGGCCTTCGTTCCGGCATCGATCATGCCGGCCGTGTCGACCACACGTCCGGTCAGGGCGGGCAGTTCGGCGGCGTTCGCGACGGTCGGCCCGGCAATGAGGACGAACAGCAACAGGAGCAGCGGCAGGACGGCGCGCTGCCCGGCGGAGCGATGCCGCGCCATGGCCGCCGCCTGGTTCAGCCGCCCTGGCCGCTGCCGAAATCGACCTTCGGCACCTCCATCTTGTCCTCCGGGATGGTGAACGTCTGGTAGGGCTGGTTGGATGTGAACCAGAAGGTCGCCCACAGCACCGAGGGAAAGGTCTTGAGGGTCAGATTGTAGTCGCGCACCGCCTCGATGTAGTCGCGGCGGGCGACGGTGATCCGGTTTTCCGTACCTTCGAGCTGCGCCTGCAGGGCCAGGAAGTTCTGGTTGGCCTTGAGATCCGGATAATTCTCGACTACCGCCAGCAGCCGCGACAGGGCACCGGTCAGGCCGGACTGGCTGTCCTGGAACGCCTTGATCGCTTCGGGGTCGGTCAGCGCGTCGGGCGATACGGTCACCTGCGTGGCCTTGGCGCGGGCTTCGACCACCGAGTCCAGCACCTCCTTCTCGTGCGCCGCATAGCCCTTCACCGTCTCGACGAGATTCGGGATGAGGTCGGCGCGGCGCTGATACTGGTTGAGCACCTCGCTCCAGGCCGCCTTGGCATGTTCCTCGGCGGTCGGGATCGTGTTGTAGCCGCAGGCCGACAGCAGCGGCAGCAGCAGGGCAAGGGCGGCAAGGCGCAGGATCGACGCCGGTGACGGCAGGAGGCGGTCGGCGCGAACGGACATGATGGGCTCCCCGGCTTGGCCAGACATGCACCGTCTTAGCATACTGCGGGGGCAGAGAAATGGGGGCGGATTCCCTTCCCGCTTGGACGGGCGCGGACGCCTGTGCTAGGCGAGGTCGCGACCGCTTCGGCGGGGCAGGAAACCGGATGTGTCGAACGAGAAGGACAGCGACAGCCAGCGGGAATCGCGCCGGATCCTCGACAGGGTGGCGCGTGAGGCTGATTCCAGCGGTTTCGCCACCCTTGGCTCGGCGGTCGACGCCATGCGACGCCAAGCCAATGCAAAGACGCCGCATGATGTCGACCCGATCGAGTACTGGGGCACGAAGATCGGCCGCGGACTTGGCCTCGTGATCACCATCGCGATCATCGTGTGGCTGGTTGCCTATGTACTGGGGGGATTTTGATCGCCATGACGGACAGCTCCGACAGCCCAGCGCCGCGCGCCATCATCGTCATCTCCAGCCATGTCGCGCGCGGCACGGTAGGCAACCGCGCCGCCGCCCTGGCGCTCGAAGCCCTCGGCTTCCCGGTATGGATCGTGCCGACGGTCATGCTGCCCTGGCATCTCGGCCACGGTCCGAGCACGCGCATCTCGCCGGACCCCGATCAGTTCGCGGCATTCATGGACGACCTCGCGTCCACTCCGTGGCTTTCCGAGGTTGCCGGCGTCCTGTCCGGCTTCCTCGGCGACAGCCGCCAGGCCGAGGGCGTGGCGAAAGTCGTCAAGGCGGTCAAGGCGCAGAACCCCAAGGCGCTCTATGTCTGCGACCCGGTCATCGGCGACAAGGGAGGCCTCTACGTCTCGGAGCAGGTGGCCACCGCGATCCGCGACCTGCTGATCCCGATCGCGGATGTCGCCACGCCGAACCGCTACGAACTCGAATGGCTGATCGGACGGCCGCTCGAAGACCTGCACGCGCTGATGGCGGCCGCGGCACAGCTCGGCCCGCCGACCATGCTGGTAACGTCGGCGCCCGGCCTGCTGTCGGGCGGCATCGGCAATCTCATGCTGACGCGCAGCGAGGCGCTGCTCGCCGAGCACCGCTCGATCGACAACGCGCCGCACGGCACCGGCGACCTGACGGCGGCGCTGCTGCTGGCGCGGCTGCTCGAAGCCCAGCCGAGCGCCAAGGCGCTGCAGTCGACGACGGCCTCGGTCTTCGAGATCCTGGCGCGCACGACGAAGCGCGGCGGCGACGAATTGCAGATCGAGACAGACATCCAGAGCCTGTCGCATCCCATGGCGATGGTGCAGTTGCGCCACCTCACCCATCCGGAGCGGGATCGGCGCGCGTGAGCCTGACGGCACCGGTCGCCATCGTCGGTGTCGACGGGTGCAAGGCAGGCTGGATCGCCGTCGGCAAACGGCCGGGGTCGGAACCGGCCGTCGCAATCCACGGCTCCTTCGATGCGATCCTTGCCGAATGGCCCGACGACGCCATCTTAACCGTCGACATGCCGATCGGTCTTCCCGCGAGGTCGCGACATGGCGGGCGCGGCCCGGAAGGGATCGTCCGGCGGTTCCTTGGACATCGCCAGTCCAGCGTCTTCTCGATACCATCCCGCGCCGCGGTCTATGCCGCGCACCGCTCCTTCACCACGCTCGACGCATGGTATGAGGACCACCGCTGCGCGTGCGCCGTCGCGCGTGCGACGTCGGAGCCGCCGCGCGGCGTCTCCATCCAGGCTTTCGCGCTGTTCCCGAAGATCCGGGAGATCGACACGCTACTCGTCGCGCGGCCGGAGCTGCGCGATCGCGTTTTTGAATCCCATCCGGAGCTCGCCTTCTGGGTGCTGAACGGCAGGCGGCCCATGTCGTTGCCGAAGAAGGTGAAGAGCAGTCCCTATCCACCCGGGATGGACGAGCGCCGCGCCCTGCTCGCCGATCACGGGTTCGGCCGCGACCTTGTCGCCGGCCGGCCTCCCTCCGGCGCCGGCGAGGATGACTTGCTGGACGCCATGGCCATGCTGTTCGTCGCGGCGCGCCATGCGCGCGGCGAAGCGTGCTTCTATCCAGATCCGCCCGACCGGGACGCGCATGGCATCGCCATCGCCATCAGCGCATGATCGACTTGCTGCGCTGCAGCAGATGTGCGTTGATCCCGGTTTGCAGATTTTCTAAGGAGGTGGCCGATGACGCATCTTCCCGATCACATGCTTGCCGGCTACCGGAACTTCATGGCCGGCCGCTTCACCACCGAGACCGGCAGATACAAGTCGCTGGCCCGCGAGGGGCAGGCGCCCGAGACGATGGTCATCGCCTGCTGCGACTCGCGCTCGGCACCCGAGGTCGTTTTCGACGCCGGGCCGGGCGAACTCTTCGTGCTGCGCAACGTCGCCAACCTGATCCCGCCCTACGAACCGGACGGCCAATATCATGCCGCCTCTGCCGCCCTCGAATTCGCGGTGCAGAGCCTGAAGGTCAAGAACATCGTCGTGATGGGACATGGGCGCTGCGGCGGCATCCGGGCCGCACTCGCTCCGGCAAGCGAACCGCTTTCGCCCGGCGATTTCATCGGCAAGTGGATGAGCCTGCTCGCGCCCTCGGCCGAGGCCGTCAACGGCAACGCGATGCTCACCGCGGGCGAGCGCCAGACCTCGCTGGAGCGCATCTCGATCCGCTATTCGATCGCCAATCTGCGGACCTTCCCCTGCGTGAGGATTCTGGAGCAGAAGGGGCGCCTGACGCTCTCCGGAGCCTGGTTCGACATTTCGAGCGGCGAATTGTGGGTCATGAACCGAGACACCGGCGATTTCGAACGGCCCGATTTCGAGTAGCGGGGTTACTCGGCCGGGGCGACTGCGACCGGCGTGACGACGAGACCCGCGGCCGGAACCGACAGGCGGCTCCAGCACAGCCACGACACCACGGCGACGAGGCCCATCGCCGGGATCACCGTCGCCATGGCGGAGACCGGGTCGCCCATCAGGGCGCAGACGATGCCGCCGACGAGACCTCCGCCCATCTGGAAGAAGCCGCTCATCGACGAGGCTGCCCCCGCGGTGCGCGGGAACGGTGCAAGCACGGCGGTGGAGATCGCCGGCATGACGAAGGCGACGCCGAAGGCGTTGAAGCCGACCGGTCCCATCACGTTGAGGAATGTCGGGGGCAGAATGTGCAGACCGATCGCCAGTGCGGCACAGCCGACCAGCACCAGCGCCAGTCCGACAGGCACAAGACGCAGCGCGCCGAAGCGCGGCAGCAGTGCGCGCACGACCAGCGATCCGGCAAGATAGGACCCCGACTGCATCAGCATCCCTGCGCCGAACTGGCTCGGCGTCAGACCGACACGCTCCATCAGGATGAACGGCAGGATCGTCGCCTGCGTGTAGATCGAACCCACCGCGCCCGCCAGGATCAGGCTGGCCAGCACGAAATAGGGCGTCGACAGGATCGTGCCATAGGATTGCAGCAGCGCGCGCGGCGCGATGCGCGACAGGTCGCGCTGCACCGTCTCCACCATGGCGAAGCGCACCACCAGCATGATGGCGAAGGCGGCCGCCAGCATGACGAAGAAGATGGCGTGCCAGCCGGCAAGCTCGAGCACCAGGCCGCCGATCGTCGGCGACATCGCCGGGCCGACCGCGAGGATCAGCCCCATCAGGTTCATGATGCGGGCAGACCGCTCGCTGGTGAACAGGTCGCGCACCACGGCCCGTGCCACCGACCAGCCCACGGCCGCACCCACGCCCTGCAGGAAGCGTGCCCCCACCAGCATTTCGACGGTCGGCGCGAGCAGCGACAGAACGGTCGCAATCAGATAGATGCCCATGAAGGCGAAGACGACGGGCTTGCGCCCAAAACCGTCCGACAGCGGCCCACAGACAAGCTGGGCGATGGCGAAGCCGGCAAAATACAGCGACAGCGTCATCTTCACGGCGGATTCGGTGGTGCCGAAATAGTGCACGATCTCAGGCATGGCCGGCGTGAACAGCGCCATCGAGACCGGGCCGATCGCCACCAGCATCGCGCCGATCAGGCTGACCCGGCGCTCGCTCATCACGGGCGCCGGCTGCGGGGTTGCCTGGCCGGTCATTCCGCGGCGACCTTCCGTCCACTTTCCCGCACCGCGGTCAGGTTGTCGCGGACCGTCTTCAACGTGCCGATGAAGCCCTGCCATTCCTCGGCGGAGACCCCTTGGCCCGCTCCGGCGCGCAGACGGGCCGCCAGCGGCGCGATGCGGGCCAGCATCGCCTCCCCCGCCTCGGTGACACGCACGAGCTTGGCCCTGCGGTCCGCGGGGTCGGCAGACCGCACGATCAGCCCCTGAGCCTCCAGCCGATCGAGCGAGGAACTGACCGTCATCGCCTCCACGCCGATGCGCTCGGCCAGCAGCGTCTGGCGGATCGAGCCGGCGCGCGCCGCATGGCTCAGCGTGCGCGCGTCGCCCGGGGTGATGCCGAGGCCAGCCTCGGCGATCAGCCGGTCCATCTCGGTGCGGATCAGCCGGGTCAGATCCGTCACCAGGAAGCCGAAGCTGTCGGGATCGATCGGGTAGCGCATTTAGTAAGTAAGCCTTATTTTATTGCCTACTTATTATTCCCGATGGCCGGCGTCAAGGCGGGTTGCGTGCCAGGGCGCCCGGTCCTACATCCCGGCTTCAGATCCAGATCGCGAAAGGCAACGCATGCCGGCTTCCTCCATCGACCTCGCCACGCATCCGCTGACCCACTGGGACGGACCGCTCGGACTGCCTGATTTCGCGCGGATCGGCGACGGCGATTTCGGCCCCCTCTTCGATGCCGCGCTGGCGGCCCACGAGGCCGAGATCGCGGCGATCGCCGGCAACCTCGAGGCGCCGACCGTCGAGAACACGCTGGCGGCGCTCGAACGCGCCGGCGATGCGCTCGACCGGATCTCGTCGATCTTCTGGTGCCGCGCCGGTGCCCATACCAACGAGGCGATCCAGAGGCTGGAACGCGAGATCGCGCCAAAAATGTCGCGCCACTATTCGGCGATCTCGATGAACAAGCGGCTTTTCGCGCGCATCGACGATCTCTACGGCCGTCGCGCCGAACTCGGGCTCGACGCCGAGACGCTGCGCGTTCTGGAGAAGAGCTGGAAGGGCTTCGTGCGCTCCGGTGCCCGGCTGGCACCCGACGGCAAGAAGCGCCTGGCCGCGATCAGCGAGGAACTCGCCTCGCTCGGCACCACCTTCGGGCAGAACGTGCTTGCCGACGAAAGCGAATGGTCGCTGATCCTCGACGACGGCGACCTCGACGGCCTCCCCGACTTCCTGCGCGATGCGATGGCGCAGGCCGCCGAGGCGCGCGGCCAGAAGGGCCGCTATGCGGTGACGCTGTCGCGCTCGATCTACGAGCCCTTCACCACCTATTCGACCCGCCGCGACCTGCGCGAACAGGCGTGGAAAGCCTTCATCCGGCGTGGCGAGAACGGCGGGGAGCACGACAACGGCAAGGTGGTGGCGCGCACGCTGGCCTTGCGCGCCGAGAAGGCGAAGCTCCTCGGCTACGCCAGCTTCGCCGCGCTGAAGCTCGACAACACGATGGCCAAGACAGCGGAAAACGTGCACGCGCTGCTCGACCCCGTCTGGCAGAAGGCGCTCTCCAAGGCCGATTCCGACCGCCAGGGCCTGCAACGGCTGGCCGCCGCCTCGGGCAGCAACGAGCCGATCGCCGGCTGGGACTGGCGCTTCTGGCAGGAGAAGCTGCGGGCCGAAAAATACGCCTTCGACGAAGCCGAGCTGAAACCCTATTTCCAGCTCGACCGCATCATCGAAGCCTGCTTCGATGTCGCCGGTCGCCTGTTCGGCCTGAGCTTCGACGAGCAGCAGGGCATCACCGCCTGGCACGAGGATGTCCGCATCTTCAAAGTGCGCCGCCGCGACGGGTCGGACCTCGGCCTCTTCCTGGCCGACTATTTTGCCCGGCCGAGCAAGCGCTCGGGCGCCTGGATGAGCGCGCTGCAGTCCAGCCACAAGCTCGGCGACGGCGCCGCGCCGATCATCTACAACATCATGAACTTCGCCAAGGCGCCGGCCGGCGAGCCGTCGCTGCTGTCGATCGACGAGGCGAAGACGCTGTTCCACGAGTTCGGGCACGCCTTGCACGGCATGTTGACCGAGGCGACCTGGCCGTCCGTTTCCGGCACCGCGGTCAGCCGCGACTTCGTCGAACTTCCCTCGCAGCTCTACGAGCACTGGCTGACCGTACCGCAGGTACTGGAAAAGCATGCGCTGCACCACAGGACCGGCGCGCCGATGCCGAGGGAGCTTCTGGAAAAGATGCTGGCTGCGCGGACCTTCGGCGCGGGCTTCGCCACCGTCGAGTTCACCTCGTCGGCGCTGGTCGACATGGCCTATCACGCGCGTCCGGACGCGCCCGGCGACCCGCTGGCCTTCGAGGCGGAAACGCTGCAACGCCTGGAGATGCCCGACGCCATCGCCATGCGGCACCGCACGCCGCACTTCCAGCACGTCTTCGCCGGAGACGGCTATTCCGCCGGATACTACTCCTACATGTGGTCGGAAGTCCTCGACGCCGATGCCTTCAAGGCGTTCGAGGAGACCGGCGACGTGTTCGACCCGGAGCTGGCCGAACGGTTGCGCGCCAACATCTACGCCGCTGGCGACACGCGTGACCCCGAGGCCCTGTATACGGCCTTCCGGGGCCGGCTGCCCTCGCCGGAGGCGATGATGGAAAAGCGTGGACTGTAGAGCTATCGGGGCTCCCGCCGGATCGGCCGGCGGGGTCAGTCCGGATAGCAGACATGCGGGATGTTCGGCCATTCCGCCGTGTCGCATCCCGCCTGCCTCTGCCGGTCACGGAAGGCCGCCGTGACCGGCCCGGTGACCATCGGATCGACGCCGTCGGGAGCGTCCGCGAACTCTTCCCGCAGCAGTACGGCGGCCTCGTCGCGCTGCTCGATCGTCGGCAGCCGGTCATGCGTCGGCGCGGCGGAGCCGGAGGTGATCAGCGCCGGCAACAGCAAAAGTGCCGCCAGGGCAGCGCGTGGCGCGGTGAGGAGATCTGCTGGGAAAGCCATGTGGTGAAATCCGCGAGGCGGCGGACGGTTCCGCCGCCATCTCCACTAGGCCCATTTTTCCGTTAACGAAGTCTTATCGAGGCGTCCCGGGCTCTTTGTGCCGTCAGAGCTGCGCCCAGCTTCGCAGGCTCGCCCAGGTCTTCCGGTCGAGCCGATAACGTTCGATGGGAACCTGGCCGGCCACCAGCGAATGCATCATGCCCTGCCCGGCATACTGGAAGCCGCACTTGTGGATGACCCGCCGCGACGCCGGGTTGATTACCCGGCAGGAGGCGTGCAGGACCTTCACCTGTGTGTCGCGGAAGGCGAGATCCACCAGCGCATGCGTGGCCTCGGTCGCATATCCCCGGCGCCAGTGAGGCTCGCCGACCCAGTAGCCGAGCTCCAGCCCGCGGTCCGTGACGTTCAGGCCGGCGCAGCCGACCAGGACGCCGCCGGCCGCCAGCGTGATCGCATAGACGGCGCCGGCCTGGCGCTGCCGCTCGGCCGACAGGAAGGCCTGGGCCTCCGCCAGCCCGTAGGGATGCGGCATGCGGGCCAGCATCTCCGCGACATGGCGATTGTCGGCCAGCGCGGCGAGCGGCGCAAGGTCACGCTCGGCCGGGCGGCGCAGCACCAGCCGCTCGGTGGCGAGCGAGGCACGGTCGATCCTCAGGGTCTCGTCTTCGGCATAGTCCTTCTCGGCAACCATGGCGTCCTCCGGAACGGAAAAAGGGGAGATGGCGGCCCATCTCCCCTGATCCTATTCTGGCCGTGCCAGACACCGGTCCCGAGATGGGCGCCGGTGTTTGTGGTGCGGATACCGGCTATTCCGCGGCTTCGGCGATCGGATTTACCGACACGTAGGTTCGGCCGTTGGCTTTCTTGGCAAAGGACACCGAGCCCTGCTCGAGCGCGAAAAGCGTATGGTCCTTGCCCATGCCGACATTGGCGCCGGGATGCCAGGTGGTGCCGCGTTGACGGATGATGATGTTGCCGGCGCGGACGGCTTCGCCGCCGAACTTCTTCACGCCGAGGCGCTTGGATTCCGAATCGCGACCGTTGCGCGACGAACCGCCAGCTTTCTTGTGTGCCATCGTAGACTCCTTTGCGCTTCAGGAAGCGCTCGATTGTTCGTTTGCGGCGCTTCGCGCGCCGCGTCAAGCCTTGCCGGCGATTTTACTTCGCCAGCGCCTTCGCCTGCTCACGCCAGTCCTTGATTTGGTCGGCGCTGAACGGCATCGACGCATCGATGCGCTCGATATCGGCGTCGGTCAGGGCGGCGAGCTGAGCGAAGGTGGTCAGGCCCTGCTCCTCGAGCTGGCCGGCGGCGACGGGGCCGATGCCCTTGATGACGACCAGATCGTCGGCCTCGCCCGCCGGCGCGCTGAACAGCGGAGCGGCAGAGGCCGTCTCGGCCTTCGGGGCCGAAGCCTTCTTCGCCGACGGCTTGGCGCCGCCCGTCAGGATCTCGTCGATGCGCACATAGGTCTCGTAGGGGCGGATGCCGCGCTTGCGGCGCGAGTTCTGGCGGCGGCGCTTCTTGAAGGCGATGATGGTGCGGGCGCGATCCTGCTTGACCACTTCCGCCGTGACCATCGCGCCGGCCACGAAGGGCGTGCCGAAGGTGGCGCTGTCGCCCTCGCCGAAGGCGAGAACTTCCGCGAACTGGATCACGTCGCCCGGTTCGCCGGCGAGGCGGTCGATCTTGATGACGTCGTTGGCGGCAACGCGGTACTGCTTGCCACCGGTCTTGATGACTGCGAACATTTTTCAGCCTTTCGCTGTTCGGTCGGCCTGGTCCCGCCTGCGCGGTCCGGCCGTCTTTTTGTCAGTCGTTGCGGTTTGCGGACGCGACGCGCCCAAACGAAAACCAGCGCGGAGCTTTGCCCCACGCCGGAATGCCGCGCTCGTTACCTGAGGGGAGGTGTCGAGTCAAGTTCCAAGGGATTGCCTGGATTGCTGACGCCAAGCCGTTGCCGTGCGGAAATCGCGCCGAAAATAGCTTGTGTCACCGGAAGCGAGTCGCTATCTACGGCGCCGCGCCGCCTTCGGCGTACCACGCCCCGCGGAGAGGTGGCAGAGTGGTCGAATGCACCGCACTCGAAATGCGGCATACTCGCAAGGGTATCGGGGGTTCGAATCCCTCCCTCTCCGCCATTCGCCGCTCACTGGCGGATTGCTATCCGTGATGCGGTGTTGTCGTCGAGCGGCGCAACGATCGACGCGATCCCCTTGAATGCGCCACGGCTGCTCCGGGCCGGTCCTCAACCTTCGCGCTCATCGGCGGAACAGATGACGGGATCGCGGTCGACCCGGTAGGCGAAGAGCTTTCGGCCGGCCCTGATCCCGAAAGGGATCACCAGAGGCAGCAGGAGGTCCCGGATCCTCACGCTCAGCCAGCCCGATGCGCGCTTCTGCGACCCCAGCCGGCGCGTCAGCCGCACCACCTGCTCGACCCGCCGGCGCCGCAGCGCCTCGTAGCGGGCGAAGGCGGTTTCGGGAGCAGCCTCCGCGTCGAGACAGGCGGCAAGGACCATCGCGTCCTCGATGGCCATCGACGCACCTTGCCCGGTATGCGGCCCGATCGCATGGGCGGCGTCGCCCAACAGCACCACTCGACCACTGTGCCAGGCCGGCAGCGCGGGCATGTCGTAGACCGGATAATTGCGCTCCAGCCGGCCGACCGCAGCCAGGATGCGGGCATTGGGTTCCGGATCGCCGGCGTGCAGTGCGCCGATCCCGCGAGCGTAGGCGACCGGATCGGCGATGCGTCCGATCCCGGACTCCTCGGCCGGATAGGAGTTGAACCAGTAGACGGGTCCGCCCGCCGGCCGGATGTAGCCGAAGAAGGCATGGTCGCCGAAAGTCATGCGCATCATGCCGCCGGTCGGCTCGATGTCGGCCTCGGCAGTGCCACCCGTGCCGATCAGCCCGGTATAGGCGGGCTGCGGGTAGCCGGGAAAGATCTGGTTCCGCACGGTCGAACGCAGACCGTCGGCGGCAACCAGCATATCGGCGTCGAACGCCGAGCCGTCTGCAAGCCGTACCACCACACCGTCGGAACCTGCATCGACGGCGGCGACAGCGGCATCAAAGCGCACGTCCGCGCCGGCCTGCCGGGCCCGCTCCAGCAGCAACGCGGCCAGTTCGCCGCGCCCGAGCGTGATGCTCGGCGCCCCGAACACCGTCCGATGGTCGCTCTGGTCGGCGAGGTTCAGGCGCTTGCCCGAACTGCCGCGGATTTCGATGCCGGTGGTGTCGATGCCGGCGGCCTCCACAGCGGCGTCGGCCTCGACCAGCCGCAGGCCGTTCATGCCGTTCGGCGCAAGCGTCAGGAAAATCCCTTCGCCGACCGCCGCGACTTCGCCGCGGGCCTCGAAGACCACCGGCGAATGGCCCAGCCGCGCCAGGCGCGCCGCCAGGGCAAGGCCGCCTATGCCGGCACCGGCGATCGCGATCCTCCGGTCCTGGGCGCCGGCGGCGGATTTCCTTGACATTTATATCACCATCTGATATTTCAATGATCAAATCATTAGATGATCGAAGTAAAGATGTCAAGCATCCCGGAACCCGAGCTTGTCGAGGCCGTCGGCCGGCTGGTCATGCGATTCCAGGACAGCTCTCAGAAATTCGATGCCGAGGTCGGCAGACTCTACGGGCTCAACCCGGCCGAGCTGCATTGCCTGAGCTTCCTGTCCCAGGCGCCGCGTCCCGCCAACGCGATCGCCCGCGAGGTGCGTCTGACGCCGGCGGCGGTGACGGCGCTGGTCGACAGGCTGGAACGGCGCGGCTATGTCCGGCGGCGGGCCGACCCGGACGACCGGCGCAAGGTGCTGGTGACCCCGACCGCCATGACGGCGGCGCTGGCGGCGGCCACCTACGGTCTCGTGGCGGAGGCCGGCGCAAAAGTGCTTTCGAAATACGGCGATGCCGAGTTGCGCGTCTTGGTGCGCCTGCTCAGCGACGTGATCGCCGTGCAGGAGGATGCGATCGCGGGCCTCGCCAATGGCACGAAGGCGCCAGCCGGTGACGATGGCCAGCCGGGAGGACCGCCGGATTGGCAATGGTTTTCCCGGCCGCCGCCGGGTCCTGAGAAAGCTTGATGGCAGATGCAGGCGCGCCCGGCCGACAGCCGGGCAGTGCCGCGATCAGCTTGCGGCCGAGGACAAGGTCGAGAGCGGGGCGCGGCGGGAAAAGGCGCCGCGGTAGCGCCGCGCCGGATGCCGCTCGTTGAGATGCGGGCCTTCGCCGGGGAAGAAGCGCTCGCGCAATGTCGTCTCGGCATAGTCGCGGCGTGCCAGACCGCGTTTCCGCAACAGCGGCGTCACATGGTCGACGAAGTCGACATAGGTCGCCGGTGCCGTCTGGCAGATGAAGTTGACGCCATCGATGCCGGCATCGCGCCAGTCGTCGAGCGCGTCGGCGATGCTCTCCGGAGTGCCGACGATGCGCGTGTTGTAGGATAGCGCATGGCCGAGATCGCGGACGCGGGCGCGCTTTCCGGGATTGGCCTCCTCGAAATAGGCGATGTAGCCCTGCACGCCCTCGATATCGAGTTCGGCCACCGGGCGATCCGGGTCCAGCAGCCCGAGATCGATGCCGAGATCGCGGCTGATATGGGCGAGCAGCCCGTCGGTGCTGGCATAGTGGTCCAGGTCGCGCGCCTTTTCCTTCGCCTCCGCCTCGCTGCTGCCGACCACGAATGAAAGACCCTGGATGTATTTCAGGTCGCCGGCGCGCCGTCCGGCGGCCTCGACCTGCGCGTTGACGGATTCGACCAGCTTGCGGGCGCCCTGCGGGTTGAGGCTCATGACGAAGGTTCCCTCCGCATTGGCCGCCGCGAAGGCACGCCCGACCCGCGACGATCCCGCCTGGAACAGCAGGGGCGTCCGTTGCAGCGAGGGCTGCGACAGGTGCGGTCCGAGCACCTTGTAGCGCTGGCTCGCATGGTGGATGCGATGGATCTTCGACGGGTCGGCGTAGAGGTTCGCCGTCTTGTCGACGAGGACCGCATCGTCGTCCCAAGACCCTTCCCAGAGTTTGTAGACCACATCGATATATTCGGCCGCCCAGGTGTATCGCTCGTCATGCGGCACGATGCGGTCGAAGCCGAAATTCTGCGCCGCATTGTGACTGACGCTGGTGACGATGTTCCAGCCGATGCGGCCCTTGCTCAGATGGTCCATCGTCGACACGCGCCGTGCGAAACTGAAGGGATGATCCTGCAGGATGGAGGACGTGAAGGTCAGCCCGATATGCTCGGTCGCATGGATCAGCGCCGCCACGAGCGTCGAGGAATCGTTGACAGGTATCTGCACGGCTTCCCGCACATAGGTGTCCCACGTCCCCTTGTAGGCGGGATCGACCCCGATCACGTCGGCGAGGAAGAAATTGTCGAACTTTCCGCGTTCGAAGGTCTTCGCCAAGTCGGTCCAGTAGTTCAGATCGTTGAATTCGACCTGCCTGCTCTCCGGGTGGCGCCATAGCCCGTGGTAGATGTGTGACACCACATTCATCGAAAAACCGTTGAAGATCAGCGGTCTGGTCATGGATGCACCTTTATGTCAGATCTTGGCGGTGGTCGGCGGGGCGCGGCCGTTCAGCAGATAGTCGCCGATGAAGCGGTATTTGTGCGCGAGCGGATCGTGGGTCGTGTGGGTCCGGGCGTTGCGCCAGTGCCGGTCGAGATTGAGGCCGCGGTCGGTCCCGGACGCGTTCGCCACCTCGTAGAGGCGCTCGCTCACTTCGAGCGCCGCCTTGGTCGAGGCAATGCGCGCCTCGGCGACGGCGATCGAGGCATCGATGTAGCGGCTCTCCGTCGTATCGCCGCCAAAATAGGCGGCGGCGGCGGCATCCACTGCGTCGGCGGCGCGCAGCATCAGCACCTCGGCGCCATTGGCGGCGACCGAAAGCGCCCCGATAGTGTGCAGGATGTACGGATCCTCGAGGGCGCTGGGGACGCCCGCCTCCCGCAACGTGCGGCCCCGGCCCCTCGCCAGCACCAGCGCATCGGCGAGCGCCGCCTGCGCGATGCCCGTGTCGATCGCCGCATGCAGCAGTTGCGCCGCCGCCTGCAGGTGCCAGCGGCGGTCCTTTGCCGACGGCGGGAAGAAGACTTCGTCGGGATGGACCTCAACGGCATCGAGCACGACCGAACCGCTGGCAGTGGTGCGCTGACCCATGCCGTTCCAGTCGTCTTCGACCGCCAGCCCGGCGCGGTCGGCGGGAACCACGACGCCGACGGATCGGTCCGATGGATCGAGGGCGGTGATGTAGAAATGCTCGGCGAACAGGCTTCCGGTGCAGTAGTATTTCGTGCCTTCGAGCCGGTAGCCGCCCTCCGCACCCGGCAGGAGCCGCGTCGCGATCTCGCCGTAGAACTTTCCGCCGCGCTCCGCGGCGGCATTCGTCACCATCTGCCCGGAGAGCACGGCATCGAAGATGCGGCTCCGAAGGGTTGGCCCGGCATCTGCGCGCAGCGTTTCCACGATGACGTTGTGGGACTGGATCGCCTGGCCGACATTCGGATCGCCGCGCGACAGATCGAGCGTGATGCGGATCGTCTCGCGCCAGCCGGCTTCCGGCCCGCCATGGCTGCGGGGGATTCGCGCGGTGAGCAGCCCGGCAGCCTTGACCCGCGCCAGTTCGGCATGCGGAAGGATGCGGTCAGCATCGCGCGCCGCGGCACCGGCGCCGATCTCGCGCCCGATCGCTTCCGCCGTCGCCGTCAGGATCGAGCCGTTCAGGTCGCCGGGCATGATGACCGCCCGATGCCGAGGCGACCCCGCGCCGCGTAACGCTTCGCGTTCGGCCCCATCCGCAAGATCGCGCGTCGACATGCCCGTTCAGCGCGCGAAGAACTTCTCGTCCGGCACCACGCCGAGCGAAATGAAGATGCGATTGGTGTGATTGAACCACGACGCCGTCTCGACGACTTCGAGGATATCCTGATCGGTGAACCCGAGCCGGCGCAGCCTGTCGAAATCGCCCGGGACCACGTCGCGCGGGGTATGCGTCACCTTGCGTGCGATCTCGACCAGCGCATGCTCGCGCTCGGAAAGCGGCGCCGAATGGGTATCGAGCGCGATCCTGCGGGCACGCGCATGATCTTCCAGCAACTCCCCGAGCGCCTGCGTGTGGTGGATCTCGCAGAGCCCGCAGCCATTCTCCGCCGACACGACCACGGCGATCAGTTCGCGGTCGCGCAGCGGCAGGCGCGCACCGGATGCGGCGAACAGGCTGCCGAAATAGGCGGTGAAGCGCCGCGCCGTATCGGGATTGAGCGCCAGCGAGCGAATCCAGTTCTCGTTGTGATGGCTCTTCATCAGCCTGCGGATGTCGTCGTCCAACGCCGCTTCCGGCGGCACGTCGAGGCGGGAAAGGCTGGGAGCAATCAGTTCGTCTGTATGGCTCATCTCAAGATCTCCTGGTCAGGCAACCGCCCGGGTGCGCGACCTTTCGATGTCGCGGACCAGGGGCAGGATGCGGCGGCCGAAATATTCGGCGTCTTCGTGGCAGTGGAGAAAGCCGGCGAGGATGGCGCTGACGCCGATGTCCTTGTAGGCGACGATCCGCTCGGCAATCTGCTCGGGAGTGCCGATCAGGTCGGTCCGGAACCCGTCATTGTGCTAGACGTAGTCCTCCAGCTTCGTGCTGGTCCAGTTGCCCTTGCCGTCCTTCGTCGACTGGCCGGCTTCTCGCGTCGCCTCCTGGAAGCCGCGCACGGCCTTGACGTCGGCCAGCCGGATGATCTCGGCATGGACGTCGCGCGCCTCCTTTTCGGTGTCGCGGGCGATGACGAAGGCGTTGACGGCGATACGCGGCCGGCGTGCGAAGGGCGCTGCATTCTGCTCGATCTCGTCGATCTGGGCGCGAATGCCTTCAATCGTGTTGCCGTTGGTGAAGTACCAGTCCGACCAGCGGGCGGCCATGCGCCGTGCTGCCGTCGACGAGCCGCCCTGAAAGATCTCGGGATGCGGCTTCTTCACCGGACGTGGGCTCAGCGTGTAGTCGTCGATGCTGAAATGCCGGCCCCGGAAGGAATAGTGGTCCTGCGTCCAGATTCCTTTCAGGATCTCGATGAACTCCTCGGAGCGCGCATAGCGCTCGTCATGCTCGATCCAGGGCTGGCCGAAGGCGTCATACTCGCGCCGCATCCAGCCGCTGACCACGTTGATGTTCCAGCGGCCGTTCGAGAACAGGTCGGCGGTCGCCCCCATCTTGGCGATGACGCCCGGCAGCCAGAGGCCGGTGAGCACGGCGACGATGATCTGCAGGCGCTCGGTCCTGCCCAGCAGCGCGGTCGCCAGCGTCGTCGCCTCGATCTGCGAATCCGCGCCGTGGGTGCTTGCCCAGCGCGTCGCGATCAGTCCGTAGTCGAAGCCGGCCCGCTCGGCGATCTGCGCCAGGCGGATGTTGTAGTCGAAGTCCCAATGCGTCCGCTGCTCGATCGTGCTGGAGACGAACCCACCCGCAAAGGCCGGCACCCAGAAGGCGAATTTCAGCGGATCGGCGCCATAGATGGCGCCGATCTGGCGCGGCGTCAGGATTCTGCTGTCGTTCATTGCGATCGCCTCACTTGACCACGGCGTTGCGCAGTTCGACGCGGCTGGCGACCACGGCGGCGATGACCACGGCACCCTTGATGATCATCTGCGTATAGGAGGAGACGCCGAGCAGGTTGAGGCCGTTGTCGAGGATGGCGATGATCAGCACGCCGATCAGCGTGCGGTGCGGGCCGCCGCTGCCGCCGGCAAGCGATGTGCCGCCCACCACGATCGCCGCGAGGCTGTTGAGCAGAAGGTCACTCCCCAGCGAGGGGCCCGCCGCACCCAGCCGCGCCACGGCGAGCGCCGCACCGAGACCGGCCAGAAGGCCGGAGAGCGCGAAGGCATAGATCTTGTAGCGGCGCACCGGCACGCCGGCCGTGCGCGCCACCTGCTCGCCGCCGCCGATCAGATACATGTAGCGGCCGAAGCGGGTGCGGCTGGCGATCAGCACGCTGACGCCCCAGGCGACGAGGCCGCACAGCGCGATGTTGGGCAGGCTCGGAATCAACTGGCCGATCGCCAGGTTCTCGAAGGCCGCGTCGCTGAACTGGATGGCGCGCCCCTGCAGCAGTTGCAGCGCAACACCCGAGAAGATCGACAGCGAGCCCAGCGTCACCACGAAGGACTGGATGCCGCTCAGCGCGTAGACGGACCCGTTGAGCAGGCCGAGCACGGCGCCGAACAGCGCCGCCAGCGGCAGCACCCAGACGCCGATGCCGGTGAGGTTGAGCACGGTGACCGTCAGTGCGCCGACCAGCAGCACGATCGCACCGACCGACAGGTCGATGCTGCCCATCAGGATGACGAAGGTCGCCCCGAGGCAGACGATCAGCAGCGTACCCGCCTGGCCGGCGATCGTGCTGAAGTTGCGCAGCGTGGCGAAGGACTCGGTGGTGACCGAGAAGAAGGCGATCAGAACCGCGACCACCAGCAGCGGCAGCAGCAGCTTGACGTCGAGTTCCAGCGCCGGGAGCTGGAGGCGCGGCCTGGAAAACCCTGGGGATCGTGCGATGTCGGTCATGCGTGCGCGCTTTCGGAATATTGGACTGGATCGGACGTCGAGATGGCGGCGGCGCCATGCGGGCCGGGCTCGTCCGGCACCGACAGCATGGCGGCCACCAGCTCGCGCTCGGAGGGTTTTGTATCGGCCGGTGCGGCAAATTCAGCGGCGATCCGCCCCCGCTGCAGGATCAGGATGCGGTTGGACAGGCCGATCAGTTCGAGAAGCTCGTCGGTGATCAGCAGGATGGCGACGCCACGGTCCGTAAGGTCGCGGATGACCCGGTAGATCTCCTCCTTGGCGCCGGCATCCACGCCGCGCGTCGGATTGTCGAGGACGAGCACGTCGGGTTGCCGCTGCAGCCATCGCGCCAGGACCACCTTCTGCTGGTTGCCGCCCGACAGCTTGCTGAGCGGCTGGTTCGGGCTTCCGGACCGGATCGCCAGGCTGCCGATGAAGCGGCTCGCCGCCTCGACCTCCGCCTGGCATCGCCATAGGCCGAGCCTGTTTGAAAACAGGTCGGCGCTGGCGAGCGAGAAATTCCAGCTCAGCTTCTGGGAGGGGATGATGCCCTCGACGAGCCGCTCCGCCGGCACATAGCCCAGGCCGGCCCTGATGAACGCGCCGATCTCGGGGTGGACAGGCGACTGGCCGACAAGCGCGACGGTGCCCGTGGCGGGCGGCTCGACGCCGGCGATGCCCTTGCCGAGACGGCTCTTGCCGGAATCGAGCAGACCGCCGATGCCGACGATCTCGCCGGCGCGGATCGACAGGCTTATGTCCTCATAGGCACCCGGCGACGACAGCCCCGCAACCTCGACCGCCACGGGCTGCGCGTCGGTCACCTTCTGGCGTTGCTCGAAATAGTAGTCCGCGACGCGCTCGCGGCCCACCATCAGGCTGTGCAGGATGCGCTCGTCGGCCTCGCCTGCCTCGAGGCGGGCCACGAGGGCCCCGTCCTTTAGCACGTAGATCACATCCGAGACCGACAGCACCTCGCTCAGCCGGTGCGACACGAAGATCAGCGAACCGCGCTGGCGGACCTTGGCGACGAGCCGGAAGAAGGCATCCTCGTCGCGCTGGTCGAGGGCCGAGGTCGGCTCGTCGAGGAGCACGAGCGGCTGCGCAATGTCGCCGAGGATGGAGGGGGCAAGGCACGCCCGGGCGATCTCGATCGACTGGCGGCGCGAGAAGTCGTAGCTGCCGGTGCGCCGCCGCACGTCGACGTCGATGCCCGCCTCGTCGGCGATCCGCTGCGCCGCAGCGATCATCGCGGCGCGATCGACGAACTGCCCGGCGCGATAGAAGCCGTCGTCCTGGCCGAGCAGCAGGTTCTCGTAGACAGGGATGTTGCGGACCAGCGCCTGCTCTTGGAAGACGCGCGACACGCCAACGCCGATCGCGTCCCCGTAGTGGCGCGGCCGGTAGGGCTTGCCGCCAAGTGTCATCGTGCCGGCATCCGGCTCGACCACGCCGCTCAGGATGTTGAACAGGGTCGACTTTCCGGCCCCGTTCTCGCCGACGAAGCTGACCACCGATTTCTCCGGAATGGAGAAGCCGACGCCGTCGAGCACGCGCGTCGCGCCGAAGCGCTTCGACAGGCCGTCGGCGACGAAGAAAGGTGTGCGGTCGAGGAGCGGTTGGGTCATCGGCAATGGACTTCCTGGGCAGGCGACGCGCGAGGCGCCACCTGCCTGAATTGCGGTGATCAGGCGTTGGGGGATGGGCCGAAGAAGGGGGTCTTGTAGTGATCCCTGTACTCGGCGGTGACCGCCTCCCATTCGCCATTGGTCTTGGCGTCGAGATAGGCCTTGGGATAATCCCAGCCCTCGGGCTTCGGGAAACCGTGCCATTCATGGTCGATATCGAGCGGGAACACCTCGTTCTGCGGGTCCCAGTCGGTCGGATGCAGCACTTTCGAGAACTTGCGGTAGTTGAAGGGCTGCACCCCGCCATTGTCGACGAAGCGCTTCTGGTAGACGTCGAGATTGCCGGCGGTCAGCGTGATCGAACGCCAGTTGAGCAGGCGTTCGGCGGCGCGCGGCTTCCAGCCATGCGTCACGTCATAGAGATAGGCGGTGAAGAAGGCGCCGAAGAAGGCCGGGCTGTTGGCGCTGGTCGCCAGTTGCTTGCCGTCGCGGATGGCGTTGACGCCCTCGGTGGTGCCGTCGGCGCCGACCACCAGCACGTCTTCGCCCGGCCGCAGCCCGGCAGCGCGCAGCGCCGCGATGACGCCCTGCGCCACGTCGTCGTTCTGCGCCACGACGCCGACCACGTCCTTGTGGCGCGACAGCAGGTCCTCGGTCGCCTTCAGCGAATCCTCGCGATTGAAATTGCCGGGCAATTCGCCGATCAGCCTGGTCTTGGGGAAGTCCTTGAAGGCATCGTCGCGGCCGCGGCTGCGCACCGTGTCGGTCGAGAAGCCGGGCACGCCGGTCACCCCGATGATGTTGCCGCCACCGAAGCGCTCGGTCACCGCCTTCAGCAACTCCACGGTCACGCCGCGATGCGCCGAGAACTCCTCCGGTACGGCGTAGAGCGCGTAGTGGTCGCCGGCGTCGAACGGCGTGAACCAGGGCAGCGTCGCCCAGACATTGGCGACATACTGGTTGCTCTGCGCGGCGATCTCGGTGATGCGGCGCAGATTGCTGCCGTCGGAGGCGTGCAGGATCACGGCCTGGGTGCCGGCCGTCGCTTCCTGCTCGAACTGGTTGAGCTGGCGGGTGCTGTCGAACTGGCCGTCGACCAGCGAGTAGGTGAAGCCCAGTTCCTTCGACGCCGCCTCGATCGCGGCGGCGGCCTGGATCATGTATTCGACGCGGGTCGTCCAGGCCAGGTAGGCGAGTTTGCCGGATTCGGCGGCGACCGCGACGCCCGGCGAGCCGAAAACGGACGCCGTCAGGCCCGCCGCCGCACCGGCCGAAGCCAGCGCCAGAAAGTCGCGGCGAGAGACGCCGCGCGTGTCGAGGCGGTCGAGCTGGGCGTCGACCGCCTTCGTCTGTGTGAAATCGGGAAAGTTCGGAAGGCGGGTCCTGGGCATGTCGTCCTCGCTTGAAAGCCTGGCCCCTCAAGGCATGCAGGCCGGTGATGTGTTCGGTCTTTGGCCGGGAGATCCGGCTTTCCCGGCGGCGTAGCGAATGTCCGCTCCGTCCTGCCGATCTAATGTCAATTAATTTGAGCGAATTACTTATATTTGGGAGGCATGATGTTCCAAAGTTGGAACCTCGTGCGGAACGCATCCCTTCACCCACCGGCGGAACGCCCTCCGCGCGAACCCGCCGGCACCCGTCAGGAGGCCGGCGTCCCGATGCGCCACTGATAGGGCGGCAGCGTCCCGTTGACCGCGAAATCGCCGACGATGCGGTCCTTGTAGATTCGCGGATTGTGCGAGGAGAGCGTCCGGGCGTTGCGCCAATGCCGGTCGAGACCGTTCGGCCGCCGCGTCGCCGAGGCGCTCAGCGCGTCGAAGGCCGCGTTGGCCGCGTCGAGGACGAGACTGGTCACGACGGCCTGGGCCTGCGCGCTCTCGAGTTCCGCCACCGCATTGAGCCGATCTTCGGCGGCCTCGTCGCCGCTGTGACGCGCGCTCGCCGCCGCTTCCAGCGCGCGTGCCGCCTGCAGCACGATGGCGCCCGCGCAATAGGCGGCGGCACGCACGCGGCCGACGACCTGCAGCACCTGGGGATCCTGGGACGAGCGCGCGGCGGCGGCATGGCTGAAGGTTCTCCGGCGCGCCGCGACCGCCGTGGCGACGTCCTTCGTCAGCGCCCGCCCGATGCCCGCCAGCGTCGCCAGATGCACCAACTGGTAGAAACCCGTGGCATGGCGGAATTTTTCGTCGGCCACGAGGATGTCCAGGGGATCGACTTCCACATCCGTGAAATGCGTCGTCCCGCTGGCCGTCAGCGTCTGGCCGAAGCCGTCCCAATCGTCGACCACGTCGACGCCGGCCGCGTCGCGCCGCACCACGACGTTGACGTCGACATCCTCGTCGTTCAGCGCACCCACGTCGATCCAGTCCGAATAGAGCGAACCGGTCGTGTAGTATTTCGAGCCGTTGAGCAGGAGCCGGCCGTCCTTGCGCACCACCCGCGTCGAAAAGCCCTCGATGCCGGCGGCCCCGATCTCCGTCCAGGCGATGCCGACTGTCGCGCCCCTGGCGATCCGCTCAGCCCAGCGTGAGCGGTGGGGGCCCGGCAGCGCGGTGGCGATTTCCTCGACGAAGCCGAAATGACCGCGCAGCGACTGGGTGACGTTCGAATCCGCTTCCGAAAGTTCGATGAGCAGGACAAGGAAGTCCGAGAGGCTGACGCCGGAGCCACCCTCCGCGCGCGGCAGACGCAGCGCGCCAAAACCCGCCGCCTGCAGCCAGCCGATCTCCTCGACGGGCAGACGGCGCGCCAGCTCCCGTTCCACCGCCGTCTCGGCGATGCGGGCGAAGATCGGCCGGAAACGGTCGGCGACGGTTTCGTAGTCCGGTGTGGGGCTGGTGCCCCAGGCGAGGTCGGAGTGGCTCACGGGAATGTCCTTGGCGTTGGATTGACGTGGTTTCGCGATGTTCATGGGTCCCCGGCAACCTTGCCCGACCCGAACTGGCATCCCGAGCCGAACGGCACAGGCATGGTCAGGGGTGCAACCCGGCGAAGGCTCCCTGTCGACATCAGGGCAATCGCATATGAGGCTACCCCCACCCCTGGCCCCTCCCCGCAAGGGGGAGGGGAACCAGTCTGCAGCCTCGTCAAACGCAAATCGTCGTCGAATCCGACTGGAAAAGCGGTCGCGAAGTCCCCCTCCCCCTTGTGGGGAGGGGTTAGGGGTGGGGGTACGCAGTCGCCGGCATTCCAGCCAGCCGCCATATACAATAGCCCTGCTGTCGACATGGATTTTCACGCAACGCGCGGCCGGCGCGCGCATTCGTGCAGACACCGACCATGTGGCGCGCCGCTGCGGCAGGGACCCTGCCCTTCTCTCCGCGGCGCGCCTTCGCAGACCGCCCTCGCCTTTCGGAGTGCGTACATCCGGCGTACGGCGTGGTTACGCAGCTTTCAATTTGGGTGCGGCGACGGCTTGGTCGAGCGCCTGTTCGAGGTCGCGGATCAGGTCGTCTGGATGCTCGATGCCGATCGAAAGCCGCACGTAGCCGGGCGTCACGCCGGTGGCGAGCTGGTCGTCGGGTGAAAGCTGGGAATGCGTCGTGGTCGACGGATGGATCGCCAGCGAGCGGGCGTCGCCGATGTTTGCGACATGATAGAAGAGCTTCAGCGCGTTGATGAAGCTGCGTCCCGCTTCGCGACCGTCCTTCAGTTCGAAGCCGACCAGGGCGCCGTAGCTGCCGCCGCGGAACGCCACGTCCGCCCGACGTCCGGCTTCGCCGGTCTGGAACCCGGGGAATATGACGGTCTCCACCTTGGGATGATCCTGCAGGAACGTGGCGATCCTGATGGCGTTCTCGCTGTGCCGGCGGATGCGCAGCGGCAGGGTTTCCAGACCTTGCAGAAGCTGGAAGGCATTGAACGGGCTGATGGCGGCGCCGACATCCCTGAGCAGCACCGTGCGGATGCGCAGCACGTAGGCGACCGGTCCGAGCGGCTTGGCCGCCTCCACCCAGATCTTGCCGTGATAGCTCGGATCCGGCCTCGTCAGGGTCGGAAAGCGCTCGGCGTGCTCTTCCCAGGGGAAATTGCCGCCGTCGATGACCACCCCGCCGATCGATGTGCCATGCCCGCCGATGTACTTCGTAGCTGAATAGACGACGACCGCCGCGCCCTGCTCGAAGGGCCTGATGATCAGCGGCGCCGCCGTGTTGTCGACGATGAGCGGCACGCCGAGCGCGCGGCCGATGTCGGCGACTTCTTTGATCGGGAAGACCTGCAGCTTCGGATTGGGCAGCGATTCGGCGTAGTAGGCCCGCGTCCGCTCGTCGGTGGCGCGGCGGAAGCTGTCCGGATCGGCGGGGTCGGCGAAGCGGACTTCGACGCCGAAATGCTTCAGCGTCGCGGCAAACAGCGCCCAGGTTCCGCCGTAGAGATCGGTGGAAGAGACGATGTTGTCGCCGGCGCCCGCCAGGTTGAGCACCGAATAGGCCGATGCAGCCTGGCCCGACGACAGGAGAAGCGCCGCCGCACCGCCCTCGATCTGGGCGATCCGGGTCTCGAAGGCGTCCTGCGTGGGATTGGAGACGCGGGTGTAGATGTGGCCGATCTCGTCCAGGGAAAACAGCCGGTCGGCGTGGCCGGTGTCCTGAAACTGGTAGGAGGTCGTCTGGTAGATCGGCACCGCGACCGCGCCGCTCGCGGGGTCGGAGCGCCAGCTTCCGCCGTGGAGGGCGAGCGTTTCGGGCGAGAGGTTGTCGAGGGACATGGCGTTTCTCCGGGTCAGGCGATGGGAACGGCCTGCTCCAGCCGCTGGGCGGCAAGCAGATCGGAATGGTGACGCTGCGCGACGTCGGGATGGGAACGCAGCCGGCTCTTCAGCGCGTTCTGGCCGACATTGCGGAAGAGCGGGTTGAGCGGGTCGCGGGTGAGCCCCTGCGATTGCGCCTTCAGCGCCGGCGGCAGATCGAGCAGCGGCACCTCTGTGTCGAAGCTCGCCCCCAGGAAGAAGGCGACCGAGAGGCGGTCTGCTCCTGCGGGAGGCGTCACGACGCGATGCACGGTGGCACGCAGGTAGCCGTCGGAGGCGAGTTCGAGGATCTCGCCGATGTTGACGATCAGCGTGCCGGCGCGCGGCTCGGCATCGATCCAGGCGCCGCTGTCCGTCTCCACCTGCAGGCCCTTCTGCGTCTCCTGCAGCAGCAGCGTCAGGAAGCCGCTATCCTTGTGGGCGCCGACGCCCTGCTCGCTCCCGGTCGCATCGCGGCCCGGATAGCGGATGATCTTGATGAGATGGTTGGGCCGGGCCCTGTAGATCGGCTCGAAGATGTCCTCGTCCTGCTCCAGTGCGACGGCGAAGGCGCGCAGCAGCCGGATGGCGACGGCGTTGATCTCCGCTTGCCAGCGCAGCAGCGTCGCGCGCAGATCTGGCAGCGCCGGCGGCCACTGGTTGGGGCCTTGCAGCCGCGTCCAGGCCGGCTGGCCCGGGCCGAAGGGCAGCGCCTCCAGTTCCGGGCCGATGTCGACCTGCTCGCGCCAGTCGCGCTCGCCGCGCGTGTATTCCTGTCCGGTGCGGTTGTAGCCGCGGAAATGCGGCGAGTTGACCATCTCGATCGCCAGCTTGTCCGCCTCCGGCAGCGCGAAGAAGCCGCGCGAGACCGACAGAACCTCGTCGATCAGCCGCTGATCGATCCCATGACCCGTCAGGTAGAAGAAGCCGACGGTGCGTGCGACGACCCTCAATTCCCTCAGAAAGGCGGTGCGTTCGGCCGGTGTCCCGTCAACACCGGAAAGATCCAGTTGCGGGAGCTGGCGGCGGGGCGTTTGTTCGGCCAAGTGCTGACCCTCCGTTGATCGCACCAAGCTTCCCACCGGCGCAGGCGCGGTTGAAGGCATGGCCTGCCGCAATTCACCCCCGACGCGACAGCGACGGGTCGCGCTGCCGCCCGGTCGGAAAAATTAAATCTACAAACCAACTCATATTTCCATCGGCAGACGTGCGCAGGCCACGCGCCGCGCATCCCCGGCCGGCCATCGACCCCAGGACGAAGCAGCGACGCATCGAAGCGAATGGCGATGCCGGCTCGCGGCTGAAGCGACGCCCCCGCGCCGCAATCGAGGTCGCTGCCCCAGCTTTTGCCGATTTTCATGGCGGGCGCCGGCGGTCGGTAGCCGACGCAACTGCGCGTGCGATATTTTCTCCACCCGGTGCCAAACACGCAAAATCTATTCTCTACAAAAGGAATAGACTTTATCATCTTGTTTCCTGCAGTCTCACCGGCACAGGAACGCAACGATGTCCATCCTTTCGCGCCGCCTGCTCCTCGGCCTTTCGGGAGCCTTTTTCGCACTATCGGCAATCGGCCCCGCCGCCGCGGAGGACCTCAGGATCACCATCGGCTACCAGACCGTCGTCGAGCCCTCGAAAGTGGCGCAGGCGGACGGCATCTACGAGAAGGCGCTTGGCGCCGCCATCGACTGGCGCAAATTCGACTCCGGCGCTGACGTCATCGCGGCGATCGCCTCGGGCGCGGTCGACATCGGCTATGTCGGGTCCAGCCCGCTGGCCGCCGCCGCCAGCCGCGAACTGCCGATCGAGACGATCTTCGTCGTCGGCCTGATCGGCGAGTCGGAAGCGCTGGTGGCGCGCAATGGATCGGGCATCGAGAAGATCGCCGATCTCGCCGGCAAGAAGGTCGCCGTTCCCTTCGTGTCGACCACCCACTACTCGCTGCTGGCCGCCCTGAAGCATGAGGGCGTCGACCCCAAGACGGTCGAGATCCTCAATCTGCGCCCGCCGGATATCGCGGCGGCCTGGGAACGCGGCGACATCGACGCGGCCTATGTCTGGGATCCGGCGCTCGGCCAGATCAGGGCCAGCGGCAAGGTCGTGGTCGACTCGGCCAAGGTCGCCGAATGGGGCGCGCCGACGTTCGACGCGTGGATCGCCCGCAGCGACTTCGCCGCCGAGAACCCGGCTGCCGTGACCGGCTTCGTCAAGGTGACGGGCGACGCCTATGCCGACTTCCTCAAGGCGCCCGAGGCCTGGAGCACCTCGTCCGAGCAGGCGGCCAAGATCGCCAGGCTCACCGGCACCAAGCTGGACGACGTGCCGCTGCTGCTGAAGGGCTACGTGTTCCCGCCGCTCGCCGATCAGGGCTCCGATGCCTATCTCGGCGGCGCGACCGTCAAGGCGATCGCTGCGACTTCCGAATTCCTCAAGGAGCAGGGAAAGATCGACGCTGTGCTCCCCGACTACGCGAAATACGTCTCGGCGAAATATGTCGCCGAGGCCGCCGCGTCCAACTAGCGCCATCCTCCCAAGCGGCGCGACCTGCGCCCGCCCCGATCCACCGAGGCCTGGAGCGGGGCGGGCGGAACCCAGCAAGGAGCGGGGATGCCAAGTCTCTTCCTCGACGGCGTGACCGTCCGCTACGACGGCAAGGCAGGGCCTGCCGTGCAGCGGGCGGCGCTGACCGTTTCGACAGGTGATTTCGTCATCCTGACCGGCCGCTCCGGCTGCGGAAAGACCACGCTCCTCAACGTCGCGGCCGGCCTCGTAGCACCGTCCTCCGGCGAGGTGCGTGTCGACGGCAGGGCGATCGTCGCGCCCGGTGCCGACCGGGCCGTGGTTTTCCAGAACGACGCGCTGTTTCCATGGCTGAGCGTTCGCGACAACGTCGCCTTCGCCCTGCGCATGGCCGGAATTGCGGAGCGGCAGAGGCACGAGCGCGCCGACGCGCTGCTGGCGCTGGTGCGCCTCGACGGTGTTGGCGACAAGGCGGTATGGGAGCTGTCGGGAGGCATGCGCCAGCGCGTCGGCCTGGCGCGGGCGCTCGCCGCACAGCCGAACTTCCTGCTGCTGGACGAGCCGCTCGGGGCGCTCGACGCCCTGACGCGCGAACGCATGCAGACGCTCCTGCTCGATCTCTGGGCCTCCGCCGAGGCCGGGTTCCTGATGGTCACGCACGGCATCGAAGAGGCCTTGCTGCTCGGCACCAGGGTGGTCGTGATGGCTCCGGATCCCGGCCGCATCGTTCATGAGATCCGGCTGGATTTCGGCCGCCGCTACGCGGCGGGCGAGCCGGTCCGGTCGATCAAGGCCGACCCCGACTTCGTTTCGGCGCGCGCCGACCTCGCCGACATGATTTTCCAGGGGGAGCCGGCGTGACGCTCGCCACCGAAGCCCGCAGCCGACCCCTGCACGACATCAGGCGCGCCGAAGCGGGTCCGGATGCGCTGTCGGTGCCGTGGTCGCGACCGGTCGCACCCCGCCGCAAGGCGGTTTCCACCGCACGCCGCGTTTCGGCGCTGACGGTGCTGGCGCTGCTGGCAGTCTGGGCACTCGCCGCGGCGCTGCATCTGGTCTCGCCGGTGTTCCTGCCGTCGCCCGCCGCGGTCCTCGTCAAGTTCGCGACCGTCGCGACCGTGGGCTTCGCCGACGCCACCCTCCTGCAGCATGCCATATCGAGCCTCGTCAGGGTCTTCGTGGCGCTCGCCGCAGCACTTGCCGTCGGCATCCCTGTCGGCCTGGCGATCGGCCTGAGTCCGGTCGGGCGCGGCATCTTCGATCCCCTGCTGGAATTCCTGCGGCCCATTCCGCCGCTGGCCTATCTGCCGCTGATCATCATCTGGTTCGGCATCGGCGAGCCGTCGAAGATCCTGGTCATCGCCATCGCCATGCTTGCGCCCATCGCCCTGTCGACCGCGGCGGGCGTCAAGGGCGCGAGCCAGGAGCGGCTCAATGCGGCGCGTGCGCTGGGCGCCAGCCGCCTGCAGGTCATCCTGCATGTGATGCTGCCGTCGGCGACACCTTCGATCCTGACCGGACTGCGCATCGCCCTTGGCGCCGGCTGGACGACGCTGGTGGCCGCCGAACTCATCGCCGCCACTCGCGGTCTCGGCTTCATGATCCAGTCGGCCGCCCAGTTCCTGGTCACCGACGTCGTGATCATGGGCATCTTCGTCATCGCGGCCATCGCCTTCGTGCTCGAATTCGTCATCCGACGCATCGAGGCAGCACTGGTGCCATGGGCCGGCAAGGACTGAAACGCCACCGCAAGGGACAGGGAGCGGATATGCCGGACGACAAGCCATCCAGGGTTCTCAACGAGGTGATCGACGCCAACTCGGCCTACGCGGCACAGTTTGGCGACAAGAAGGATCTGGCACTGCCGCCGGCACGGGGCTTCGCCATCCTGACCTGCATGGATGCGCGGCTCGACCCGGCCAAATATGCCGGCCTGGCAGAGGGCGACGCCCATGTGATCCGAAATGCCGGCGGCCGCGCCACCGACGACGCCATCCGTTCGCTGGTGATCTCCCACAAGCTGCTCGGCACGAAGGAATGGTTCGTGATCCACCACACCAATTGCGGCATGGAGCTGTTCTCCGACGAGATCATCGGCGACCTGCTGGAGGACAATCTCGAGACAGCCGCGTTCGACGGCAAGGCCTGGAGCAATCCGAAGCACGGCCACGGCTCGGCACACGGTCACTTCCTCAAGTGGCACACGATCGCCGACGGCGATGGCAGCGTCGTGCAGGACGTGCGGCGCATCCGCGAGCATCCGCTCGTCGCCCCCCACATCCCGATCTACGGCTACGTCTATGACGTCACCAGCGGCAGGCTGGTCGAGGTCGAGGCAGCGACGGCGGCCGGCAAGCCGAGGCGGGGATCCTTGTGAACCGCGCGGCGAAGTTCGCCCTTGCCGTGCGTCTCGAGCTGCGCCGTCTGGCGCGTCGGCGCGCGGCGGCCGGGCTCCCCGCGGTCGAGGCCGGTGCCGGCGAGTCACACCAGATCCCTACAACACCCGCGGACCCTGAGCGGGATCGTGAACGCCTCGCGCTGCGCGAAGAGGCGATCTATCTGGGCTGGAACGTCTACGGACACTGGTGACGTCGGGCACCGTGCATCGCCCGGCGGCGCCGACATGGCGCCGCCGGCGCGCGGCAGATAGAAAATCATTCCAGGAAACGACCGAAATAAGCAATCGACAAATTCCATAAGATTTATAGACTTTTCTTGGAAGGGAGCCATGGCATGACCTCCAGGAGAACTGTCCGACCAGGATGGGTTGCATTCCGGCAATCGCCGGTGGGCGCGATGCCGACGCTCCTGGGGAACGTGGCATCCCCAACCGCTTGCGGCGCGGCTGCGGCCTTCGTGCCGGGCCTCGTGCCATGAATCCGACGGACCCGATCCGCCAGCAGGAGCGCCAGCCGCCTTTCCAGCATCTGAACGAAGGAGGAAATGCGATGTCCATCGAGTTCACTTTCGTACCAGGCTCCGATCCGGCGGGAGCGGCCGACCAAAGGTCGTTCTTTTTCGATCCGCGCGCCACGGCCGCTGCGTTGAGCAGCGCGCAGCGCAGTGGCTTCGCCACAGTCGTGGTCGACGATGCCTCCGGCCTGCTGACCAACATCGACCTGGCTGCCCAGTTGGCAAGATCGGCTCCCGGCCTCGATGTGGCGCTGACCCATTGGGCCGGCGTGATGACACCGCCGTCCGCGGCGGCGGCGCTCGCCGCGCTCGATCGGAAATGCGGCGGCCGACTGTCGCTGCGAATGCTCGCGGATGGTCTCGCCGGCGACGACGATCGGACAGGTCTGCGGCCCGGGCATGTCGCCGTGTGGCAGCGCATGGACGAATATCTGACGCTGCTGAAACGGCTGTGGGCGAACGAGCGACCTTTCGATCACGAAGGGCCGCACTACAGCATCCGTGGCGGCTTCGTGCCCGAAAAGGGACCGCGCGGCGCGCGCATCGCGATCCGCATCGGCGGCACCTCCGGATCGGCGCTGAAGGTTGCCGGCCGGCATGCCGACATCTTCGAGCTTGCGCCGGGCACGCTCCCCGACACCCGAATCCTGATGCAGCGCGTCCGCGCCGCGGCCGAGCATTTCGGACGCGCATCGCAGATCCGGTTTGCCCTGCCGGTCCGGCTCGGCCGGCCGACGGGCGACCGCACGACCGAGATCGCCGTCGACGGATCGTCGGCGCAGTCGGCCCTATCTCTGCTCGCCTATGCCGAGGCCGGCGTCTCCGAATTCATGGTCTCGGTGGATGGAGATGTCGGCGCGCTGACGCGCTTCGCCGACCATGTCGCACCGCTGCTGCGAAACTCAGTGGCACGCCGCGCCGACGGTCCTGACGCAGGATCAGCGACGCGCGGGGCCACGGCCGCCGCCTACGCCGGCTTCCGGAGCTGAGCGACCAGGGCTGGCGCACCGCGCCCGGTTTTCGGGGGCAGCGTCGATCTTGGAAAAGCCTGCGCGCGTCGACGGGCCGGCCGCCAACAGCCGGTCGGAGACTTTTGCGCGCGCAGCCATCATGCCAGCGCTCGTCGCTTCGACGCGGAGAGGTGGCGGATCGGAGCGCGGCCCCGGTCGATCGGCCGGGGGATGATCGAGCGGAAGAGCGAGTCCGCCACGATCCGTCCGATGCCGGGAGAACAGGAGGTTGTTCGCAAAGCCTGGCGCGGTGAGCGGAAAAGCGGTTTCCCGATGGTGGCCAAAACAAAATCTTTTTTCTCTATAGAATTTATAGGATGACTTAGCCTCCTCCCCGTCGGCAGCAGCGCTGCGCCGCAGGACAGGAGAGGGACATGCTGAATCTCACGCGCCGGATCTTCTTTGCCGGATTGGCCGCCACCGCTGCGCTTGCCACCCTGCCCGCCGCGGCGCAGGATCTCAAGGAGCTCAGGATCGGCTACCAGAAGACCGGGCTGCCGGTCATCGCGCGGCAGCAGGGGCTGATCGAGGCGGCACTCGCACCCAAGGGCGTCACGGTCTCCTGGGTTGAGTTCACCGCAGGCCCGCCGCTGGTCGAGGCACTGAACGTCGGCGCCATCAATGTCGGCTGGACCGGCGACGCACCGCCGATCTTCGGCCAGTCGGCGGGATCCGCCATCGTCTATGTCGCGGCCCTGCCGGGCAATTCGGATGGCGAGGCGATCATTGTCAAGGAGGGCTCCGGCATAGCCTCGGTGGCCGATCTCAAGGACAGGAAGGTTGCCGTGGGCAAGGGTACGAGCGCCCACAACCTGCTGATCGCGGCGCTTGAGAAGAACGGGCTCGCCTTCGGCGACATCGAGGCGGTCTATCTCCCGCCGGCCGACGCCGCCGCCGCCTTCGCCAGCGACAAGGTCGACGCCTGGTCGATCTGGGACCCGTTTCTCGCCATCGCCGAGACACGCTACCAGCCGAAGGTGCTCGTCAGATCTCCGGAAGTCCTGAACGTCAACACCTACTTCCTCGCCAACAGGGACTTCGCCGGGTCGCATCCGGAGACCGTGACGGCGGTGACGGCGCAACTGGCGCTTGCCGCGGACTGGGCCGACAAGAACCGCGACAAGGTGGCCGCCGCCCTGCACGACGTGACCGGCGTGCCGCTGGACGCCCAGACGCTGGCCGCCAACCGGGCCAGGTTCGGCATCTTTCCGATCACCGACGAGATCGTCGCCAACCAGCAGGCGACCGCGGACCGGTTCTTCAAGCTCGGACTGATCCCCAACGCCATCAAGATCGCCGACGCGGTCTGGACGCCGCCGGGCAACTGAGCGCGGCCTCAGCCGCGAAGCGACAACTCGACAGGAGCGATCGTCATGGTCCACCGCCGCACCCTTCTATCCGGCCTGTTCGGCGCCCCGCTCCTGGCGGGCGCGTTCAGCATCGGCGGCCTCGCGGCCGCTTCCGAGCCGCTGCGCGAAGTGCGCATCGGCTATCAGAAGAGCAGCAGCCTGCTGGTGGTCGCCCGGCAGCAGCGGGTCTTCGAGACGCGCCTCAAGGCGCTCGGCGTCGAGACGGTCAAGTGGGTTGAATTCCAGTTCGGCCCGCCGCTGCTCGAAGCGCTCGGCGCCGGCGCGATCGATTTCGGCGTGACCGGCGACACGCCGCCGATCCTGGCACAGGCAGCCGGCGCCAGCCTCGTCTATGCGGCAAGCTCGCCCGCGGTGCAGAATGCCGTGCTGGTGCCTGGCGCATCGCCGATCCGCACCGTCGCCGGCCTGAAGGGAAAGAAGGTCGCGTTCGGAAAGGGTTCCAGCTCGCACAACTTCATCGTGCAGGCGCTCAAGCGGGCAGGCCTGACCTATTCCGATATCGAGCCGGCCTTCCTCACCCCGGCCGATGCCGTCGCCGCCTTCACCACCGGGAGCGTCGATGCCTGGGCCGTTTGGGATCCCTACTTCGCCATCGCCGAAGCCAGGCACGGCGCGCGCGCGCTGGTGACGACGGCCGACGGCCTCGACAGCAATTCCTTCTATCTCGCCAGCCGCGCCTTCTCGCAGGATCATCCCGACCTGCTGGCGGCACTGCTGGAGGAACTGACCGGCGTCGCACGCTGGGCATCCGGACACCGCGACGAGCTGGCGCGGATTTCCGCCGAAGCGACCGGCATCGACGTCGCGGTCCAGAAGGCTGCGATCGACCGTTACCGCATCGAGGTCAATCCGCTGTCGGACACAGTGGTCGCGCGCCAGCAGGCAATCGCCGACACCTTCGCCGAGCTCCAGCTCATTCCGCGTGCCGTGACAGTGCGCGACATCGTCTGGACCGCGCCGACCAACTGAGCCTGCAGGAGCCGCCTCATGACCATCAACCCCGCCGCGGCGGACAGACCGCTCAATTTCTTCTGGTTCATCCCGACCCATGGCGACGGACGCTATCTCGGCTCGGAGGAGCAGCAGCGCCCGCCGGAATTCGCCTATTTCAAGGAGATCGCCCAGGCCGTCGACCGCCTCGGCTTTCCCGGCGTCCTGCTGCCGACCGGGCAGAACTGCGAGGATTCCTGGATCACCGCGACCGGTCTTGCCACCTACACGGAGCGCCTGAAGTTCCTCGTCGCGCTGCGGCCGGGCGTCGTTTCGCCGGCGCTGGCGGCCCGGCAAACGGCGGCGCTGGATCGCCTGAGCGGCGGGCGGCTGCTGCTCAACGTCGTCGTCGGCGGAAATCCGGTGGAACTCGCCGGTGACGGCATTTTCACGCCACATGACCAACGCTACGCGCAGGCCGACGAGTTCCTCAACATCTGGCGCGGTCTGCTGTCGGGAGAACCGCAGGACTTCAACGGCCGCTACTACCGCGTCGAAGGCGGGCGGCTCGACATTCTGCCGGTACAGAAGCCGGTTCCGCCGCTCTACTTCGGCGGCTCCTCCGATGCCGGACTGGACCTCGCCGCCGACCAGGTCGACAAATATCTGACCTGGGGCGAGCCGGTTCACCTGGTGAAGGAGAAGCTGGACCGGGCCCGCACCAGGGCGGCAGCGCGCGGGCGCAGCCTCACCTACGGCATTCGGCTGCATTTCATCGTGCGCGAAACGGAAGAGGAGGCCTGGGCAGCGGCCGACAGGCTGATCAGCCACGTGACCGACACACAGATCGCCAACGCGCAGCGGCGGTTCCTGAAGGAGATGGACTCTGTCGGTCAGCGCCGCATGGCCGAACTCCACGGCGGCCGGCGCGACCAGTTGCATGTCGGGCCGAACCTCTGGGCCGGCGTCGGCCTCGTGCGCGGCGGGGCCGGCACTGCGCTGGTCGGAACGCCGGACCAGATCGCCGCGCGCATCCGCGAATATCAGGACGTCGGCATCGATACCATCATCGGGTCCGGCTACCCGCATCTGGAGGAAGCCTACCGCGTGGCCGAACTGCTGTTTCCGAAGCTCGGGCTGTCGAACGCGCGGCGGACTGTCGGCGACCATATCGCCAACGAGTTCACCGTCGGCCATCATGGCGCACGGCGCCTTCAGGCCGCCTCGTGAAGCGTCTCGCCAGCGGCATCGGCCTCGCCGGCATCGGCTGGCTCCTCCCGGCGGCGATCATCGCCGGGTGGGAGGCGGCCGCGCGTGCCGGACTGATCGGCTCCAACGTGCTGCCCGCGCCGTCCGCCGTCGCCGAGGCCTTCTGGCGGCTGTTGCTGTCCGGCGAGCTTGTATGGAACATCGGCGTCAGCGCCGTGCGGGCTCTCGCGGGCTTCGCGATCGGCGGCTCCATCGGCTTCGCGCTTGGATTGGCCAACGGCGTCTCGGCGCTGTCGCGCGGCCTGACTGACACGACGCTGCAGATGATCCGCAACATTCCGCATCTGGCGTTGATTCCTCTCGTCATTCTCTGGTTCGGCATCGACGAGGAGGCCAAACTGTTCCTGGTGGCGCTCGGCGTCTTCTTTCCGATCTATGTCAACACGCTGCTCGGCATCCAGGGCGTCGATCCGCACCTGGTCGAGATGGGGCGCATTTACGGCATGAGCCGGCGCGACCTATTCATGCGGGTCATCCTGCCGGGCGCGCTGCCGTCCATCTTCGTCGGCCTGCGCTATGCCCTCGGCATCATGTGGCTGACGCTCATCGTCGCCGAGACGATATCCGCCTCGTCCGGGCTCGGCTACATGGCGATGCAGGCCCGCGAGTTCCTGCTGATCGACGTCGTGGTGCTGTCGATCCTGATCTACGCCTTGCTCGGCAAGCTCGCGGACAGCCTGGCGCGGCTGCTCGAGCGGCTGTCGCTGAAATGGCATCCCGCTTTCCAGTCGGCCTAGGGCCTGTGAACAGTTATGGATTGGGCGCGGCGCGTGTCGGATTTCGTGTTCGGGCAGGCGGATCGACCGAGATGGTGTCGACCACCATGAGGGAGGTCCAACGAACCCGGGCGCGAAATCCGCCGCGCCCCGAAGGGGTATGGCCGAAATCGCCCGGTTCGGCGTCGCGGATCCTCGACGGGGGTCAACCCCGCCTTCGGCTCCGCTCCTGGAACCGGACGACTTCGCCTCATACCGCGCTCCAATCGCTAACTGTCCACAGGACCTAGGGGAAGACATGACCGCTGCCGCCGCGACCGCCCGGCTGCCCTTCGACGCCGTTCCCGCCGCGCGCGCCGTGGGGCGGCCGCAGGCCCAGTCCTTACTGAGGCTGCGCAGCATCGGCAAGCGCTTCGGCGACAAGGTGGTACTCGACGGCATCGACCTCGAGGTTGGCGCCGGGCAGTTCCTCGCCGTGATCGGCAAGAGCGGCTGCGGCAAGTCCACTTTGCTGCGGCTTCTGGCAGGGCTGGACGAACCGACTTCCGGCACGCTGGAGATCGACGGCGGGCGGCAAAGCCAGGGCGGCGCCCGCATCATGTTCCAGGAGCCGCGCCTGCTGCCCTGGGCGCGCGTCGCCGCCAACGTCGCCGTCGGCCTGACGGGGATCGACAAGGGCGCCCCGGCACGCCAGCGGGCCCTGGCTATGCTTTCGGAAGTCGGCCTGGAGGATCGCGCCGCGGACTGGCCGTCGATCCTTTCCGGCGGCCAGAAGCAGCGCGTGGCGCTGGCGCGCGCGCTGGTCGGCCAGCCGCGCATCCTGGCGCTGGATGAGCCGCTCGGCGCCCTCGATGCACTCACCCGCATCGAGATGCACCGGCTGCTTGAACGCATCTGGCTGAAGCAGCGCTTCACCGCCGTGCTGGTCACCCACGACGTCGCCGAGGCCGTGGCGCTTGCCGATCGGGTGATCGTCATAGACCGCGGGCGCATCACGCTCGATCTCGCCGTGCCGCTGCCGCGGCCGCGCCGGCACGGTTCGGCGGAACTGGCCGCGCTGGAGGGAAAGATCCTCGACCAGCTCTTCGGCAGGGCCGGGAACTGAGGTCTGAACAGGGTCGGCAGGATGCCGTCCGGAACCGGGCCTGCCGACGGGAATACCGGCGCAGGCTGGAGCAATTCTCAGGAATCAAAGGAGATATCCATGGCCAAGCAGATCGTCGGCATCTCGGGAAGCCTCTCGGCCGTTTCGAAGACCCACGCGCTGATCGATCGGGTGGCGTCCGCCGTGAAACGCTCGACCGGCGCGCAGACGCAGGTCATCGCATTGCATCCGCTGGCGCCGTTCCTTGCCACCGCCCGCTCGCGCGACGACATGGCGCCGGAACTCAAGGCCGTGCTGCGCACCGTCGAGACCGCGGACCTGCTGGTCGTCGGGTCGCCGGTCTACAAGGGCTCCTACACGGGGCTTTTCAAATATTTCTTCGACTTCGTCGATCCCGCCGCGCTGCAGGGGCGGGCCGTGGCGCTGACCGCGACAGGCGGCGGCGATCGCCATGCACTGATGATCGAACACCAGTTGCGGCCGCTTTTCGGCTTCTTCGGCGCTCACACGCTGCCCACTGGCTTCTATGCGAGCGACCGCGACATCGTCGACGGTCAGATCGACAATCCCGTCCAACGAGCCCGTCTCGAGCAGCTTGTCACCGAGGCGATCTCGGCGATCCTGCCCCTTCCTGTCTACGCGCAGGCGGTCTGACGCGGCTGCAGGCCGCTAAATGGGCGGGCCGCGGCGGATCCGCCCGGACGTCTACTGCGCGAGGTATCCGCCGTCGATATTGAGTTCGAGGCCGGTGACGAAGGAAGATTCGTCGCTGGCGAGGTAGAGGACGCCGTAGGCGATTTCCTCCGGAGTGCCGGAGCGTCCCATCGGCGTGACGGCGATGATGCCGGCGTTCATCTCCTCGCTCTGACCCTGGATCAGCGGCGTCCAGATGATGCCGGGATGAACGGAGTTCACCCGGATGTTGTCCTTGGCGTAGCTGATCGCGCCGTTCTTGGTCAGCGTGCGCACGGCCCCCTTGGCGGCCTGGTAGGGTGCGGCGCCGCCGGCCCCGGCCGATCCCCAGATCGACGAGAAATTGACGATGGAGCCGCCGCCGTTCTTCTTCATCACCGGCACGACCTCGCGCATGCCGAAGAATGTGCCGGTCTGGTTGACCGAGATGACACGGTGCCAGGCCTCGGTCGTGGTCGCGTCGATCTGGCCGTAATGCTCGACGATGCCGGCATTGTTGACCAGCAGTTCCAGCCGGCCATGCTTTGCCACGATGTCGGAAACGACCGATTTCCACGCGGTCTCGTCCGCCACATCGAGCCGGCGATATTCCACGCCGGCCGGGGCCGCTTCGCGTGGCGAAGCCTGCACGTCGGTCAGGTAGACCACCGCTCCCTCCTGCGCGAACAGCCTGCCGACTGCCGCACCGATGCCCTGAGCGGCGCCCGTGACGAGCGCCACCTTTCCCTGAAGACGGCCCATCAATTCCTCCCTGATATGTCTGAGACTGGCTGGGATCGAGCGGGATGTCAGTCCCGCAGCGCGATCAGCACCTTGAGGTGGTCGTGGTCGGGCCGCGCCAGTTCGTCGAAGCCCTTGGCGATGGCGTCGGACAGGCGCACCCGTCCGGTGACGATCTTCTCCGGCTGCAACTGCCCGGATGCGATCATCTGGACGACGCGCGGCCCGATGGTGATCGGGAAGCCCCAACTGGTCGTCAGCGTGACGGCCTTCGAGACCAGCAGCCGCATGTCGACGCGTGGCGCATCGACGAAGATGCCGACCTGCACCACGGTGCCGCCCCGGCGGGCCAGCCGGATGCAGTCGGCAAGGGCCCGTTCATGTCCGGCGCACTCGATCGCGACATCGACGCCGAGACCTTCCTCGGTCATCCCGGCAACGGCGGAAGCGAAATCGGGTTGTGTGGGGTCGACGATCTCGTAGCCCAGTTGCAGCGAGGCGAGCCTGGCGCGGCGCGCCGGGTTGGCCTCCGACACGAAGACGCGTGACGCACCGGCCGCCTTCGCGGCCATCGCGGCCAGCACGCCGATCGGTCCCGCGCCGGTGACCAGCACGCTGCTGCCGGCGAACACGCCACCCCGGTCGACCGCATTCAGCGCCACCGCCATCGGCTCGAACAGCGCGCCTTGCTCGTCGGTGACGCCGTCGGGCAGCCTGACGACATTGTCCTGCGGCACGATCGCATATTCGCCCATGCCGCCATAGGCGGAGGACAGCCCGACCAGCGCGGTCGTGTCGCTGATGTGCCCGAGGCCGCGCCGCACGAAATAGTCGCCGGCCTTGTTGAGATGCGGCAGGATCGCGACCCTGTCGCCCTTTGCGAAGCGCCCGACCGCACCGCCCACGGCCGATAGTCTGCCGGAAAATTCGTGGCCCAGCACCAAGGGTGCCGAAGCCCCGGTGAGCGGATGCGGCTCGACCGCCACGAAGATCGGGCCGTCGAGATATTCGTGGAGATCGCTGCCGCAGATGCCGCAGGCGCTGACCGCGACAACGACCTCTCCGGGTCCCGGCGAAGCAGGCGGCGCGATCTCCTCCAGCCGCAGGTCGCGCTTGGCGTGGAAGCGAAGGGCTTTCATGACGATCCTCCCGAAATTCCTCGACGGCGGCGGTCGGGGATATGTCGTCCCGCCCGCGCCAAGCGGCATCCTCATCCGCCACCATCCGATCGATAGCGGTTGACCAATCGGACAGTCAACATAAAAATAGATTTTTTGTTGACATGTCTTATTTTTTGGCGAATCCTCAACCCAACAAGCAGTCAATCCTGGTGAGGAACTCCGCATGCGCTTCGTTAGCTTCAAGTCTGCCGGCGGGCAGGGACTGGCCGTCGAGCGGTCCGGCGAATTGCGCGGCCTGCTGGCCGCGACGGCAGGTCGTTCGCTGGATCTCGGCCAGATCATCGCGGCCGGCGGCGACGAACTTGCACAGCTCGGCCGCAGGCTGGCCGACGCGCCGGTGATCGATCCTGGCTCGATCACCTATCTGCCGCCGATCGCCCGTCCGCCCAAGATCATCTGCGTCGGGCTGAACTATGCCGACCACACCAAGGAGTCCCCCTACGACCAGCCGGATTATCCGACGCTGTTCGCCCGCTTCGCCACCACGCTGATCGGCCACAACCAGCCGATCATCCGCCCCCTCGCCTCGACCAGCCTCGACTTCGAGGGCGAGATGGTCGTGGTGATCGGCCGCGGCGGCCGGCACATTTCCAAGGCCCAGGCCCACGACCATGTGCTCGGCTATTCGATCTTCAACGAGGGATCGGTGCGCGAATACCAGTTCAAGTCGCCGCAATGGACCGTCGGCAAGAATTTCGACCAGACAGGCGGCTTCGGCCCCGCGCTGGTCACCGCCGACGAGGTTCCGGCCGGCGGCAAGGGCCTGCGCCTGCAGACGCGCCTCAACGGCGCCGTCGTCCAGTCGGCGTCGACCGACGACATGCTCTTCGACGTGGCGACCATCATCGAGACGATCAGCGAGGCGATCACGCTGGAGCCCGGAGACGTGATCGTCAGCGGCACGCCGGCAGGCATCGGCTGGGCCCGCAATCCGCGCCTGCTGATGAAGGACGGCGACGTCTGCGAGGTCGAGATCGAGGGCCTCGGCACGCTGGTGAACCCGGTCCGCGACGAGGTGCGCGCCGAGGGCCGGCCGGGCAAGGCCGCCGCCTGAACGGACGCGCCAGGACAACGCCGTCGGCCGGTCCGCCAGTCGTCGCTTCATGCAGTGCAAAGCCTGCCGCTGGTCCGGCAGCCATCTGATCGAGGGTAGGAATCATGGATACCGGACTGAAGGGCAAGGTCGTGCTGATCACCGGCGCGGCGAGCGGCATCGGCCGGGCGACCTCGCTTGCCTTCGCCAATGAAGGCGCCGAGCTGCGCCTTGTCGACATGGACAAAGCCGGATTGCAGGAGACCGCGCAGGCAGCGCAGTCAGCCGGCGTCGCGGTGAAGACCGGAGTCGCCGACCTGTCCACCGCCGAGGGCGTCGAGCATGCGCTTACCGAAGTGTTCGCGGGAACCGACGGCCGGCTCGACGTTCTGGTCAACAATGTCGGCATCGTCGACGCCCAGCCCTTCGAGCAACTGACCGACCACCACTGGCAGCGCACCTTCGACGTCAACTTCATGAGCAACATCCGCGTCACCCGCGTGCTGCTGCCGCGGCTGCGCGAAAGCGGCGGCGCGATCGTCAACAACACGTCCGACCTCGCCCGCCAGCCGGAAACGGTGCCGGCCGACTATGCCGCGCTGAAGACCGCGCTGGTCAGCGTCACCAAGAGCCTGGCGCGCGCCGAAGCGCCGCGCGTCCGCGTCAACGCGGTCGCACCCGGGCCGATCTGGAGCCCGCTCTGGTCGCGGCCGGGCGGGTTCGCCGACGCGCTCTCAGAGCTGCACGGCATGCCGCCGCGCAAGGCGGTCGACCATGAGATGAAGCTGCGCCAGTTGCCGCTGGAGCGCATGGGCGAACCGGAAGAGGTCGCCGACATCATCGTCTTCCTCGCTTCCAAGCGGGCCTCCTTCGTGACCTCGTCGATCTGGGGCGTCGACGGCGGTTCGATCCGCAGCCTGCTCTAGAAGCATGGACGCGACGATGAAAGCCGTCGGCTTCACCAAGGCAGGCCCGGCGAACACTGCCGATGCGCTGGTCGATGTCGACCTGCCTCGGCCGGCGTCGCCGGAAGGCCGCGACCTGCTGGTCGACATCCGCGCAATCTCGGTCAATCCGCTCGACGCAAAGCTGCGCCGCATCATGGATACGGGCGGCAGGCTGAAAGTGCCGGGATATGACGCGGCCGGGATCGTGGTCGAGGCCGGATCCGCCGTGCGCGGTTTCCAGCCCGGCGATGCCGTCTTCTATGCCGGCTCGGTCGCCCGCCAGGGCAGCTATGCGCAATATCAGCTCGTCGATGAGAGGCTGGTCGCGATCAAGCCCCAGAGCCTCGGCTTCGCCGAGGCCGCAGCCCTGCCGCTGACGACGCTGGCGACCTGGGAGCTGCTGTTCGATCGCCTCGGGGCGCGCCGCAATCCGGCCGCGGACACGCGTGTGCTGCTTGTCATCGGCGGTGCCGGCGGTACGGGATCGATGGCGATCCAGCTCGCCCGTGCGCTGACCGGCCTGACAGTCATCGCCACCGCGTCACGACCGGAAACGGCGGACTGGTGCCGCAACCTCGGCGCCCACCATGTGATCGACCATCGCCGGCCGCTCAAGCCACAGGTCGAAGCGCTCGACCTCAAGGGCGTCGATCTGCTCATGGCGCTGGCCTACACGCCCCGCCACCAGGACCAGTTCGCCGACCTCGTCCTGCCGTTCGGCGGCATCGGCGTTCTCGATGATCCCGACCCCTTTCCCGTCACGGCCCTGAAGACAAGATCCATCGCGCTGCACATGCATTCGATGATGGCGCGCTCGCTGTTCCAGACGGCCGACATGGACGAGCAGGGCCGCATTCTCGGCGAACTCGCCGGTCTGGTCGACGCGGGCAAGGTCTGTACGACCTTGACCAGCCGCCGCGGCCGCGCCGACGCGGCCGCCCTGCTTGCGGCGCATCGCGACATCGAGGCAGGCTCGGTGACGGGGAAGATCGTTTTCGAGGGTTTCTGACGCCGCAGCGCGCCGGGCCGGAAGGTTGCAAGGGAGAAGACCATGGACAAGTCGTCGACGATCATGTGGGTGGGAACGGTTCGTTCGCTGCCCTTGAAGGAGCAGTTGCGGGCCTCGCGGCTGGCGGGCTGCGACGCCATCTCGATCACCCCGTGGAACTACTGCCGCTGGCTGGCCGACGGCGTCACCACCAAGGATATGCTGTCGATGGCCGACGACGAGGGCGTCAAGCTCACCCAGCTCGATCCCTACAGCCGCTGGGCGACGCACTGGCTGCCCGACAATCTCGACCCCGCGGCCTTCGCGCTCGGCTTCTTCGGTTTCGACGGCGACGACTGGTTCCGCATCGCCGAGACGCTCAAGGTCGATTCCATGAGCTGCATCATCACCTGCCCGGAAAGCCAGGTGTCGATGGACCAGTTGATCGAAGGCTTTGCCGAAACCTGCGACCGCGCCGCCGGTCTCGGCATCCGCTGCGACCTGGAGTTCATTCCCTTCTGGGGCCTGCCGGACCTGGCCCGCGCCTGGAAGATCGTCAAGACCGCCGACAAGCCGAACAGCGGCATCGTCTTCGACTTCTGGCACTATCTGCGCGGCAACCCCGATCCGGCGCTGCTCGACACGATCCCCGGCGACAGGATCTCGACCGTCCAGATCGCCGATGCCGACGCGACCCTGAAGCCGGGGCGCACGCTGCTCGACGACTGCATCTTCCATCGCGTCGACGCCGGCACCGGCGGCTTCCCGGTCGTCGAACTGCTGCAGCAGTTGCATCGCATCGGCGGCCTCAACCGTTACGGCCCCGAAACCTTCTCGGCGCTGTACGATACCTTGTCGGCCGACGAGATCGGCAATCGCAGCCGCGTGGCGATGGCCGACGTCTTCGACAAGGCCGGCATCCCGCACCGTTTCGGACCGTCCAGGGCCGCCTGAACCCGGATCGCCTGAGAACAAGGCCGCGGCCGGCGCAACTGCGTCGGCCGTCGAGCCCTCGCGCCTTTCCGATCGCCGGCACCACCCCGTCGAATCCCATCTCCGAGGTATCAAGATGTCATCACCTGCCGACTTCGTCTTCTGGCCCGCCTCGGCGCGGGTCCACGGCTTCCGCGGCCATGTCGAGGCCGCCCGGGCCGGCGGCTTCACCAGCCTCGCCATCGCGCCCGAGACCTACCAGGACGCGCTGGAATCCGGCCTGACGCCGGGCGACATGAAATCCATGGCGGCCGATGCCGGCGCACCCTTGCGCTATCTGGATTCGCTGACCGACTGGGCGCCGATCCGTGTTCCCGCCGAATGCACGCCGGAGCTGCGCGCCCGCTTCGACATCAGCACCGACCACTCCTTCCGCATGTGCGAGAAGCTCGGACTGACCTCGATCCTCGCCGTCGCCGGCTACGACAAGGGCACGGTCGAGCTGCCGCGCCTGATCGACGGCTTCGGCCGGCTGTGCGACCGGGCCAAGCACCACGGCTACTGGATCGATCTCGAATTCATGCCGTTCTGGGGCATGCCCAACCTTTCGGACGCCTGGGCGATCGTCAGCGGCGTCAACCCGTCAAATGCGGGCATCCTCGTCGACGTCTGGCATTTCTCGAAGGGGGCCTACGAACTCGACCTGCTGAAGAACCTGCCGGGCAAGCATCTGGCCGGCATGCAGATCGACGACGGCCCGCGGCGGCAGGTCGGCCACTCGCTGTTCGACGACACGATCAACCATCGCAAGTTCCCGGGCGAAGGCGAGATGGACGTGGTCGAGATCATCCGCATCGTCGCGGCCAAGGGCAATCTGCGCCATGTCGGGCCCGAGGTCTTCTCGCTGGAAGCCGACGCCCTGTCGGCGCGCGACGCCGGCGTGAAGTCGGCGCAGACCTCGCGCAAGGTTCTCGCCCAAGCCGGCGTCGAGGTGGCGGCGGCCTGAGATCGGTCTTCCTGGAGCGGGCGGGATGCGTTGCGCGTCCCGCCCGCTTGGCTTGAGGGGGCTCGGGGGAAGGGCTCAGGGGACAGTTTACCTTTTTCGGCCTGCTCGACATCTGAAACGCTGCCGCCTTTCTGCCGAAAAAAGGAAACTGTCCCCGGCGGCTACCCCTTCCGCTCCGCGATGAAGCGCCGCGCAAAGCCCTCGAAGGTCGCCGGGCTGCGCCCCAGGATCATCGACAGCGACGCGCCGTTGCCGCCGGGCAGGCCGAACCGGTCGTAGTGCCGGCACATCGCCGCGTAGATCTTGAGGTAATCTTCGGGGAAGCGCGCGGCATTGCGCCGCCGCCATTCCGACGGCGCGTAGCGCGCCGCGCGCACCGGTTTGCCCAGCAGCCGCGCCAGCACTTCGGCCATCGCGGCGTGCGACATCGAACCGTCCGCCGCCAGTTCATACGACCCGCCGACATAGCGCTCGCTGGTCAGCACCACGGCGGCGGCCGCCGCCAGATCCACGATGTCGACCATCGCCATCGGCAGGTCGACCCGATAGGGCCGCTCATAGATCCCCTCAGCCTCGATCTTCGGCCATTCCAGCGCGATGTTCTGCATGTACATGGCCGGCTGCAGGATCGTGTAGGGCACGCCGGATTCGACCAGCATCTCTTCCAGCCTGAGCTTCTGGCGGTGGTGGACCATCGTCCGGCACTGCGGATGGAAGACCGAATGCAGCACGAAATGCCGGACCCCGGCGCTCTTGGCGGCGGCGAGCACATTGGCGCCGTACTCGACCTCGCGGTCGTTGAAGCGCGGCCCGATATGGTAGATGCGGTCGACGCCTTCTGCCGCAGCCCGCAGTGCAACCGGATCGGCAAGATCGGCCACCGCCGTCTCCGCGCCCCGGCCGCCATCGGCCGTCGCGGCCTTGCGCGACAGCCCACGCACGCGGGCGCCCCTTGCCGCAAGCGCCGCGATCACCGCCTTGCCGGTGCGCCCGGTCGCGCCGGTCACCAGCACCAGTTCACTCTCGGCCATCCGCGTCCTCCATGTCCGGCTCGAGGCGTCGCCCGCCTTGCCGCCACCTGTATATCATCACTTTTTGCGATGTATAATTTATTCGACTTTACAAAATAGATTTTCTGCCGGATTGTAGGTCATGCGCTGATCGCCGGGAGCGGCCGGCGCACGGAATTCGATCTCGGGAGGACGAAGTGAGACTGCTGAACACGTTTTCAGCCGCCCTGATGGCGGCTGCCACCATCACGCTGGGCGCCATGGCCACCGATCGGGCGATCGCGCAGGACAAGCCGACGACCATTTACCTCGCCGTCGGTACGACGAGCAGCGAATACTGGCAGGAGGTCATCTGGGGCGCCGAGCAGGTCGCCAAGTCGGTCGGCGCCAAGGTCGAGGTCTATGAGAGCGGCTTCGACGGCCAGAAGCACATGCAGCAGTTGGGCGCGATCCTGGCGGCCGGCTGCGAAGGCTGCGCCTTTGCCTGGTTCCCGGACTCGACCGCCTTCACAAAAGCCTTCGTCGAGCGCGCCGAGGCGGCCGGCGCCTTCATGACGACCATGTGGAACCGCCCGGAGGAGATCCATCCCTGGGATACGGCCCCCGAAGCCTGGATCGCCAACATCTCCTTCGACGGCATCGATTCCGGCTACCAGAACGGCATGGCGCTGTGCAAGGCGATCGGCGGCGAAGGCGGCATCGCCGTGCTGAAGGGCACACCGGACAACCCGCCCTCCAAGCAGCGCGAGATCGGCCTGTTGAAGGCGGTATCGGAATGCCCGGGCATGAAGATCCTCGACACCCAGATCGGCAATTGGGGCCAGACGGAGGGCCAGACCATCACCCGCACCTGGATCGCCCGCTATGGCGACGGGCTGAAGGGAATTTTCGCGCAGAACGACGGCATGGCGCTCGGCGCGGTCGCAGCGCTGCGCGAGAAGGGCCTTGCCGGCAAGGTGCCGGTCACCGGCTCCGACGGCTCCAGCGACGTGCTGAAGCTGATCCAGTCGGGCGACATGCTTTCGAGCATGCGCATCAGCTCGCACATGCACGGCGCGGTGTCCGCCGCCCTCGCCTACGCGGTGGCCTCGGGCGACCTCAAGATCGCCGACATGACCGAAGCCCAGCGCGACTTCTTCCTGGAACAGACGCTCGCCACCAAGGAGAATGTCGACGAGATGCTGGAGAGCCAGCCCGACCCGGCGGCCTACAGCTACGAGGCGCTCAAGGCGAACTTCTGGGCCCGCTCCAAGGGGCAGATCCCCGTCGGCGTGAACTGAGCCTGCGATCATGCAACAGACGCGTCTGCTCTCCGCGGATGCCGGTGCCCTGGCTTCCCCGAACGTCGGGGAAGCCGGAGCGCAGCGGCGGACCGCCGGCGCCGGCCTCGGGCGGGCGCTGAAGTCGGCCGGGCCGCTGGTCGCCCTGGCGGCGATGGTTTTGGTCTTCTCGATGATGGCTCCCAACTTCCTGTCGGTCGCCAACCTGCAGGCGATCCTCGAATCGGCGGCCGTCCCGGCGATCATCGCGGTCGGCCTGACCTTCGTGCTCGTGCAGGGCTCGATCGACCTGTCTGGCGAGGGCGTCGCATCGCTCACCAACATCCTGCTGGCGATCCTCATCGCCAACAGCATCACGCCCTACGATCTCGGCCTCGGAGCCGTCCTGGTCGCCATCGGCGCCGGACTCGGCTTCGGACTGCTGAACGGCATGCTCTACGCCTATCTGCGGATGCCCTCGCTGATCGTCACGCTGGGCATGTGGCTGATCACGCTCGGCCTCGCGGCGCTGCTGTTCCCGTCGCGGCAGCCGCAGATCCTCGATGGCCGCTTCGTCGGACTGGCCCTCGACAAGCATCTCGGCATCAGCGCCCTCGTCTATCTCGCGGTCGCGATCGCCCTCGTCGCCCTCGTCGTCGAGCGCCGCACCAGGCTCGGCCGCATCGGTTTCGCCATCGGCGCCGATGAAGCACTGGTCCGGCTCGCCGGCATCAATGTCGGCCTCTACAAGGTCGCGGCCTTCGCCATCTGCGGCGCGATGGCAGGCGTCGCCGGCATCTTCACCGCGGCGCAGATCGGCGTCGGCAACCCGCTCGCCGGCGAGGGACTTCTGTTCCCCGGCATCGCGGCCTGCGTGATCGGCGGGACGTTGCTGTCCGGCGGCCGCGGCGGGGTGCTTCACTCGCTGGTCGGCGTTCTCGTGCTGGTCACGCTGCGCAACGGCCTCGTGCAGACCGGAACCAATCCGCTGCTGCAGAAGACCATCGAAGGCGTCGTCATCGTCGTCGCCGTCGCGGCGTCGACCTGGCACCTGCGCCGCAAGACGAGGGTGGTGAAATGAACGCCATCCTCACCCTGCGCGGCGTCTCCAAGCACTTTCCCGGCGTCACCGCGCTCGACGACGTCGACATCGACCTGCACGCCCACGAGGTGCTCGGCCTGATCGGGCAGAACGGTTCGGGAAAGTCGACGCTGATGAAGATCATCGGCGGCCTGCACCAGCCGAGCAGCGGCGAGGTCCGCCTGCGCGGTGCGCCGGTCCGCTTCGGCTCGCCGCTCCAGGCCGCCCGCGCCGGCATCGGGCTCGTGCACCAGGAGCAGTCGCTGATCGGCAATCTGACGGTCGCGGAGAACCTGTTCATCGACAAGCCGACCGATTTCGCCCGGCTCGGCTTCTACCGCCGCACGCGCATGAACGACGCGGCGCGCAGGCAGCTCGAGAAGGTCGAGCTGGCGGTCGCGCCCGACACGCCGGTCGACGAGCTGACCTTCGCCCAGCGCCAGATGGTCGAGCTTGCCAAGGTGCTCTCGCTCGAGGAACTGGTCGACGGCCATCTGGTGGTTCTGTTCGACGAGCCGACCTCGGTGCTGACGCCCTCGGAGATCCAGGCCCTGTTCCGCCAGGTCCGGCGGCTCAAGGCACGCTCCTCGGTGGTGTTCATTTCGCACCGCATGGACGAGGTCCTTTCCATATCAGACCGCGTCTATGTCCTCTCGGACGGCCGCAACGTCGCCGAACGCAGGCATGGCGAGACCGATCCGGACGAGCTCTATGAGCTGATGGTCGGACGCCAGCGTGCCGGCTCCATCCTGCCGCGCCTCAACCCGCCGGCAATGGACGCCGGCAAGCGGCTGGAGGTGCGCGACCTCACCGTGCCGGGCAAGGTCGCCGAAGTGAGCTTTTCCGTGGCGCCGGGCGAGATCGTCGGCCTGATCGGCGTGCAGGGCTCCGGCGCGGAAGCCGTGTGCCGTTCGATCTTCGGCGTCGAGGAGACCTATCAGGGCCGGATCGCCGTCGAAGGCCGCGAGGTCCGTCTGACGTCGCCGCGCGGGGCGGTCGGGCTGGGCATCGGCTACGTGCCCGCCGAACGCAAGACCGAGGGCATGATGAAGGGCATGAGCGTCGCCGCCAACATGACGGTGACCTTCGGCTCGGAGTACGGCCATGGCGGCGTCCTGCTCGCGCCGGCGCGCGAACGGCGCGAGGCCGAGAAGTGGTCGCAGCGCCTGAAGATCAAGACGCCGTCGCTCGACCACCGCATCGACCAGCTATCCGGCGGCAACCAGCAGAAGGCGGTCCTTTCCAAATGGCTGCTCGGGCGCTCGCTGAAGCTGCTGGTCCTGGACCATCCGACGCGCGGCCTCGATCCTGGCGCGCGCGCCGACCTGTTCAACGCCATCCGCCAACTGGCCGAGGACGGGCTGTCGATCGTCTTCGTCGGCGACACGCTGGACGAGATGGTGACGCTCTCCGACACCATCCTGGTGCTGCGTGACGGGCGGGTCAGCCGCCGCTTCGACGACGTGCAATCCGACCGTCCGTCCGAGGAAGACATCGTCAAGGCGATGGTGTGAGAGGATGACAATGAGATTCCCTGCCGGTTTTGCTTTCGGCGCACCCCCACCCCTTACCCCTCCCCACAAGGGGGAGGGGGATTTTGAGACGTCGACGCTCCCCTCCCTCTTGTGGGGAGGGGTAAGGGGTGGGGGTGCCTCGCGCCGAGCCCTCCCGGACATGGAAGCGACTTCGACATGACACATCGCTCCGCAATCTCCCGCCTCTTCCCCTCGCTGCGAACGCCCGGCGACCTGCTGCGCACACTGGGACCGGCGATCGTGCTGGCGGTCGTCTTCGCCCTTGTCGTCTCGATCGCGCCGGGCATCCTGAAATGGCGCGCCGTCAACGCGCTGCTCTTCGACGCCGCACCGCTGCTGATCCTGGTGATCGGCTCGACTCTGCCGGTCCTGCTCGGCTGCATCGACCTGTCGGCCGCGGCGATGGCGTCGCTCGCCGCGGTGGTGGCAGCGCTGCTCATGCCGGTACTCGGCTCCGCCGCGGTGCCGGCGGTCATCCTCGGGGCGGGCCTGATCGGCGCCCTGCAGGGCTGGCTGATCGGACGCCTGCAGATCCCGTCCTTCGTCATGACGCTGGGCACGCTGGGCGTGTTTTCGGGCCTCGCGCTCTATCTCAGCAACGCCTCGACGATCGGCATCGGGCCGGGCCTTGGACCGTTCGATTTCCTCGGCGGGCGGACCGCCGGCATGCCGAACGCCTTCCTCACGGTTCTCGCCGTCTGGGTCGTGCTGGCGCTCGTCCTGCGCTTCACCCGTGCCGGCCGCGACGTCTACGCTTTCGGGGCGAGTGAACTCGCCGCCTATATGTCCGGCGTCGGACGCGACACGACGCGCGCCTACGCCTTCGCCATCTCCTCCATGTGCGCCGCGCTCGGCGGCCTCATGCTGCTGTCGCAGACGCTTTATTCGGCACCGACAATGGCGAGCAACCTGCTGCTTCCGGCGCTGGTCGGCGTGGTTGTCGGCGGCACGGCGATTTCCGGCGGCGTCGGCGGCTTGTCGGCGAGCTTGATCGGCGGCCTCACCGCCGTGATGGTGCGCGTCGGCACCACCATCGCCGGCTTGCCCGGCGCGGCCCAGGACGTCGCCTTCGGCGTCATCATCCTGATCGCTGTTGCAGTCACCACCGATCGCAGCAAGATCGGCATCGTCAAGTAGACCGCGCGCAGCAGCGCGGGCGCGAATTCGGGAGGATTTCTCATGAAGCCGCTGGTCCAGAGGCTGGGCTATGTCGCCCTCAACGTCACCGACATCGGCACCGCCATAGACGATGCGCGCACCATCGCCGGCGTCCGGCTGGTCGAGCGCCAGAGCGGCCGGGCCCTGCTGACCTCCAACCAGCGGCATGCCGAGCTGGTCCTGCACGAAGGCACGGCCGACGAGGTTCGCGCCATCGGTCTGCAGGCCCACGATGCCGCCGCCGTCGACGCCGTGCGCGACCGTGTCCGCGATGCCGGGCTGCCGCTGCTGTCGCAGCGCCCGTCGCTCGACTGCATCGAGCGGTCGGTGACCTTCGCGACCAGCGAGGGGCACGTCTTCGAGGTTCACACGCCGATGCCGCTCAGCCAGCCGGTCCGTTACACGGGCCCCGGCATCCACCCGCGCTGCCTCGACCACATCAACCTGTCGAGCCGCGACTCCGAAAAGATCAGCCGCGAGCTCGAGGCCGTGCTCGGCGTGCGCCAGTCCGAGCGCACCAAGGGCCACGAGATCATCTGGCTGCGGGCCGCCGACAATCGTCACCACACGCTGGCGACGGTCAAGGGCAAGTCCGGCCTGCATCATTTCAGTTGGGAATTCGCCAGTTTCGACGACTTCAAGCGGCTCGGCGACACGCTGGACGCCGAAGGGCGCTTCCTCGTCTGGGGTCCGGGCCGGCATGGTGCCGGCGACAATCTCTTCGCCTATTACATCGACCGGTCGGGCTTCCTGGTGGAGTGCATCGCCGAGATGGAGGTCATCGAGGACGAGAACCACCAGGTCCGCATCGCCGATCCCGGCGAGAACCTGTCCAATCCCAAGGTGGTCAACCGTTGGGGGGCGCTGCCGCCGCGCATCTGGGTCGAGCATTCCATGCCGTTCGCACCTGCGGTCGCAGACTGAAGCCGAAGGAGAGAGAGCCATGTCCACCGCAGATCCCGCAGGGCAGAACACACTGATCGAAACGATCGAGACGCTGGAGGCCAGGCGCTATGCCGCTATGCTGGCATCCGACGTCGCCGCGCTCGACGAGATGCTCGACGACGACCTGGTCTACACCCATTCGCTCGGCGACCGCGACGGCAAGGCGAGCTATCTCGACAAGGTGGCGCGCGGCGTCTTCGTCTACCACGAGATCCACCACACCAGCGACCGGATCATCGCGCGCGACGGCTGCGCTGTCGTTGCAGGCACCATGCGCGCCACCGCGTCGGTCGGCCCCGAACTGCGCAGAATCGACAATTCCTGCATGGCAGTCTGGATGAAGACGAACGGCCGCTGGCGGCTGGCCGCCTACCAGCCGACGCCTTTCAGGCGATAGCGGCATGGCTATATCGTATCATTGACTTGAAAATATATTTTCCTTAATCAATCGGGTCGGCCGTGCCATCCAAACGCGGCGCAGATGGACCTGCGAGGAGGAGTTCCATGACGGCAATTCGGAGGCGCCAGCCGGGCAACGACGGCGGAGACTTCCTCGGCATCCACTCGGTGAATCACTTCGTCATGGCAGTGCCCGACCTGCATGAGGCGGAGCGGTTCCACACCGCCTTCGGCCTCGATGTCGTCGACCATCGCGCCGGCTATGCCGTGCGCACCGACGGATCCGACCACGACTGGGGCTATTTCGTCGAAGGTGGCCGCAAGCAGTTGCAGCACCTGTCCTTCGGTGTGTTCGAGCAAGACCTGCAGCGCTTCAAGCATCATCTGGAGTCCCTCGGCATCAAGCTTCTCGCTCCGCCCAAGGGCTTCGAATCGAACGGCCTGTGGTTCCGCGATCAGGACGGCAATCTGATTGAGCTGGTGGTCACCTCCAAGACCTCGCCCGATTTCAAGGCGCATGGCGGCCACGTCTCGACCCCGCCGGGTATCGTTGGCGCGCCGTTGCGCAGCAAGGCTGCGAAAGTGCGCCCGACGCGGCTCGCCCACATTCTGATTTTCACCCGCGACATCCAGAAGGCGATCGATTTCTATGTCGGCGCCCTGGGCATGGGCCTGTCCGACCGCTCCGGCGACAACATCGCCTTCATGCACGGCAGGCACGGCAGCGACCATCACATGCTGGCCTTCGTCCGCTCGTCCGCGCCTGGCCTGCATCACACCAGTTGGGACGTCCCGCTCATCGACCAGGTCGGACAGGGCGCGACGCAGATGGCCGACAAGGGTTTTGTCCGCGGCTGGGGCCTGGGACGGCATGTTCTGGGTTCGAACTTCTTCCACTATGTGCGCGACCCGTGGGGCAGCTACGCCGAATATTCCTGCGACATCGACTATATTCCCGTCGACATGGACTGGCAGTCGCAGGACCACGATCCGGAGGATTCGTTCTACATGTGGGGGCCGACGCCTCCCGAGGATTTCGCCAGAAACTACGAGGCCGAATAGCGTGCCGCGCCATCCCTGCCCTGCCCTGCCTTCCACCGGCCGGACCTCGGGCCGGCGCGGACGGCTATTCACGGGAATCGGGGGGCAAGGCATCGGGCGCAGTGGCGCCGAAGCAGCGGATGGACTACGTCGGATCTGTCCCGAACGGTATTGAGAATGGATCCAGTCGCCCGCACCATCGCAAACGACGTCTATGAGCAGTTGCGCCACGACATCATCTCGTGCCGCCTGCTTCCCGGATCGAAGATCAACATCCAGGCGCTCGTCCAGAAATACGAGGTGAGCCTCGGCGCGGTGCGCGAGGCGCTGTCAAAACTCTCGGCCGAAGGCCTCGTCAACGCCAAGGCGCAGCGCGGCTATACCGTGGCCGACGTGTCTCCCGAGGATCTCGCCGAACTCACCGACGCGCGCGTGCGTATCGAGCAGGAGTGCCTGAAGCTCGCCATCGACAAGGGCGGCCTGGACTGGGAGACCGACATCGTCGCTGCCCTGCACCGGCTGAGTCATACGCCCTATACGATGCCCGGTGATCCGGCCGTGCTCGACCAGCGCTGGGTTAAGGCGCATCGCGAGTTCCACCGATCGCTGGTTTCGGCCTGCGGCAACCGCTGGCTGCTGCGCATCCGCGCCCAGCTCTACGACCAGAGCGAACGCTACCGCCAGCTTTCCGTGCCGCTGGCGCGCACCGAGCGCGATGTCGCGCTCGAACACCGGAACATCGCCGAGGCCGTGATCGCGCGCGATGCGACGCGTGCCTGCGCCGCGATCGCGTCCCACATGTGGACGACCACCCAGATCGTCACCACGGCGCTCAACGACGTAGACCGTTGAGGCTCAAAGGCCGGCGTAAACCTCGGCCGCGTCGTCGAAGCCAAAGCGCAGCGGCACCGCTCCGACCACCTGCCAGGCGGCGACGTGTCCGTCTGCCAGCAATGTCAGGGCTTGCAGGCTGTCGACCACCGCCCCGCCATAGAGGCGGTTGGCGAGATTGATGATCGCGGTCGCATGCATCGCATGCGTGCCGCTGCCGCAGGCGTCCTTCACCAGCACCACCCGGAAGCCCCGATCGACAGCGTCCTTGACAGTCGCCGCGACGCAGGCCTCCGTCCAGACGCCGGTCACGATCAGCGTCTCGATCGCCCTCTCCTGCAGCACGGGCTCGAAGTCGGCATGGGAAAACGCGCTGGCATTTGCCTTGACGAGAACAGCCTCGCCCCCGACCGGCGCCACTTCGGGGCAGATCGCGGTGCCGGGGTCGGCTGCGTCGCTGAACGCCGAACGGCCATCCGCCATCAGCGGATGGAAGCGCCGCAGCGGCACTTTGCCCGCATCGACAATATAGGCGAGATGCACGACCGCCACACCAACCGCGCGCGCCGCCGCCTGCAGCCGCGCGACCTTGGCGAGGACGTCGCCATATCCATCCACCAGATAGCGCTCGTCGCAACGGTGCTCCTCCTGCAGATCGATGCAGAGCAGCGCGGTGCGCTTCAAACTGGCGATGAACGGCTTGTGCATTGAACCGCGCGTGACATTGAAGGGAAACGACCTTGGATCGGACGCAGCCCTGCCCTTAGCCCACATCCGTCCCACGACAAGACGGCTTGAGCGACCAGAATGATCTCCGCGGCGACCCTTGGCTCTTGTGA